>JBFISM010000045.1:0-23420 GCA_041608535.1 Acidimicrobiia bacterium
CCGCAAATCTGTGGTGCCCGGTAGCGACAGCGTCAGCGAGCGGACCCACACCAAACGGGCGCCGCATTCGCTCGCACCCGAACGGGTGCGGCGATTGTTTCCGTGGGACGTCCCGCGGCAGCTCCGGGAGCTGATCCGCTCTGCTACCCCGCAGTGTTCATGCAATGCGGATCTCAGCGACCAAAGAGGAACGGCGGATCTCAGCGACCAAACCAACTACGTGAAAGGCTGGCCCGTCTTGAAGAGGGTGATGACGCCTTGGGCTTCTTCGGTGGGGACCACATAGGAAACGCCGCCCTCTGTGAGACCACGCACCGGTAGCGAAATGGCGTCGATGCTCTCGTCGAGCGTGAACAGCCTGCGACCGAGATCGAGCATGATCGGCACATCGAGACTCGAGTCCATCCGGACTTGTTTGGCGAACGACGAGATGAAGGCGGGCAAGTTGAAAGCGTTGCCCAACGACTTGGCTTCATCCAGCATGGTGAGCAGCAGCTCCTGCTGCCGGCCCATCCTGCCGATGTCGGTAGCGCGCACTGTGGTCCACCCACCGGGCTGGAGCTCTTCGAACGAACGGGACCGGGCATAGGCGAGCGCCTGCGGACCAGTGAGCGTGTGGGTACCGGCCTCGATCTCGAAACCGCTCTTCACGTCACGTGAATCGAAGGGGAAGCTCAATGTGATCCCACCGAGAGCATCGACCGTGTTGGCGAAGCCGACGAAGTCGATTTCGACGTAGTGGTGGATGTCGATGCCCAAGTTCTGTTTGATCGTGTCCACGAGCAGATCGGGTCCCCCGAAGACGAATGCGGCGTTGATCTTGTCGATGCCGTGGCCGGGGATCTCCACCCTGAGGTCACGCGGGATGCTGAGAAGCTGGCCCCGGCCGTTCTCGAAGTGGCCCACCATGATCACGTCGGTGCGGGAACCGGAGAAGTCGCCGAAACGCCCCTCGAAGTCGTCGGGCAGGTTCTCCCTGCTGTCGGTGCCGACCATGAGAAAGTTCCGCGCCTCGCCGGTGACCGGGTCGAGTGAGGTGAGCTCCTCGGCTGGGATTCGCTCGACCTGCGAGTCGGTCCACAACACGAAACCAATGACGCCGAACACGCCGAGCACGGCGAGGATCAGCAGGGTGAGCACGACCTTGCGGCTGCGTTTTTTCTTTTTGGGCAAGTAGTCGGGAGTCGACAACGGCAACCTTCTTGGTGTGAGGCTTGGCGATTATCGGGAGTGCCGGAAGTGTATTGCGGCCCTGGCGATATGAGACGCATCGCACCGGCCGCTGCCAACCGTCGCAACTACGCTCCGGGCATGGACGACGCACTCAACAAGTACAGCCGGCGTATCACCCAGTCCCCTTCGCAAGGCGGGTCGCAGGCCATGCTGCACGCCACCGGGCTGACTCGAGAGGATCTCGCCAAACCGCAAGTCGGCATCGCCTCCATGTGGTTCGAGGGCAACTCGTGCAACATGCATCTCAACGATCTCGCTGCCGAGGTCAAGCGCGGAGTGGTCGACGCAGGTCTCGTTGGGATGCGGTTCAACACGATCGGTGTCTCCGACGGGATCTCGATGGGCACAGCGGGGATGCGCTACTCGTTGCAGTCGCGCGACCTCATTGCCGACTCGATCGAGACGGTCATGTCGGCGCACTGGTACGACGCCAACGTGTCCCTGCCGGGCTGCGACAAGAACATGCCCGGCTGTGTCATGGCGATGGCGCGCCTCAATCGTCCCTCGCTCATGGTGTACGGCGGCACCATCAAACCCGGCGTGAGCCCGACGGGGGCTCCGATCGACATCGTTTCGACCTTCCAGGCCTATGGGGAGTACATCGCCGGCAGGATCACGGATGACGAGCGGCTCGGCATCGTGGCCAACGCCTGTCCCGGCCCCGGCGCCTGTG
Organism: Acidimicrobiia bacterium; assembly: GCA_041608535.1. Classification (GTDB taxonomy): domain Bacteria; phylum Actinomycetota; class Acidimicrobiia; order Spongiisociales; family UBA5794; genus JBFISM01. Next base: position 1,907 of record JBFISM010000045.1, read on the forward strand.
GGGGGATGTACACCGCCAACACCATGTCGTCGGCCATCGAGGCATTGGGTATGAGCTTGCCGTACTCGTCGTCGACGCCGGCAACATCGGCACAGAAGCTGGAGGAGTGTTACGCCGCGGGTGCCGCGATCCGCCGTCTGCTCGAGCTCGATCTGAAACCCCGAGACATCATGACGCGTGCGTCGTTCGAGAACGCGATCACCCTCGTCATGGTGCTCGGAGGCTCAACCAATGCGGTGCTCCATCTTCTGGCGATGGCTCACAGCGCCGGTGTCGAGCTCGCCATCGACGACTTTCAGGACGTCAGCGACCGCACGCCGTATCTCGCCGACCTGAAGCCCTCCGGTCGGTACGTGATGGAAGATCTGCACAACGTGGGGGGCACCCCGGCGGTCATGAAGATGTTGTTGGAGCGTGGGGCCATCGACGGCTCGTGCATGACCGTGACAGGTCGCACTGTGGCGGAGAACCTGGCGCATCTGCCGGGTCTCCAGGACGGGCAGGATGTGGTTCGGTCGTGGGAGGATCCGATCAAGGAGACCGGCCACATCCAGATCATGCGGGGGAGCCTCGCTCCCGACGCTGCGGTGGCCAAGATCACCGGCAAAGAGGGTCTGCGGTTCAGTGGGCCGGCGAATCCCTTCGACGACGAAGAGGACATGCTGCATGCTCTCGAGGCCGGCGAGATCGCTCCCGGCGACGTGGTGATCATCCGCTACTCGGGCCCTCGAGGTGGTCCCGGCATGCCCGAGATGCTCACTCCCACGTCGGCGATCATGGGGGCGGGTCTCGGCGACTCGGTTGCTCTCATCACCGATGGGCGGTTCTCCGGCGGATCCCATGGGTTCATCATGGGTCACGTCACACCGGAGGCGGCCGATGGTGGTCCGCTGGCGCTGGTGGAGAAGGGCGACCTCGTCCACATCGACGCCGAGCTGCGTTCTATCGATCTCGCGGTGGACGAGCCGACGCTCGCACGGCGCCGGGATGCCTGGCAGCCGCCGCCTCCGAAGGCGACGGAGGGTGCGCTCGCCCGCTACATGCGCACCGTGAGCACGGCGAGCTCGGGATGTGTGCTCGACTGACGGCGAACGGCGGCGGCACCCACGGCGCTCGATATCATCCCGCTCATGAAACTGCAGATCGAATACTGCGCGTCTTGAAGCTACACCGACCGTGCCGTGCGCATGGTTGAGCAGCTTCTCGACGAGTTCGAGTTCAAGATCGACTCGCTCAGCGTCATCCCCAGCACCGGAGGCGTGTTCGAAGTATTGGCCGACGACGAGCTGATCTACTCCAAGAAGCAGACCGGAAACCACGCCGACTACGAGGACGTTGCCACACCTCTGCGCAAGCTGCTCGGCGTCTAGGCCGAGCCTGCGTGCGCGACCGCACGGGCCGGCTGTCGCGCTCAGCAGGTGAAGGCTGCCTGGATCATCCCGCCCATCTCCCAGATGGTGCGCTGCAACGTACGCAGCAGCCCCAGGTCGCTGTCGGCGCGCTGCGCATAGACCGCAAGGCCGGGGTTGCACTCACGATCGAGGTGAGTGGCGCGACGCAGGTGGTAATCCGACGTCACAGCGATGATCTCGTCCCAACCCCGTTGGTTGACCAGCAACCGGAGCGCTTGCGCTTCACCTATGGTCGTGTCGGGGTCAGGTGTCGGGCACACCACCTCATAAGCCTCACTGCCGGCGTCGCAGACGGCGTTGAGGTCGGGGGAGTCCGGGTTGGTGCCGCGCATCAGCACCAAGGTCGGTGCGGCCTGCCGCTCCATCAACTCGAGCGCCAGCTCGAGGCGCTCGCCCTCGCCACCGGCATGGACGACGACGGCATCAACCGGGCGCAACCGGTTGTTGGGCGCACCCGTCACCCAGCTGCCATAGGCGATGAGGATGAGCAGCGTCAGTCCTGCTATCACCCGGGGGTTCATCAGCGCTTGCATGGGGCCTCCTACCAGGCTTCAGCTCCGCAGGATCGGGAGATCCAGCGGGTCCCTGTTCGATCGTTTCAGCTCGGAGAACGTCGCTACCGACGTCACCTCGACGAGCCCGTCCCACAGCCGCAATCCCTCGTCGTGGGGCGGCACCGAGCTGATGACCGGTCCGAAGTAAGAAGGTCCGTCACCGTAGGTGATGATGGGAGTGCCGACATCCCGACCCGTGCGCTCGAAGGCGAGCTCACTCTCGGCGGCGAGCACATCGTCATGTGCGGAATCGTCCATCGCCGCTGCATACGCGGAGTCGAGCCCCACCGATTCGAGCAATCCGGCGACGACGGTTGCGTCGAAGCTCTCGAGGTGGGTGCGCCGGTCACCGTCCGGCGGCCGTGGCACCTCCCAGATCGCATTCCCCATTGCGGTGTACAGCTCGCCGACCCGCTCCGATCCGTGGTCCTTGCCGACGGCGGCGGCGACTCGAAGCAGCTGGCGACCCTTGTTGTGGCTACGTTCGTACTCCGGTCCCTTCGCCTCGTACGTGCCGTCGTTGATGATGCGCAGGCAGATGAAGCGCCACATGATCTCGAGGTCGCGATCCGGTGCGATGTCCACGACCCAGCGCGACGTGACCCAGCAGAAGGGGCACACGGGGTCGAAGAAGTACTCGACGCGCATGCGGCGATGCTAGACCCCATCCCTAGCCGGGCCTGGTCAAACTTCCCAAGCGGGCTCAGCGCAGATGTGTCGGGAAGGCCCCGTCGACGATGCGGCGGATGGTCTCGTGGATGTGTCCGTTCGACGTCACGGTGTGCTGGGTCCACGGTGTCGTGGGTCGCCCATCGGGGTGCGTAGACCGCCCGCCCGCTTCGAGCAGGATCACCAAGCCTGCTGCGATGTCCCACGGCCTGAGGTCGTACTCCCACCCGGCGTCGATCCTCCCGGCGGCGATGTAACACTGGTCGAGGGCCGCCGACCCGAGGCGACGGATGCCGTTGACCTCGGTCAACATGTCACGTACCGCGGCGACGTATGCCGTGGCGTGTTCATGATGGTCGTAGGGAAACCCGGTCACGACGAGCGCCTGCGTCGGATCGTCGACCTCCGACACCGAGATCGATGAGCCATTCAGCGTTGCGCCCCGGCCGCTCTCGGCGGCGTACAGCTCTTCGTTGATGGGGTCGTACACGACGCCCACCAATGGCCGGTCGCCGTCGAACAGCCCGATCGACACCGACACGATGGGCAAGGCATGGACGAAATTCACCGTGCCGTCGAGTGGATCGATGAGCCAGGTGCGCCCGCTGTGATCTCCGCTCGCGGCGCCTTCCTCGCCGAGGAGTGCGTCGTCGGGCCGGTGCGCCGTGATCAGCTCGACGATTGCTTGCTCGGCGGTGCGGTCGACCTCGGTCACCGGGTCGTTGCGTCGTTTGAAGTCGGCCGCCGCAATGGTGCCGAAGCCGGCGGCCACGATGGCGCCGCCAGCTCGGGCGGCGGAGATGGCGAGCTCGAGATCGTTCACGGAACCGCATGCTACGGGCCGGCGCCGCAATCGGCGGCTACCGAGTTCTGGCCGCAGACGCGGCAAACTCGGACTCCGGCCGGGCCGGTGGCTAGATGGATGGCGACGCTAGGATTTGGGCACCGATGACGCCGTTTCTCGTAGCCGCGGCCGGGGCACTGCTGATGTGGGCGGCGTTCCCCCCGCTCGATCTCGGATTGTTGATCTTCGTCGCCCCGGCGCCCGTGCTGTGGGCCTTGCGACGCGTCGAGACGAGCACGGCAGCCGCCGCCATCGGCTTGCTTCACGGTCTCATCTTTTTCGGTGCGCTGCTGTGGTGGATGCGCACCGTCGGCGTAGTCGCTTGGCTACCTCTCACCGTCGTCCTCTCGGTGTTGTTCTCGCTCTATGCGATCCTGGTGTGGGCGTTTCGAATGTGGCCCCCGGCTCGCTGGTGGCTGGTGACCGTGGCCGGCTGGGGACTCTTCGAGTTCATCCGGGCCCGTTATCCGCTCGGCGGATTCCCCTGGGGCGCCCCTGGGTTCGCCGCCGCCGACAACTCAGGGTTCATCGGGGCGGTGCAATGGATCGGTCCTGCAGGGTGGGGTCTCATCGCGGTGGCGGTCGCCGCGGGTGCGGTGCTCGTGTTCGAGGACACCGAGAACTGGCGGTTGCTCGTCGACCCACTCGTCGTGGCGTTGGTGCTGGTCCTCGCCGGGAGCCTGTTCCCTCCCGGCGCCGACGGGCCCGAGCTACGAGTGGCCATCGTCCAGGGCAACTCCCCCTGTCCGGGGACCCACTGTCCCGATGAGAAGAAGCTCATCTACGAGTCGCATCTCGAGCTGACCCGCCAGCTTCCCGCCGAAACATTCGACCTGGTGGTGTGGCCGGAGAATGCGATGGGAACCCCGTTCGAGCCGAGTGGCAACACGGAGGTCCGTGCCGATCTCGAGACCGAGGCCCGGCGGCTCGGGGCGTATCTGCTGGTCGGCAGCACCAGAGTCGTCGAGGGTGGGGAGGAGTTCGACAACGTCAACACCTTCTTCGGACCCAACGGCTCCCGGCTCGGGGAATACGCCAAACGTCACCCGGTGCCTTTCGGAGAGTTCGTCCCCATGCGGCAGCTGTTCGGGTTCATCCCCCAGCTCGACCAGGTGCCCCGTGACATGGTGCGGGGCGGCGACCCGGTGGTGTTCGCTACCGAGCGCGGCATCATCGGCTCGGTCATTTCCTTCGAAGGTGCGTTCCCCCGGTATGCACGCAGCGAGGCGCTGCTCGGGGGTCAGGTGCTCGTGGTGGCCACCAACGAGGGTTCCTTCGGCCGGGGCGCCGCATCCGATCAGCTGATCAGCATGGCTCGAGTGAATGCGGCGGCCGTGGGGCACGACTTGGTGCATGCGGCGATCACAGGAAAATCGGCGCTCGTCACTGCCGAGGGGGACACCCTCGGCGAGACCGAGTTGTTCGAGACCACGGTGCTCACCGGTACGGTCAACTACCGGGTGGGTGACATCACCGTGTTCACCCGCTACGGAGAGTGGTTGCTCATCGTCGCCATGACGGCGGCCGCATTGGCGCTGGTATTGCCGGGGGGAAGGCGCCAGGAGAAGGTGCCGGGGGTTCCGGTGCGTCCTCGGGAACGCATTGGCCAGCTGTGAGCATGAGCGCGGTGCTCCACTCCACGTCACGATGACCCGGCAGACGAGGAGTCGCTGAAAGCGAGTGCGGCGGGCATGACCTCTTGTCGAGACAACGAACCGTCATCCGTTCGGACCCGTACCCCCGTACAGCAGGTGTCAGCGCCTTACGGAGGTCGCCATGGGTGAAACGGCAATCAAGGCAGCACGTCCCGGATCACGGATTCGCCGGCCGAAGACGTTCGCCTCCGGCCGGATCTGCTGCAATGACGACTGTACGGTCGTGCTCTCCCGATACAACCGCGCCGACGCCTGTTACAAGCACCGCCCCGTCGTCTATCCCCGCATCCGCGGCAAGTTCTCCGACGACGAGTGAGAGATGGTCGACAGGCCGCACGGGCAACTCGTCACACACGACCGGTCGCCGAGCCGATCGATCAGCCCTCGTAGTCGGTGAGTGCTGCGTCGATGAGATCGATGCCGAGGTCGAGCTCGTCGGTCGACGTCGTCAGCGGCGGGATGAACCGGATCACATTGCCATCAGGCCCGCAGGGAAGGATCAGCATCCCTCTGTCGAAACAGTACTTCTTCAGGTGCTGGTACGCCTCCGGTGCCGGAGTGTGACCGTCTTCGCCCACCAGCTCCACCCCGATCATCAGCCCGAGGCCGCGGACATCCCCGATGGTGCCATGGCTCGCCTGGAGCTCCCCGAAGCGATCAAAGGCGTGATCTGACAGCTTCTCGACCTGGGGTACGACTGGTTCGAGCGCATCGATCGTGCCCACCGCCGCCGCGCATGAGATCGGATTGCCGCCAAACGTCGTCCCGTGGGAGCCGGCGGGGAATTCGTCGAAGCGCTGAGCCGATGTGCCGAACGCCGACAGCGGGAATCCGTTGGCGATGCCCTTGCCCATGACCAGGACATCGGGGCGTACGTCATAGACGAGTGACGTAAACCAGTCGCCCGTCCGGCCAAACCCGGTTTGCACCTCGTCCATGACGAGCAAGATCCCGTGCTCGTCGGCGAGGCGTCGCAGCTCGTCGAGAAACGCCTTGCCCGCCGGGTAGTAACCACCCTCGCCTTGGAGGGGTTCGACCAGGAACGCAGCAATCTCCTCGGGGGTGACCTCGTGTTTGCAGAGCAGCTGCAGGTCGTGAAGCGAGCGCTCCACTGCCTCTTCCTGGCTCATCCGCCACCGGAACGGGTGCGGGAAAGGCGTGACGAACACGGATCCGACCAGCGGGTGGTAGCTCTGCCGGTACTTCGCCTTCGATGTGGTGTAACTGACCGCCCCCATGGTGCGGCCGTGGAATCCGCCGCGGAACACCACGATGCCCTGCCGGCCGGTCGTCTTGCGTGCCAGCTTCATCGCACCTTCGACCGCCTCGGCTCCTGAGTTCATGAAGAAGAACTTGTCGATGCCGCTCGGAGTGATTTCGTGGAGACGTTCCCCGGCCTTGGTGAGGGTGTCGTAGAGGAACACACCGCCGGCGTGCCACACCCGGTCGAGCTGTTCGAGCACGGCTTGTTTCACCGACGCTGGCTGGTGCCCGAGGTTTCCCACCGCGATTCCACAGGTGAAATCGAGGAACTTCCGTCCGTCGGCGGCAGTCACCCACGACCCCTCTGCGGCGACGATCTCTACGGGGTTGTCGAAGGCTGCGGCCGGGGCGATCACCTTGCGTTGGCGGTCGATGAGTTCGGACATCACGTCTCCTGAGGCGGGGCGGACGGGGAGGTGGGGTGGATGGCGGGGCGTTACGGCGCGGCAAACAGCGCTCGCCGCATCAGCATCGGGGTGCGCCTCATCGAGCCATTGTGGCACACGACCGCGGCCGGGCCGGCCGCAGCGATTCACACCTCGGATTCGAAGATGATGTTGAAGTCCTCGTCGAGCATGCGAAACGCTGTTGGTTCACCCTCGAACACCGCCCACGATGCGGTCATCTCGAAGTCGATGGTCACCCGGACTGCTTCGCCGAACACGGTGTCCCCATCCGCCAGGTCCCACTCCACAGCATCCATCTCGCCACCTGGGGTGACCAAGAAGTATGCGGTGTACACGGTCCCGACGAAGCCTTCGAAGGGCAGCACGTACAGATCGAGCGATCCGGCCTCCGCCAGCGGATCGACACAGCGAGCGGCTCGCCCCAAGGCGGGTTCGTCGATCCTGACGTGGAGACACAAACCGTCCGCACCGTCTTTCCAGAACGTCGAGCTGTAGGCCAGGCCATCTTTGTCGTTCTGCTCCCCGTTGAGCTGCTCGTCCGGCTCCGGCTCGAGCGCCAAGTACGAGGTCGTCCCGTCCCCCTCGCTGTCGGTGATGTTCTGATCCGAGGCGATACGCCAGCCGTCCCCGGTTCGCCGCAGCGTCACGAGGAAGATCTGCTGGGGAACCTCCCGCGATGATGTCTCCACTTCGCCTCCGCCGCCGTCGACCACGACCATCTCGCCGGTCCAGGTGTCGCGCACGATGAGCTGGGCCCGGTCGTCCGAGGGCTTGTCATAGAGCTCGACCGAGTCGATCGTATAGGTACCGGGGTCGTCGGGGAATCGCAGAGTGTGCCCCGCCTCGACGTGCGCCTTGAGGTCTTCATACGATTCGCTGCTCAACGTCACCGCGTCGGTCATTCGATCGACATCGCCGCTGCGCCGCGCTTCGCCGCGGATTGCATCGAGCTCGCGGTAGATCGCATCGAACTCGGCCGATGTGGTCGGCTCAGGCGGGAGCGTGGTGGTGGTCGTCGTGGTCGTCGTGGTCGTCGTCGATGTGGTCGTTGTCGTCGTTGTTGTCGGCGCAGCCGTCGTCGTTGTCGATGAGGCGGCAACAGTGTCGGGAGCGGTCGTGGCGACATCGTCGCTTCCCGAGCAGGCCGCAGTGGTCAGGGCGAGCCCCAAGACGATCCCGGCGAATCTTCTGTGAACTCGCGTCATGATGCAGATGTATCGCTGAATATCGAAAGGTACAAGCCGTCAGCGACCGCGCCACTGCGGCGGGCGCTTCTCCACGAAGCTCCGCACGGCTTCGGCGAGGTCCGCGGAGTGGAGGAAGGCGGCATTCCACAATGCCACGTAGTCGAGCTGCTCGGCGATCGATCGGTCCGCAGTGTTGCGCAGCACCTCTTTGGCCGCCTGGACGACGAGCGGGGAATTGGCCGCGATCTCCGTCGCCAGTTCGATGGCGTCCTTGACGACTGCCTCTCGATCGGGAAGCACGCGCGTCACCAAGCCCATGTCGGCCGCTTCCGCGGCACCGAAGTCTTTCCCGGTATACACGAGTTCGGCGACACGTCCCGGGTCGACGATGCGAGGCAGACGCTGCAGCGTTCCCACGTCGGCGACGAGAGCCATCTTCGTCTCGCGTACCGAGAACACCGCATCTGCCGAGGACAGGCGAATGTCGCACGCCGTGATGAGGTCGATCCCTGCACCGATGCACCAGCCGTGCACCGCTGCGATGACGGGTTGGGGACATTCGGCCAGCGACGAGAACGTGTGTTGCATCCGCTTGATCTTGCGATACAGCGCCATGCGCTCGGTCACGTCCGACGGCGATCCGACGGCGCCGTCGGCGCCCAGTTCGGCAACGTCGATGCCCACGGTGAAAGCTTTGCCCCGAGCCGCAACCACGACGGCCCGGGTCGTAGTGTCTGCGCCGATGGCTGCGACGATGCGCGGGAAGTCTTCCCAGAATCCTGCCGCCATCGCATTGAGCTTCTCCGGGCGGTCGAGCCACACGATCGTGACGTGGCCGTGACGTTCTGTGGTCACGACCTCGGAGACGGGGAACTCGGTCGGGGTGCCGGTCATGGCGTGAGCGTAGTTGCGGGCGGGTGCGGCCAGGCGGCGGCGGCGCTCGCATATGACTCCGGGGTGTCGAGGCTGAGCCAGCTCCGTCCATCCTCGCCCCACTGTTCCGACCACACGTTCGGCGGTACCAACGTGGTGTCGAGGGACCGGTCGGCGATCATCGTGCGCAACGACCCAGTGGGCTCTGCAGCAGCGAACCGCTCGACTGCGGGAAGCGCCGAATCGCGATACAGGGCAAAGGTGGTCTGCGGTACTTCGTCGACGGGAACGACCACGTCACCGGAGCACTGCAACAGATGGGTCACGGTCGCCGGGCGGGCGTACGGTTGGTCGGTGGCGGCCACGAACACGTCGGCCCCGGGATGCAGCCGCATCGCACCGACGAGACCCGCCAGCGGACCCGCCATCCCGGGTGCGTCCTGGTCGGTGCCGATGAGATCGACGCTGAGACCGGCGGCGGCCAGGGCTGCGACGACGTGCTGGGAGAGGGTGTGGGTGCCGAGTGGGAGACCGGCCTTGTCCCGTCCCATCCGCCGGCTGGCACCGCCGACGAGCACGGCACCCACTGGATTCGGTCGGGCGAGCGCCCGCAGCTCCAGCTCGAAGAACTGCGCATCGGGCTGCGGGTTGTGTCGATACGCCTCGATCTCCACGAATCCCATCGTGCGGTAGAGGGTGGTGGCCGCAGCGAGGGCGGCGACGGTGTCGAGGCGGATCCGCTCGTATCCGAGACGGCGGGCCGAGGCCATGGCGTGCTCTGCGAGCAGCCGGCCGAGGCCGGCACCGCGCAGCTCCGCACGGAGATACATGCGTTTCAGCTCTGCTATCCCGGGGCGGAAGGCGCTCACACCGCACACCCCGCCTGCGGTGCCGTCGCGCTCGACGAGGAACGCGGCGCCCTGCGGCGGGCCGTAGGTTTGGCGGATCGTGGCGAGCTCGGCGCCGAAATCCTGGAAGGTCAACTCGAAGGGGAGTTGGGCGACATACTCCGCCATCAGTTCGCCGACTCTCACATAGTCGCTTTCGTCGACGGCAATCCGGACGGTCGCATCCACCTCAGCCGAAGCGAACCCCTCCCGTGCCCTGTTCGATCCCACCGATGATCGTGGCCTCCACCCGATGTTCGTCGAGCCGCCGCGCCGCGTCTGCGACGTCATCCGGCGCCACCACCAGTACGAAGCCGATGCCCATGTTGAAGGTGCGGAACATGTCACGGCCGGGCACGTTGCCGAGCTGTTGGATGGCAGCGAACACCGCGGGCGGGACCCACGCATCGGTGGTGATGACCGCATCGCAGCCGGCGGGCAGCACCCGGCTGAGATTGCCGGCGATTCCACCTCCGGTGACATGCGCCATCCCGTGGACGAGAATGTGATCGATGACGTCGAGAACCGCAGGGGTGTAGAGCACCGACGGCTCCAGCAGAATGTCGGCGGCCACCTGTCCGGTTCCGGGAAGCTCGTCTCCCAGCTCGAGAGCGGGCACGATCTTGCGCACCAGCGAGAACCCGTTGGAGCGCACGTTCGGCGACACCAACCCGAGTACGACGTCGCCGGGGCTGATGGCACGGCCGTCGATCTCTCGCCCCCGCTCCACCACACCCAAGGCGGCGCCGGCGAGATCGAAGGCGTCGGGATCCATCACGCCGGGATGCTCTGCGGTCTCTCCACCGAGCAGCGCCACACCGGCTGCGGTACATGCCGCAGCGATCGAACGCACGATGCGGTCCACTCTGGCCACATCCAGACGACCCACGGCGAGGTAGTCGGTCATGGCAATCGGCCGAGCGCCGGTGGCGACGAGATCGTCGACACACATCGCCACCAGATCCCAACCGAGCCCATCGAGACGATCCGTCTGTCTGGCGATCTCCGCCTTTGTGCCGACACCATCGGTCGACATCATGAGCACCGGTGCGGTGTATCCAGGGGGCAGTCCGATTCCGGCGGCGAACCCGCCGAACGAGCCGACCACATCGTCGCCCCACGTTGCGGTCACGGCGCCGGCGATGGAGCCGACCATCTCGTCGGCGGCGTCGAGGTCGACACCGCTCGACCGGTACGTGGTCATGCCCGCTCCAGCACGTACTTGTCAGCGGCGCTGGTGACGTCGGTCGGGTAGTCGCCGCTGAGACATGCTGTGCAGAACGTGGCGTCGGGCGCCGCACCGTTGGCCGCGGCCGTGAGCAGCCGATCGAGCTCGAGATACGCCAGCGAGTCGACACCGAGGAACTCGGCGACCTCATCCACCGAGCGGTCGGCGGCGAGCAGCGTCGTGCGGTCGCCGGTGTCCATCCCGTAGAAGCACGGCCAGCGGTAGGGCGGTGACGAGATGCGCAAGTGAATCTCGCTGGCGCCGGCATCGCGCACCATGGCGATGAGCTGCTTGGTGGTCGAGCCGCGCACGATCGAGTCGTCGACGAGCACCACCCTTCGACCCGCAAGCTCACCCGGGATGGGGTTCAGCTTCATCTTGATGCCGGTGTCACGCATCGACTGTGCCGGTTGGATGAACGTTCTGCCCACATATCGGTTCTTGACGAGGCCATCCGCATACGGGATCCCGCTGGCGGCTGCGTACCCCTGGGCCGCGGGGATACCGCTCTCGGGAACGGGCACGACCAGGTCGGCGTCGGCCGGCGCCTGGTCGGCCAGTTGCTCGCCCATTTGACGACGGGCCACGTGGACGTTGCGTCCCATGAGGGCGGAGTCGGGCCGGGCGAAGTAGACGAACTCGAACACACACAACGCAGGATCGGGCATGCTGACGAACGGATGCTCGCTGCGCACTCCCGCGGCATCGATGATCAACATCTCCCCTGGCTCGACCTCGCGCACGAACGAGGCTCCGATGATGTCGAGCGCCGCCGTCTCGGAGGCGAGTACCCATCCGTCGTTCCGTCGGCCGAGGCACAGCGGACGGAAGCCATGTGGGTCACGCACCCCAATGAGCGTCTCGGGATCCATCAGGGTGAGGGAGAAGGCGCCTGCGAAGCTCGGCAGCGCCTCGTAGACGGCCTTCTCGAAGGAGAGGCCATTGTGCATGGTGCGTGCGATCGCCTCGGTCATCAGATCCGAATCTGTGGTTGCGAAGAGCTTGCCGAATCGCTCGGCGAGACGGCGGGTGTTGGTGAGGTTCCCGTTGTGCGCCAGGGCGATGCCCCGATCGTCGACCTGCCGGTAGATCGGCTGCGAGTTCTCCCACACCGAGGAGCCGGTCGTGGAGTAGCGCGTGTGGCCAATGGCGAGATGGCCCTCGAGACCGCCCAGGGTCTGCTCGTCGAAGACCTGGGCAACGAGCCCGAGGTCCTTGACCACGGTGATGACTTCTGAGTTCGCCACGGCGATCCCGGCGCTCTCCTGGCCGCGATGTTGCAGCGCAAAGAGGCCGAAGTAGGTCAGGCGCGCAGAATCCTCACCAGGGCTGTAGATCCCGAAGACTCCGCACGCCTCGCCGGGCTGATCGATCACAACTGGTGTTGCCACCACTCTGGTGAGTGTAGGCCGTCGTTGCGGTGGGCCGTTGCACCATACGCGGCGAGATCACAGCAACACGACAGCAGCCAGCAGCACCACGAGCACCGCGGCTCCGATCGCCGTGCGACGCTGCTCCGCCATCGGCTTCCCTGCCGCCAGAACCCGCCACAGCGCGGCGACGACGATCCCCGTGACCAGACCACCGAGGTGAGCGCGCCAGTCGATGTTGGGGATGAACAGAGGGAGGGCGAGGTTGATCACGAGAAGTGTGAGCAACATGTTGAGTCGCGCCTGGCCGGCTGCGGTGTTTCTCTGTACCCAGGAGACGTAGAGCCAAGCGCCAAAGAGTCCGAAGATGGCGCCCGACGCCCCGACGGCGATCTGGTCCGGGGCGCCGAAGAAGAACGAGGCCGCACTTCCCCCGGCGGCAGAAGCCAGCCACATGGAGGCAAACGGCAGCGACCCCACGCGCTGCTCCAGACTCGGCCCGAAGATGTAGAGCGCATACATGTTGAACAGAACGTGCATGAGCCCGCCGTGGAGGAGGGTGACGGTGAGGATGCGCCACCAATCGCCCTGGGCGACGAGCGCGTTGGACATCGCCAAGTTCTGGATCAGATCGATCTGCGTGGTCGGCGACAGCACGCCGACCACGAAGATCGCCACGGTTGCGGCGATGATCGAGAAGCTGACCGGGCTGGTCTGGAAGGTGGGCGGACCGACGAGCGTGCGCCCTCGCACCACCCGGGTCGTGCCCTGCCCGCGCACACATTCCGGGCAACGCTGGCCGACGGCAGCATCGATGCTGCATTCGCTACAGATGGGTCGGCCACACTGGCTGCACCGCAACCTGGTGGCGCGGTCGCCGTGCCGGTAGCAGGTGGAGACGCTGGTCTGGGGATCGTGAGGTCGCTCGTCGGTCACGGTGGTGCAACGTTGGATGAGCCGAGCCTATGCCCGGCTGCTCTGCGGCCCACCCTATCCGGGGCGGGGACGTAAGCGGGCGACGTACACTCCCTGACTCGAACAAGGAGCCGTGGAACTGGCCGATACCGAATACACCTTCGTACTGGGTTCTGTCGCCGCCGACGGCCAGCTCGACGCCTTGGTCGATGCGCTCGTCGCCGAGGCCGAGGCCACAGAGGAGTCGCCCGGTCTCATCGGCTACGAGATCCTGCGTCCCCTCGACCCGGCGCAGCCGGTGCTGCTGGTCTCGACGTGGGAATCGGAAGATGCGTTCGAGGATTTCATGGAGACGGCCGAGGGCGGACCGGATACGTCCGGTTTGGTGGCGGGATCGACCAACACCGTCTACGAGACGGTGGTGAGTTACTCGGTGGAGGAGCTGGTCGACGACGACGTGGACGACGATGACGACGGGGAGGATGAGTACGACGTCGACGATGACTACGACGACGATGACGACCCGGGTGACGACTACGAGGACGAGGCTGACGCGGACTACGAGGACGAGAGAGATCTCCCGCTCGGCGATGAGGACGAGCTGCGTTCCGGTCAGTCGAGCGGCGATGGCGCCAGCTCCGCAGAGCGGATGTTCGCAGTGGATCTCTTCAACGCGACCTGGGATCTTCTCGAAAGCGAGAGTCGCACGGCCGAGGACGACCGCACGATGCTCGGTGCGGCGCTCGCTTCCCGGTTTCACTGGCGACACGTTGGCGAGCCGAAGAACTTCTCGATAAGCGACTGGCAGGTCTCGCGCGTATTCGCCGAACTCGGTGATGTGGTGCGAGCCAGGGAGTATGCCGGGTCGGCGTTGGAGATCGCCACCGAATACGGCCTCGGTCCGTTCTACGTCGGCTATGCCGAGGAGGCGCTGGCTCGGGCGGCGGCGCTGGCCGGGGACGACGGCGAGCGCGAGCACTGGATGTCCCGAGCCCGAGCATCGCTCGACGACATCGAGGACGCAGAGACGAAGGCGTTGCTCGCCGCCGATCTCGACGAGATCGATCGCTGGGGGACGGCGGCGGACTGATCGCAGCGACGGTGCCCGGCGGGGCCCGGAGCTGTCAGTCGACCTCGATCGACTCGTACTGTTTCAGCTGGCCTTCTTTGAGGTCGGGGGGTTGGCCGTCCACCAACTCCAGCCAGTTCTCGTTGCGGGTGGTGAACGAAGACACGACGTACATCAGCTCCTTCACTGCGGAGCGTTCCAAACCGATGGCCTCTTTGGCCATCTCGCTCACCTCGCCGGTCGATCTGTAGCGAGGCAACGCCAGCGAGCGGGCAACCTCGATGCGGCCCTCCACCTGCTTGTTGAACAGCGCCCGGGTGTGATCCACCTTGTCCGGTTTGCGAAGCGCCTCACCAACTCCCCAGGCCGCGGCGGCACCGGTGTACATACCCAACACCACACCGACCGAGAAGATGGGATCCACGAATCCCGCGGCATCGCCGGCGAGGAAGAAGCCCGGTCCGGACAGCTGGGTCGACCTCGTCGAGTAGTCGCGGATCGAGGCGGCGCTACCGGGGATGAAGGTGGCGTCGGCGAGCAGGTCCTTGAGCACGGGCACCTCGCGAACACGGCGCACGAAGAAGCTCTCCCACGACTCACCGGGCGTGCGCACGTCCTTGACCATCGTCGTCGGGATCACGATCCCGACAGAGGTCTTGTCCCGCAGGGTGATGTGCCACGCCCAACCGTCCTCGCCGGTGTCGCTGAGCGAGGTCACAAACGTCACCGGCCGCTTCTCGCCCAGCTCGTCGATGCTTGCGGCGGTGCCCTCGATCGTGAGGAACTTGGAGTCCACGAAATAGCCCCACACGCTGAGGTAGCGGAAGGAGTCGTCGATGATCCGGGTGCCGAGCTGCCGGCTGATCACGCCTGCCTGCCCGCTGGCATCTATGACGTATCGACCTTCGATCTCGCCCTCGTCACCGGTCCCCGTGCGATACATGACCCGGGCGTACTCCAGGCCGTCATCATCGAGACCGACATCGACTTTGGCGGCAGCCGTGTTCTCGAACAACTTGGCTCCCAGCGTGCCGGCATGCTCGAACAGGATCTGATCGAAGACGTCTCGCTCCACGTGCATCGCCGATGCGGTGTAGCCGAAATCGGCGAACGTGTGCGCTCTGAATTCGCCGTTCCAGGAGATGATCGCACCGGCCTTGGCGACGAAGCCCTCGTCCTTGATCTTGTCGGTGGCGCCGATCTTGTCGGTGAACTTCCAGAAGTCGGGGATGAGGCTCTCGCCTACTTTGTCCCGGGGATGACGCTCCCGCTCCAGCACGACGACATCGTGGCCCTGCTTCGCCAACATGGCCGCGGCCACGCTGCCGGCAGGTCCTCCACCGATGATCACGACGTCGCAGGATGTCGGGATGCTCACTCGTCCCCCGTTCGCAGCAGTACCCGTGGTGCCTCACTCGATGACGGTGCGGCCCGTGTCACTGTACAGGGGGCGATTCGGGTAGGGGAAGGCCCGCACACCGAATTGGGTCGATCGGCCTAGAGCCTGTCTCCCGGATCGGTCATGCGCCCTGTAGGCGCCCACCAGCGCCACCGGCCCCGCTCACGACGAGGCTTCGGCGACCATCGCAGCGACATCGAAGGTGACACCCGTCTCCTGCTCGGACACCTCCCACAGCTTGGCGAGATCCTCCGGCCGGCGCAGCTTCTCGCCGATCTTGCCCTCCACTGGGTCGCCACGGGTCACCCACTTCGGCCGTAGCAGGGTGCCTCCGTTCACCGCCGGGTCGGTGCCGGCGCGAAGCTGGGGAAGGGCCCCCCGGGCCGGCGATTGCCCGAACCATCCAACGGTCATGTGGAAGAACTTGCTCGATGCGGATCCAGAGTTCGTAGCGCTGGTTGCCTGCAGCTCGGTATCCGAGAAGCCGGGATCGGCCGCCAGCACCGCAACGCCTGAACCGGCCTCGCGCAGGCGACGGTTCAGCTCGAGGGTGAAGTGAACGTTCGCCAGCTTGGAGTAGCCGTATGCGGTCCACGGCTTGTACTCCCCGCGCAGATGGGGGTTGGAGAGGTCGTACTTCCCCGCCGAGAAGCGAGCGGTCGAGGTGGTGTTCACGATTCGCCCGTCCCCGGACTTCAGAATCGCCGGCAGCAGCAGGTAGGTCAAGTAGAAGTGGCCGAGGTGATTGGTGCCGAATTGCATCTCGAAGCCGTCCTCCGTCTGCCACTCGGGGGTGGCCATGACCCCTGCATTGTTGAACAGGAGGTGGATCACCGGGTGGGTCTCCACCACGCCATCGCCGAATTCCTTGATCGAAGCCAGCGAGGCCAGATCCAGCTTGCGGACTTCGAGCGAGGCGTCGGAGATTTCGCCCCGAACGTCGGCTTCCGCCGCAGCCGCCTTCTCCAGATTGCGAGCGGCGATGACCACATGGGCACCCTTGCGAGCGAGCTCTCGCACGGTCTCGAGGCCCAACCCACCGTTGCCACCGGTGACGACTGCGATCTTGCTGCTCAGATCGGGGGTGTCACGTGCGGTCCAGCTCATGTCGTCTCCTCCAGTCACGACGGGCTTTCTCATCGATCTTGATGATCGCGTAGGCGAGTCGATAGGGCGATCGCCTCAAATGCCGGTCGTGGCGTTGACGACATGTAATGGGAGGTTCCTCGCAGGTGTCCCACAGGTGAGACGCACATGCAAGACATCGCCAGCTCGAGTCCCTCGATACGGGCCGGCCAAGACAAAAGGAACCACATCATGTTCACCCTCTCTCGACCCACAGCGGCCAGGCTGCTCGCCGCTCTTGCGGCACTGGCGATGGTGTCGGTGCTGACGATCCGCACATCGCAGGCAGCCTTCACCGATTCGACCGACAACACCGGCAACTCATTTGCGGTTGGCGACGTCGAGATCACCGATGACGACGCCGGGCTCGCTCTCTTCGACGTGACGTACAACGACGACACCGCAGATCCAGTCGGCCAGACCGGCTGTCTCATCGTCACGTATGCGGGCAGCATCACGCTCACCAGCGATGTGACGCTGGCGGCTGCTTTCACCGACACCGCTGGTGGCCCCGGCAACGCCGGCGACGGCCTCAGCGACAACCTCGATGTTCTCGTCGAGATCGGCGCCCCCGGTGCCACCTGCGCCGCCTTCACGACGGCCGGAACCATCTACACGGGCAAGATGGACGCCTACGGCGCCGCCAAGAACACTTGGACCCCTTCGGCAGCCGACACGGCACGTGCTTTCAAGTTCACTGTGACCCACGCCGGACTGCCCAACGACGCTCAGGGCGACTCGACCACGGCCGGGTTCACCTGGACCGCCTCGACGTAGGAAGTAGCCACGACGTGAGCGCACCCTCCAGCGCTTCGGCAGCGACGATCACCCAACCGAGGTGGTCGTCGCTGCTCGCGCTCAGTGCCGCCACGTTCTACGTTGCAGCGCTCGGCTGGCTTGCCGTTTTCGCTGCTGGACCGGCGTTTTTCCTCAAGTGGCAGCCGGTGGTCATCTCCTCGGGTTCGATGCAACCTCTCATTCAGACCGGCGACGTCGTTCTCATCGAGGACATCGAGTCGAGCGAGGATCTGCAACCCTCGAATGTCATCACGTTCCGGGACCCGAGCCGCAACGGGACTCTCGTCACGCACCGCATCGAGACGGTCAACGACGACGGGACATTCACCACCCGGGGCGACGCCAACGGCTTTCCCGACATGACACCCGTGTCTCGAGAAGCTGTTGAAGGGCGCGGTGCCTATCTCGTACCCATGATCGGGATGCCCGTGACCTGGCTCGCCAAGGGACAGCTACTCGCCTTTGCGCTGTGGGCTGGAGTCACCATCATGGCCATCGGCTGGGTCATGACCAAGCCGGAAGCCGATTCGCACTCCGACAAAGGGGCTGCTGGAGACAGCGCCGGTGGCGATGTGGCCGGGCCCGAGCCCCACGAGCGCCAGCCTCGAACGACTGCTGGAGTTCCCGCCGCCGCTTCCGCGTGGAGTGCCCTGCCGATCGGCGCCTTGTCCCCCTTGGGGAGCTTCCGCAACGGCACCCACAATTTGCGAGATCGGGTGACATCGGGGGCAAACCGGCTGCTGGGACGTCGCCCGGCTCGATTCGTCGGGATCGGACTTGTCCTTGCCCTGATTGGTGGGATCGCATCCGTGTCTCTCGCCGCCTTCACGTCCGCCTCGGCCAACGAGGGCAACTCGCTCGCCGCGGCAATGGTTGCTCCACCGAGCAACCTGCAGCTGTCTGCCAGCTGCACTGCGGCGAGCCCGATCCAGTTTCGCGCCGCGACCACCGCCAACGGCACCAGCACGTCCATCACGCTCGCCAGGCCGGTCGGAACGGTCGCTGGCGACACGATGCTGGCGCACATCGTGCTACGTGACGACGTCGCCCTCACCGCACCTGCGGGCTGGAGACTGGTACGCCGGTCGACGACCGGTCCGTTCAGCGCCCTCTACCTGAGGACTGCAGCCGTCACCGATGTCACGTCGTACACTTGGACCGCCGCCTCCAACGGGCGGTTCGCCGCAGGCCTCGGAACCTGGACGAACGTGAGCGAGGTGACACCCATCGATGCGCACGGTGGTCAAAGTGGCAACGGAAGCTCGATCGTGGCTCCGTCCTTGACCACCACCGTGCCGAACACCATGCTCGTTGCGTTCTGGTCCATCCGGGATGATAGCGGCGTCACCATCCCCGCCGGCATGACCCAACGCTGGCAAATCAACAGCAACCAAGCCGGCGCCAAACACCACCAGGTGCAGACAACGGCGGGAACCGAGCCGTTTCCCGGACCCGGCGCCACCGGTACCCGCACGGCGGTGTCGCCTTCCTCACAGGACAACGTCGGGCAAATGGTTGCGCTTCGCCCCACCAGTGGCGGAGGTGCTTCGGTGACGGCAAAATGGACGGCGACACCGTCGGCCACTGCCGATGGGTACAAGCTGCAGCGTTGGCTTGGCGGCGTGCAAGAGACCGAGCAGACGATCACCCCGCGTACGGCGACGATGGCCAGCGACACGACGGTGACCAGTGGGCTCACCTACACCTATCGCCTCGCTGCCTTCGACAATACGTGGAGGTCGACCGAGCTCAGTGGCGATGTCTCGGTCCCGACCTGCTGACCGGATCTGATATAATCGCGCTCAAGTTTTCTGGCATACGTGTGTAGGTCGAGCGGTTGGGTAGAGAGGCACCGAACACCTCGTGGCCCCGAACCAGTTCAGCCAGCAATCAGTGAGGGCGGTCGATTTGGACATCAACTCTTTCACCCAGAAGTCGCAGCAGGTCGTGCTCGCTGCCAAGACGGCGGCCGAACGACGCAACCACCAGTCGGTGACGCCGGCGCACCTCCTGGAGGCGCTCCTCGGCCAGACCGACACCATTGTGTATCCGCTGCTCACCAAGCTCGGCATCAATCCGGCGACGTTGCGCTCCATCGCCGGCTCCCGGCTCGACGCCATCCCCCAGGTCTACGGCGACGCCGGTGAGGTGGGGTTCGCTCCGGATGCGGTCCGGCTGCTCGAAGCTGCGGAGAGCGAGATGCGGTCGATGAAGGACCAGTATGTCTCCGTGGAGCATCTCCTGCTCGCCTTCGCTGCATCCAGCGGTCCGATCGGCGACGGTCTGCGGGCTGCCGGGCTCACCAAGGACGCCATCCTCGGAGCGCTCACCGAGGTGCGCGGCTCGCAGCGGGTGACCTCGCAGACTCCGGAAGACACGATGGCGCCGCTCGAGCAGTACGGGCGGGACCTCGTTCAACTCGCCCAGCAGGGCAAGCTCGATCCGGTGATCGGCCGGGACGACGAGATCCGGCGGGTCATCCAGGTGCTGTCTCGGCGGTCCAAGAACAACCCAGTGCTCATCGGCGAGCCCGGTGTCGGCAAGACCGCCATCGCCGAGGGTCTCGCACAACGCATCGCCGACGGTGACGTGCCCGAGGGTCTGAAGAACAAGCGCCTGGTCGCCCTCGACCTCGGAGCCATGGTGGCCGGGGCCAAGTACCGCGGCGAGTTCGAGGAACGTCTCAAGGCCACGCTCGACGAGATCAAGGCCGCAGAGGGAGGGATCATCACCTTCATCGACGAGATGCACACCATGGTCGGCGCCGGCGCTGCCGAGGGAGCCATGGATGCGAGCAACATGCTCAAGCCGATGCTGGCCCGCGGCGAGCTGCGCATGATCGGGGCGACCACCCTCGACGAGTTCCGCAAGCACATCGAGAAGGATGCCGCACTGGAGCGCCGCTTCATGCCGGTGTTCGTCGAGGCGCCTTCGGTCGCAGACACCATCGGGATCCTGCGCGGGCTCAAGGAGCGGTACGAGGTGCACCACGGCGTGCGGGTCACCGATGCCGCCTTGGTGGCCGCCGCCGTGCTCTCCGACCGTTACATCACAGCAAGGCATCTTCCGGACAAGGCGATCGATCTCGTCGACGAGGCCGCCTCGCGGCTGCGGATCGAGATCGACTCCATGCCGCAGGAGATCGACGAGCTCGAGCGCAGAAGGCGCCAGCTCGAGATCGAGAAGAGCGCACTCGGCAAGGAAGCCGATGAGGCTTCGAAGACAAGGCTGGAGGCCATCGACGAGCAGCTCGCCAACATCGGCGAGGAGCTGGACCGGCTGCACGCCCACTGGCAACTGGAACGGGCGCACATCGATGCCATCCGTGAGGTGAAGCAGCAGACCGAAGACGCCAGGGCCGATGCCGAGCGAGCGGAGCGCTCCGGCGACCTGCAGCGGGCCGCCGAGCTGCGCTACGGCAAGCTGCCGGAGTTGGAGCAGCGGCTCACCACCGAGCAGGAGGAGCTGACCAAGCTCCAGGCCGATCTCACCATGTTGAAAGAGGAGGTCGGCGAGGAGGACATCGCCGAGGTCGTGGCGCGGTGGACCGGTGTTCCGGTGTCGAAGATGATGGAGGGCGAGGTCGAGAAGCTCATCCGGTTGGAGAAGGTCCTGCATGAGCGGGTCGTGGGGCAGGAAGCTGCGGTCGACGTGGTGTCCAATGCCATTCGTCGCTCTCGCGCCGGGCTGTCGGATCCGAACCGCCCGATCGGCTCGTTCATCTTCCTCGGCCCGACAGGGGTGGGTAAGACGGAGCTGGCTCGGGCACTTGCCGAGTACCTCTTCGACGACGAGCGGGCGATGGTGCGCATCGACATGTCCGAATACATGGAGAAGCACTCCGTGAGCCGGCTCATCG
>JBFISM010000046.1:0-23349 GCA_041608535.1 Acidimicrobiia bacterium
GCCGTCGTGCCTGGCGTCTGCCCCCGCCGGGTCACCGTCTGCCTGGTGTGGGGAGCGATGTCGTCGACGCTCTGAGAAAAACCTCTTGTGCATCGAACATGTGTTCGATTAACATCGTATTCCCGAGGGGGTGTTCTCGGGGTAGGCGAGCAGGCGGAGCTGGGTCACATGTCAAGCGCATCCAACGCACGACTCCTGACCGGCCCGTATCTCGTCACGGCCCCGAAACAGGACCATGAGCCCGACAATGAACATGGCGACCTCCACGGCTCGTTGCTCACGCTCGAGCCGGGGCGGGTCGTCGGGCTCGTGGGCTGGCCCGGAGGAGGGCTGAGCCGGCTGGGTCTGGCGATGCTGGCCGATCCGGCGCAACGAGGACAGGTCGTATATGTCGACGTGCGGGGCTGGCTGTGTCCTTCGGCGGCCTGGGAGGTGGGGGTGCCCCCGGAGCACCTCGTCGTGGTGCGCTGCGAAGAGCCGGTGCTGTGGGCCCGGGTGGTCTCCGGGTTGCTCGACGGGATGACCGCCGTCTATGCCGAGGTGCCGCCCCGCATCAAGGACGCCCAGCTCCGCAAGCTGTCCGCTGCCGCCCGTTCTCGCAAGATCCCCCTCGTGCTGCGCCCCGTCTCCGGGGAGCTGCCCTCGGGGGTGTCGTATCTCGACCTGCGAGTGCAAGCGGTTGCCTGGGAGGGCACCGATGCGGGACATGGCCGGCTCACCCGGCGGCGTATCACGCTCGAGGCGTCGGGCAAGGCGGTCTACGGGATGACCACCACGATCGAAGTAGTGGACGATGGAACGAACCCTGTGCGTGTGGTACCCGGACTGGGCGCTGCGCCAGCTCGCTTCGCCTGACGGGGATGACGGGGCGCCACGACAGGCCATCGACGATCACAACACCGTCGTCGCCGTCAACGACGCCGGGCTGGCCACCGGGGTGGCGGTGGGGATGCAACGCCGCGAAGCCGAGGCGATCTGTCCCGTCATCGAGACCATTCGCTACGACCCCGGCGCCGCTGCGGTTGCGTTCGAGCCGGTAGTGCAGGGGATCGAGCAGCTGATCCCCCGGGTGGAGGTGGTGTCGCCGGGGTTGCTGCTGGCACCGGTGCGGGGGGCGGTCTCCTACTACGGAGACGAAGCCACGGTTGTCGAGCTGGTTGACAAGACGCTGCGCGCGGTGACCGGCGACGGCTATCGCCTCGGTCTCGCCGCCGGCCCCTTTGCCGCCCGGCAGGCCGCCGAGCAAGCCACCACGGCCGATCCCATCGTCCACGTCCAAGACGATGCCGCCTTTCTCGCTTCGCTCGATGTCGAGACGGTGGGCGACGCCGACCTCGCCGCCACCTTCCGCTGGCTGGGGATCACCACCCTCGGTGAGCTGGCCGAGCTGCCCCGTCCGGCGATGATGTCCCGTTTCGGCACCGCCGGGCTCGAGGCGCACCGGCTGGCGAGAGGGGAGGATCGCAGCACCCGGCCCCGGATCATCCCCGCCGACATCGCTGTCGAGGAGCGCTTCGAGACACCACTCGAGAACCTGGAGCAGGCCGCCTTCGTGGGGCGGGCGCTGGCCAATGCGTTGCTCACCAATCCGCTGCTCCAGGGTGCATTGCCGCATCGGGTGACCATCGAGGTGGAGGCCGCCGATGGCGAGATCCGCAGCCGCACCTGGCGCAACGCCGATCCGTTCAGCGAGACCGCTCTCGCCGAGCGGGTGCGCTGGCAGCTCAGCGCCTGGCTCGACGAGATCCGGCTCGGGTCGGGGCCGGGGATCCACGGGGGAGTGGTGCGGATCCGGCTCACCCCCGACGATCTCTCCGATCTGGGACGGCAGCTCGCCCTTCACGAGGACGCCCACAGCGCCGCCGAGGCCCATCGCTCTCTGGTGCAGACCCAGGCGCTCGTAGGACACGACCGGGTGCTCCAGGCCCGTCCTCAGGGTGGGCGCGATCCAGTGGAACAGGTGACGTGGCACCGGTGGGGGGAAGAGCCGGGGACGGTCGAGCGCGACCCGAATGCGCCGTGGCCGGGTGCCGTGCCGCAGCCGGCCCCCACCTTGGTCCCTCCCCAGCCCCAATCGCTCGAGGTGGAGTGGGACGGGGGCCACCCGGTGCGCATCCGGCTCGGCTCACGCTGGGTGCCGGTGCTCTCCTGGGCCGGCCCCTGGCGCCGCATCGGCCGCTGGTGGGAGGGCGCCACCCCCATCAACCGCTACCAGCTGGTCACCTCCGCCGGCGCCTTCCTCTGCGAGCTGGACGAGACCGGGCGGGCGTGGCTCACCGGCGTCTACGACTAGCTGGACTGACGCAACCTAAGGCTGTAGATCGCGGAAAGCGCGCGCCACTGCCGAAAGTATGCGAATGGCGCGCGCTACAGCCTTAGGTTCGCCCCGGATCGGCGTCGTTTCGTCCATCAGGAGATCGGATCCATCTCGTGCGCCTCTATGGCGAACAGCGTGTAGGTGCCGTCGGGAAGCTCCGACCCGTCGATCGTTGCAAAGCAGATGAGGAACTCGCCGGTGTCGTCGATCTCCTCAGGCTCCCGATCGCTGGCGGCGACATTCACGTCGAATGTGAAGACCGCGTCAGGTGTGCCCAGCAGCTGATACGTGATGAAGAACGAACCAAACGGGTGTCCCACACCCAGCAAACTCGTCGTCGCCTCGCACTCCTCCTCGTTGTTCTCTTGGTTGTCGACCTCGATCTCGACGATATCGGCGTGAACGCTGAAGCCCTGAACCGTTCGTGCGTCTACGACAGGCTCTTTTCCGCCGTCGAAGGCTCCGAGCCGGTTCATGAAGGCGGCCATCTGCTCGCGCGTGACGAAGTCATCGGGGCAGTACTCATCGTTGGCGGGCGGGTTGCAGCCCAGCGTCACTCCGGCGTCGGCGATGGCGTCGATGTCGTCGTGGAATATGTTGCCGTCGGGCACATCCGTGAACTCATGCGAGGCCACACCGATGGCGGCGCCGACGGCGACCAGTCCCAAGGTGATCACAGCAACGCTGAGGATTCGGGACAGGCGGCTACGGTCGAACGGTCGGAGCATGGCGCTCTCCCCTCACTAGCGTCCCCTGCCCCTACCCGTCCGAAATCGGGTCAAACATCATGGTGTACCCGTCTCGAGTCCGGGTAAACCAGGTACGACGGAGTACGTCGACCCGAACTGCCGGGCTTTCCGGGCCGGCCGACCTGTTTCGTCGCACGGGGTTACGGCTACGGTTCCCGGTGTGTGGAGGTTGGCCAGGATCGTGATCGCCGTTTCGCTCGTCGTTGCCGCATGTAGCCCCGACGACGCCGGGCCCAATGGCTCGACGTCGTCCACCGCCGAAGTCATCTCGACCGGCAGCAAGTCGTCACCGGCAACCGGGGTCATTCTCGTGCAGGACATCGCCGCCGATGGGCGGCCGGTGCGCGTGCTGTCTCCCGATGGCGCCGAGCTGGCCACACTGCAGCCTCCCGCCGACCTCCCGGGTCCGTTCGATCCCGTGCGGGTGTTTGCCATCCCGGACACCCCGCATGCGATCTTGCAGACCTCCAACGCTCTCGTCGGCCTGAACCTCGAAGATTTCTCGCTGGCGGTGCTTGCCACCGACACCGAGGTCATGTGGGTGGCGCCAGACCGACGCCACGCCCTCGTCTCCTTCGACGGGCGGCTCCAGGCGCTCGACGTGCGCACCGCAACGCTCGTGCCCGTTGCCGCATCTGCACAGCCGGTGGCGCCGCAGTCGGCGGGTGACGTCATTGCCTTGACGCTCGCCAGCGACGAGACCCCGTCGCTCCTCGTGGACATGGCCACCGGTGCGGTCACCGACGTTGGCCGGCTCGCCGGTCCGTTCCTCAGCGACGATGGAGCGCGCTTTGCGGTCCGGCGATGGCTCGGTGCGCTCGGCTCTCGGCAACGCCAGATCGCAGTGGCCCCCGTCTCCGACCCGTCTGCCCTAGAGGTGTGGGTCCAGGATGCGGGAGAGGGCCACTACGTCTGGGGTGACACCACCTTGCTCGGGGCGACCGCCGCTGGCTCCGTGGTCACCGTCGATGCGACGGGCGCCACCGAGATCGGGCGAATCCCGGTCGAGGGGAACCCGCTGCCGGCGCCCGCTCTCTATGCCAGCCCGTACGGTGCCGGCGCCGTTGCATCGGTGGAGCGAACCGACGGCATCGCGTGGTATCAGATCGATCCCGTGCGTCGAGAAACCACAGAGCTGCCCGAGATCGCCGATCTCGATTTCTCGACGACCATCGCCGCACCACATGGATATCTCGTCCTCGATGATCGAGGTGACGAGGGACCCGCACTCACCCGTGCGGTTGCGCTCCGGCTCGACGACGGCGCCATCCTCGAGATCGTGGCCAATGAGGAGCCGGCGGTCACACCGGGTGGACCGATCTCCGGACGGTTCATCATGACGGGTCTCGAGCGAGACACACCGCTACGGATCGTCGACCTCGAGGACGGCTCCGTCACCGAGATCGCTCGCGGCGTCCGAGCCGTGGTCAGCGACGACGAGGCTTGGTTTGCGGTCGACATGGCTGCTGCGGACGACGGCTCGATCCTCGAGCAGACGGTGGCCGTCGTTGCGGCTGCGAGCGACACACCCGTGGAGATCGCCAGGGGGAGAGTGGTGGCGTGGCTGCACTCAACCGGCTGACACCGGGAGCGTCGAACCCGATCAGCTCTCCTCGGTGAGCACGGCGGCAAAGGTCGCAAACCAGGCTTCGTAGCCGCGGTCGTTGGGGTGGAACCAGTCCGGGGCGTAGGTCTTGCGGCCGCGATACGCCAGCAGGGCGACATCGGCGAGCCGAACCGGGTGCTCGGCAACGGCGTGACGGAGCCGCCGGTTGAAGGCCTTCGCCACCAGGGAGCCCCGGTCCGGAATGGTCGCCATCACGGCACCCGATGGCAGTTCGCCGAGCAGCATGCGCATCTCGTCGACGGCCCGGCCGAAGCGGGGGCTGCCGATGAGATCGTTGCTTCCCACCGTGCACGTGACCACGGCGGGGCGCACCCCGATCGCTTCCAGTCGGGGAAGCTGCGTCGCCAGCACGTCGCCGATTCTCCCGCCGGACACCGACAGATTGACCACTCGAACCCTGCCGGCGCCACCGCTCTCGAGCTCGCGGGCGAGGCGGATCACCCAGGTCGATTCGAGCGACGTCGCCCCGATGCCCTGGCTCAGGGAATCGCCGAGCGCTATGAAAAGCCGGTCTTCGGGGGAGAGGGCGGCGAGCTCACCGTCGTTGCGATGCCGCCACGCCGTCGCGAACTCGTCCACCTGGGCCCTGGTGGCGCGCACCCCGGGCAGCATGGACAACAGCCGACCCGCCAATCAGCCGACTCCCAGATCCGCGGCGATGATCGCACGGCACCGATCGCTCAGCTCGGCGATCTGCGACAGATCCAGGCCGGTCGTTGGAATCGGCGGATGCACCACCGTGCGCACCCTACCGGGATAGACGATCTTCGCCCCCGGTTTCCACATCTCCCACGTGCCGTCGATCGAGATCGGCACGATGGGCAGTTCGTTGGCGATGGCGATGCGGAAGGCCCCCTTCTTGAACGGGAGCAGCGTGCCTTCGTCGCTGCGCGTGCCTTCGGGGAAGATGATGAGCGAGTGACCCCGGGCGGTGGCGTCGGCGATGCCTTCGTTGATCGCCCCGTGGGCCGCCTTCCCCGCCTGCCGATCGGTCTTCACGATGCCGACGCCTCGCATCGCCTGAGCCAGCAACGGGACTTTGAACAACTCCTTCTTTGCCAGATAGCGGATGGGGACGCGGGTCGTGAGGAACATCACCGGGATGTCGAGGTTGCTCTCGTGGTTGGCCACGAAGAGGTACTGGCCGCTCCCGTCGATGTGCTCCTGCCCGCTCGTCTCCAGCCGGCCACCGGCGATACGCAGGAAGAACCAGCTCCACCACATGATCATCGCATCGTTGATCGGTGGGTCCCGCCTGATGACGGCCATGATCGCAATGAACCCGGCGAGCACCGCCGTCACGACCACGAAGATCGGGGCAACCACGCCCGTGCGCACCGCATAGAGCGTGGTACGCATCACGACGGCACGGTCGTGGCACCGGGTACTGTTGCCGCCGATGGGATCCGGATCATGACTCGGGCCAGGCTAGCTGTGCGTTCTCTCCGGCAGGCTGAGCGGTGAAGCCGTTGCGCATGAGCGTCGCCTCGGTGCGGCGCATCGCTCTGGCCGCTCAGGGGTTCCACAAACCGGCACCCAAGAAGCCCAACGTGCGCAGCTTTCGATCGCTGTTCCGCCAGATCGGACTTCTCCAGCTCGACTCCGTGAATGTGGTGTGTCGCTCCCACTACCTCCCGGTGCTGGCGCGTCTCGGCCCGTACGACCGGGATCGGCTCGACACATACACCTCTCATTCGGGCGAAGTGTTCGAGTACTGGGGACACGAGGCGTCGCTGCTGCCCGTCGAGCTGTACCCGGTGCTGCGGTTCCGGATGGACTCGGTGCCCACCTGGCGGCGCATGACCGACCTCATGGAGAAGCGTCCGGGCTACGTCGAAGGCGTCCTTCGCAAAGTGGCCGACGACGGACCGCTGACGGCGGCCGATCTCGAGGATGGCGGCGATCGCACCGGTCCATGGTGGGGTTACGCCCCGGGAAAGGTGGCATTGGAATGGCTGTTTGCCACCGGCAAGGTGACGGCATACCGCAACGGCAGGTTTGGGCGGATGTACGACATCCCCGAGCGTGTGCTGCCCGCAGAGGTGCTGGCAGCCGAGCCGGTGCCCCAGCCGGAGGCGTACCGGCGTTTGCTGCTCCTCGGGGCGCGCCACCACGGGATCGGCACCGCCGACGACATCATGGACTACTACCGGCTGCACAAGCCGACGGCCCGCCCCATCCTGGAGACGCTCGTTGCCGATGGCGAGCTGGTGCCGGTGAACGTCGCCGGCTGGCACCGCCCCGCCTATCTCCATCCAGAGGCGAAACGTCCCCGTAGCGACCGGGGGACGGGGCTGCTCAGCCCGTTCGATCCGGTGGTGTGGTACCGGGAGCGAGCCGAGCGGGTCTTCGACTTCCACTACCGAATCGAGATCTACGTGCCGAAGCCAAAACGTGTGTTCGGCTATTACGTGCTGCCTTTCCTGCTCGACGGCCGATTGGTGGGAAGGGTGGATCTCAAGGCGGATCGCAAGGGCGGAATCCTGCGGGTGCAGGCGAGCCACGTCGAGCACATCCGGGAGCAGGCGAAGGTGGCGAAAGCCCTCGCCACGGAGCTCGAGGCCATGGCGCACTGGCTCGATCTCGACAAGGTGGTGGTGGAACGTCAGGGCAATCTCGCCATCGCTCTGCACCGAGAGGTTGGCTAGCTGCCGACCGTGAGCAACTCGTAGGTCCGCTCGAATGACACGTAGTAGGTGTCGCCGCCGTTCCAGTCGTGGAACGCCATGCCCTCGTCCGTGGCGAACATGACGTAGTTGCCGTCGCTCGACCAGCCGAGATAGTTCGTCGCTCCCTCGATGGATGTGGTTCGCGCCATCGAGCCATCGAGCGCGGCAATGCGCACCGACCAACGATCGCCCGCACCTGGGCCAGTCCCGAGGATCATGGAGCCGTCGGGGGAGAACTCGGTCCACGGCGCACCGAAGACGTTGACGACACTCTGCGGCGCCACCATCTCGTTGAACTCGATGTCGAGCACGAGGAACTCAGCGTGAGGGGAGAGAGGAACCGGCTCGACCGGCAGGCGCAGATCCTCGAACGTCTCACCACGGGCGATGGCGTCGTCGAGTTGTGCCTGCCCACTCACCAGCAGTATGGCGCCGGCGGCGGTGGCGTCGACGGCCCATCCGGGTACCGCACGCAACGGCACGCCTTCGGAATCGAGCAACGCCGACCAGGTCACGAAGTCGCCGTCGACCAGGAGATAGCCCCACTCACCGGCTGCGGCAATCCGAGCGCTGGGCGCCACTTCGACGATGCTCTCGATGTTGACCAATGAGCCACTGGTGGCGACATCTGCGATATAGAGAGAGGGAACCTCGACACCCGGCGGCTGGCCGACGAATGCCAGCGACAGCCGGTCGCCGAAGATCCATGCGAATGAGGTCGCACCCACGAACTGCGGAGTCAGCGAGGAGGTGCTGCCCACGTAGAGGGTGCGGAGCCCGTGGTTGGTGCGAGCGCCCAGCAGCGCCAGCATCCGGCTCCCGGCGGCAAAGCGCGCCTCCATCGGGAAGTTGCGATCGAAGACGTTTGGCGATCCGGGTCCGGGAAGACGGCCGTTCCACACCGAGGTGACGATGTTGGCGGAGCCGTCGAGATTGGATGACAAGCCGAGCAGCCACAACTCGTGGGCGAGTCCAGGAACCTGGTCGAGCAAAGAGGGAACCGGCGCAGCCGTCGTCGCTTCTGCGGGTTCGTCAGCCGCCGTCGTCGTCGCCGGCGCCTCGTCGCTGATGAGAGGCGGAGCAGCAGCGTCGACCTGAATGTCATCGCTGCCGGATGGTTGGGCGGATGACCACAGCCCCACGACCAACGCAAACAGTGCAATACCACCAGCCAGGATCGCGGGCCCGGCCCACTTTCGCCGCGGTGGCTCCTCCGGCGGTCCCCCGATAGCGTCGGGTGGGAGCAGCCGGATCTTCGCCGACGGGTCCCGTGCCTCCATTGCCGGCAATGCTAGGCGGGCCTCGAACACACGGCAGCGGTTGCGTGCCACGATCCGAGCGCCACGGTGCGGGCGGCTATTGTCTCGCCCGACTGCCGGCACGACCGCAACAGGGAGCGCAAGCACATGATCGACTTCGTGGATCGCGTCGCCATCGTCACCGGCGCCGGTGGCGGTCTCGGTCGGGGACATGCGCTGCTGCTGGCAAGCCGCGGGGCGGCCGTGGTGGTGAATGATGTCGGCGGTGACGTCCACGGTCGCGGTACCGGCTCGGCTTCGGCAGACCGTGTCGTGGAGGAGATCCGCAACGCCGGTGGTGTCGCCGTGGCCAACACCGACTCGGTCGCCGATCCTGAGGCCGCCGCGGCGATGGTCGACGGCGCCGTCGAGCGATTCGGACGAATCGACATCGTCGTGAACAACGCCGGCATCCTCCGCGACAAGTCGTTCGCCAACCTGGAGTGGTCCGATTTGCACGATGTGCTCGACGTCCACCTGCGAGGCGCCTTCTACGTCACGCGCCCGGCGTTTGAGCACATGAAGGAGCAGCGCTACGGCCGCATCGTCTTCACCTCGAGCGCCAGCGGTCTGTTCGGCAACTTCGGTCAGTCGAACTACGGCGCCGCCAAGATGGGTCTCATCGGTTTGATGAGGGTGCTCGCCATCGAAGGGCAGAAGTACGACATCAAGGTCAACGCAATCGCCCCCATCGCCTTGACCAGAATGACGTCGGATCTGCTCGGGGAGGCGGCCGAGGCGTTCGATCCGGCATATGTCTCACCCGTCGTCGGCTATTTCGCCTCCGCCGAGTGCCAGTTGACCGGAGAGATCTGGTCGGTGGGAGGTGGCTCAGTGAGCCGTGTGTTCATCGGTCTGACCGAAGGGATTCTCAACAAGCCGAGCGAAGCCGGGGCACTCACCATCGAGGACATTGCGGGCAACGTCGCCGATATCCGCGACGAGGACGGATACATCGTTCCATTCTCATCGCAGGACGAGTTCGCCAAGCTGGGGCCGAAGCTGATCTGATGTCGGGGGTTCCGTCCGAGTCTGCTTCCAAGGGGGAATGGCGGGCCTGGGCCAAGGAGGAACGCAGCGGTTTGGACTGGGAAGAGCTGTCCCGCCTCACGTGTGCCGGGCTGAGCCACTTTCCACCTTTCCAGCATTCGGAGACGATCCTCACCTTCCTGCCGATGCGTCACGAGATCGATCTGCGGCTGTTGATCCGTTCCCACACCGAGAAGCGCTGGGTGGTGACCCGGACCCCGGACGACGGCCTGCTCACCCTGCACCTGCATGGCGGGCCCACCGAGACCCATCGCTACGGCTTCGAGCAGCCGATCGCCGGAAGCGGCGAGGTGTCGCCCGACTCGGTGGACCTGGCCCTGGTGCCGGGTCTTGCCTTCGATCTGTTCGGCAACCGGCTCGGTCGAGGTGCGGGCTACTACGACAGGTTGCTGCCCATCCTCAAGCCCGGTGCGGTACTGGTGGGTGTCACTCCGGCGGCACTGGTCGTCGATGAGCTGCCCGCCGATGTCCACGACGTTCGGGTCCACTGGCTCGCCGCCGAGGAAGGGGTGGTCGGCGTCGCTCATTGACGCCGTCGGTCGTTCCCGCTGAGACACCCGCCATGGTGTGGGGTCACCGGATATGTTTGGTACCGGACGCCGGTGTCCCTCGGGATGGCCCTCGTGCCTCGATCTTCCCGGCACCGGCTCCGTGAGGGAGGTGCTCATGCACATCGGGTTGGTTGGCTACTACCCATTCGGCAACTACGGCGACGAGCTGTTCGTCGAGACGTTCCGTGATCTCTTCAACGACGGCGACGTGACGGTCCTCAGCGGCCACGAGCACAACGGCGGGATCGATCCCGACCTGGTTGCTCAGCAGGACTGCATCGTGATCGGCGGCGGCGATCTCGTGATCCCGCATGCCTACGCCGAGCGCTACTGGGACCCGGTGTTGCTCACGCGTCCGGTTGTCATCGCCGGTGTCGGTGTGCCGCTGTCCGACCGGGGGCTGTCGCACGAGGCAGCCGCACGGATGCGCACGTTTTTCCAGCACGAGAACGTGCGACTGGTGACGACACGCGATGCGAAGAGCCGCGATTGGGTCGTGACCCACCTCAGGCCGTCCGTGCCGGTGCGCTCGTACCCGGATCTCGTCGCCTCGCTCGATTTCGAGCGACGCAACTCGCATCCCCCGACGCTCGGGCTCGTGCTGCGCGGGCAGCGCCATATCGATTACGGCAACGTCGAGGCGCTGCTGGCACGAGCGTACGCAGGAGGGTTCCGGATCAAGAACATCGTGTTGGCGACCGGATTCACCGGCGATGAAGATCGCTACGCCGCCGGAGGGCTCCGGTTCCCTCATGCTGAACTCGTGGAGCGAGATTCGATCGAGGCGCTCACCTACGAACTCAGCGGATGCGACATCGTGGCCAGCCAGCGATTCCACGGCTGTCTTGTGGCGATGATGATGGGGATCCCAGCCATCGGGCTGAGCACCGAGCACAAGTTCGCTGCCCTGTTCGGTTCACTTGGCAAGGAGCTGTTCGCAGCAGACACGGCCGATCCATCGCTTCCGGCGAGATTCATCGAGCCGATGTACGAGCTTCCGTCTGGGAACGTTGCGACGATCAAGCAACAGGCTCGGCTTGGGTTGATGGAGGTGCGGGGGGCAGTCGTGAAGGCCATCGCCGGCTGGGGTGGCACGTCGGGCATGGGCCCGTTGCAGCAGCGTCACCGGCCGCCCCGTCCCCGCCGGTATCGGCCCTACCGGCCGTATCGCGGCTACCGAGGGGGGCGGCCGCCGCATCGACGCGAGATATCGCCGCGGCTGCAGGCCTTCGCTCAGGCGAAGCTCGATCCCGCCGAGGAGCTGACGTGGTACCGCGGGCAGTTGCCCACCAGCAAGGGGCGTGGCTATCTCGCTGCGATCGATCAGTTCGTGGCATCGACCCCGGAGCTGGCGGAATTGCCCGCCGGCACGCGCGCCATCGTGGCGATACCTGTCGCCGGAGCCGCCGAGGACAAGACCATCTACGGAGCGCTGTCGCTGTATGCGCAACAGGCATCCGACGCGGTGGACACGACGACGATCCTGCTGTACGTCAACTATCCGCACAGTGTTCTCGACGATCCGCTTGCGCTCGGAAACGTCGAGCGCACCATGGCCGAGATCGACCGAGCCCGCATCGACTTCCCCCGGCTGCGGGTGGCCGTGGTCGATGAAGCCTTCGACCCGGTCTTGGCGGAGGACCACGGCGGGATCATCGGCTGGTTGGCGCGCCGTCTCTATGACATCGCACTGCTCAGCGTCGAACGGGCAATGCGGTGCGGCCGGCTCGACCCGCATCGTGATGTCTTGCTGATCCGCAACGATGCCGACACCGTCGGTCTCAGCCGCAACTATCTGAGTCGGATGATCGACGCCGCCAACCGGACATCCGACGCCGACGTGTTCCAAGGTGCGGTGCGGTGGGGTATCGCCAACTTCGCCGCATTCCCCGGCTACGGCGTTGCGGTGACATTCAAAGAGGTGTTGCGGCTGCTGACGATGCGGGTTCGCGGCGGCTACGAGACCACGCCACAGACCAGCGGCTGCAACGTCGCCGTCCGCATGGCGACCTTCGCCGCAGTGGGCGCCGTCGGCAACGACGGCTACTTCGGGGCCGGTGGCGACGATCTGGAGATCGGCGCCAGGATCAATGCCGCTCGGCTCGGCGGCTCGCCGGAGAGCGAACGGCCGGCGTCGAGCCGGCCACACCCGATCCGCTACGTGACCGGAGCGCAGGTCGATGCGACGGGGGAGCGGATGCTCAACACGTACCTCTCGGGGCGCAACATCATCGAGACCTGGGACACCTACAACAACGGTGCTGCCGGCTACACCCCCCGGTCGGCAGGAGCCGCCGAAGCGAATCTCGTCGACGAGCGAGACGACATCGAGGGCGCGCTGGCTCGCATCGAGCAGAACATCAGTGCATTGGCGACCCACTGGTATCGAGAAGAGGCCCTGGTCGAAGCTGCCCTGCGGCTGATGTTTGCCGGGTGCGATGCGGCACCGGCGTATACGACGGAACGGACCGAGTCGACCTATACGTTCACTTTTACTCCCGAGGGCCGGAGCTGGATGACGCATCGTCTCGGCGGCGAGGGACCGGAGACAGGCGAGTATGGGATGCGGATCCTCCGCTCCCGCTACGAGTCGAGCCCCGGTAGAGCCGCTCCCATGGTGCGTGCCATGTGACGCAGCGGGTGTGTGCTGTCAGGCCGCAGCGGTCTCTTGGACCTGGCGCTTGATCATCGCCAGGATGGCCGCCATGCCGCGGAGACGGAGTTGGGAGACCACCTCCTCGATCCCCATCTCCACGTAGAACGCGTCCGGTACGGCCAGGATCTGGTCGACGGTGCTACCGGAGAGGCCGTCGGCGAGCAGACCGGCGTAGCCGCGCATCGTCGGCGACTCCCGGGGCACGTCGAACGCCAGCGTCACCACGCCGTCGTCATCGACCTCCGAGGCCACGAAGAACGGCGTCTGGCACTCGTGTACCCGCTGCATGACCTCCGGATTGCGCAGATGCTCCGGTGGGTCGGGCAGCCGGTTGGCGTAGTCGACGAGAGCCTCGATCTTGATCTGCTTGGGACTCGATGCGAACAGATCGACGAGCTGCTGCAGGCGGGGAGGGAGGGTGGACATCATGGAGACAGTAGCCGAGACTTCCTCCTATGCCCGTAGGGTAAATTGAGACGGAGCGCAATCGATGGGAAAGGACGCACGATGGCCGTCGCACTCGACCCCAGCACCAAGTTCACTCAGTACGCCCATCCCGAACGTCTCGTCAGCACCGGGTGGCTCGCCGAGAATCTCGACACCCCCGGCTTGGTGGTCGTCGAGTCGGACGAGGACGTGCTGCTGTACGAGACCGGTCACATCCCGGGAGCGGTCAAGGTCGACTGGCACACCGACCTGCAAGATGCCCTGCGTCGCGACTACTTGGACGCTGAGCACTTCGCCGAGCTGATGTCGTCCAAAGGCATCGGCCGCAACGACACCATCGTCTTCTATGGAGACAACTTCAATTGGTGGGCGGCTTACGCATTGTGGGTGTTCCGGTTGTTTGGCCACGAGGACGTCCGGTTGCTCGACGGGGGGCGGCAGAAGTGGACCGACGAGGGACGTGCCATGACCACGGAGATGCCGTCTCGTCCTGCCACCGTCTACCCGGTGGTGGAGCGCAACGACGCCCCGATTCGGGCGTTCCGCGATGACGTCATGGCGCACATCGGGAGCACCAACCCACTGGTCGACGTGCGCTCGCCCGAGGAGTTCCGTGGCGAGCTGCTGCACATGCCGAACTACCCGCAAGAGGGGGCGCTGCGTGGCGGACACATCCCGGGTGCGGCCAACGTACCGTGGAAGCGGGCCGCCAACGAAGACGGGTCGTTCAAGGACGTCGACGAACTGCGTGCCATCTACCACGACGAGGTCGGGCTGGGTATGGGCGACGACATCGTCGCGTACTGCCGCATTGGGGAGCGGTCTTCCCACACCTGGTTCGTTTTGACCTATCTGCTCGGCCACGACAACGTGCGCAATTACGACGGATCGTGGACCGAGTGGGGCAACATGGTGGGGGTTCCCATCGAGAAGCCGTGACGGTGGAGGCCCACGCCGATTACCCACCTGCAACCCAGCGGTTTCTCGAGGAAGCGTCCGAGCGCGGCATCCAGGTGCGGCCCACGGTGTATCCCGACGGAACCAAGACCTCCCAAGACGCCGCCGATGCCATCGGTTGTCCGCTGTCCGCGATCGCCAAGTCGCTCGTCTTCATGGTGGATGGCGAGCCGGCGCTGGTCATGATGTCGGGTGATCTGCGGGTCGACGTGGAGAAACTGGCGGCCCTCACCGGCGCCGAGGAGGTTCGTCGCGCCGATCTCGAGGAGGTGCGCACCCACACCGGCTACGTGGCCGGGGGGACGCCGGCGTTTGGCCATGCCTCTGTGATGCGGGTGTACGCCGATGTCAGTCTGCGTCGCAACGACCCCGTGTGGTCGGCGGCCGGCACCCCCACCACGGTGTACCCGCTGCCGCTCGACACACTGGTCTCCGCGGCCGGCGCCGAATGGGTCGACGTAGCTGACTAACTCTGGTCGCAGAGATCCGCGTTGCATGGTCGGTGTCGGGTGAGGGGCGGATCTGCTCCCGGGGCTGCCGCCGGACTTCGAGGTGCTGAGTGCGTTTGGTCGCAGAGATCCGCGTTGCATGGACGGTGTCGGGTAGGGGGCGGATCTGCTCCCGGGGCTGCCGCCGGACTTCGAGGTGCCGCAACCGGCTCGCGCGAGCGCTCGCCTTCGGTGGCGCCCGATTACGGCGATGCGAGAAATGTTGGGTACTCGGGATACGCACAGCTGCGACCGCTTGTCATGCACCCGAGGTTTGGGGGCGGAAGACCTGCGCCTACGGGAGACGATCGATGATTCCGCGGAGGTAGCGGGCCTGGCCGGCGTGCTGGATGTTGTCGCTGATGACGCTGACCAGACGGACCCCCACGGAGACCGGGGGATCCCAGCGGCGATCGATGATGCGATCCAGCTCGTCGGGCGTGACCGTGGTCAGATAGTCCTGGGTGCGAGCGGCCACCGCCTCGTGGTATTCAACGAGATCGTCGGGCGATGCCGGCGTGACTGCGGCAACCTGTGCCGAGGTGTGCCCGTGCCCGGTGTCCTCAGGATCTGGTGTCATGCCGAGGCGCTCCGCCCAGCCGTCTTCGATCCACGCCTGGTTGCGCCCGGCGATCTCAGACAGGTGGTGATCCTGGATCCTCGTGAGATGCCACACCAGCCATGCGATCGAGTTGGCGTCTGCTTCGGGCCGGTAGGCCAGACCGTCCGCATCCAAGCCGTCCGCTGCGATGCGCACCAGCTCGGTGATCCGTCCGTAGGCGTCGGCGAGGATGGCGGGCGTGTCCATCGGGCTCCTCTCTAGCTCGGTCGGGGACGCAGCTTACGAAATCGGGTCGGGGCGGCGTTCGACCGGCACCAAGGCATCCGGCGCAATGGAGATCCGAACGGGCCGGCCGGGCTCGAGGGCGGCAGCTGTGTGGGTGATGAGCTCTATGTCGCCGATGCGCACGGTCGTATCGAAGCGTTCGGCGGCGAATCGGGATTCCACGACGACGCCGTTGGGTGCGGCGGACCCGTCCAAGTCAATGGCGTCGGGCGGGACGACGACGAACTCGGCGACATCGGGCGGGAGCAGCCCGGGAACATCCGCTGCGGCGAGCACGTTGGGGTGCCCCACCAGCGTGGCGACCAGCCCGGTGGCCGGCGCCGTCCACAGCGCCTCGGGGCTTCCGGTCTGCACAATCCGGCCGTGGTCCATCACTGCCACCTCGCCGGCGACTCCGAACGCCTCGTCGGTGTCGTGGGTCACGTAGAGGACGGTGAGTTCCAGCCCGGCAAAGATGTCTCGCATCTCCGGGAGGAGACGGTTGCGCAGCACGCGGTCGAGCGCTCCGAGTGGCTCGTCGAGGAGCAACAGCTCCGGCCGGGGGGCCAGCGTCCGCGCCAGCGCCACCCGTTGCTGCTCTCCACCGCTGAGATCGTCGATCGGTCGGTCCTCGAACCCGGCGAGACCGACCAGCTCCAGCGTCTCGGAGACCCGGGCGCCGATCGCCTCCGCAGACTGATCTTGCATGCGGAGACCGAACGCCACGTTGCCGTGCACCGTGAGGTGGGGGAACAGCGCATAGTCCTGGAACATGAGCCCGATCGGGCGCCGGTGCGGCGGGACGCCGGTGAGGTCATGGCCTCGCCACCGCACGACTCCGGTGTCGGGACGCTGCAGCCCGGCGATGACGCGCAGCAACGTGGACTTCCCCGAGCCGGAGGGACCCATCACGGCGGCCGTGGAGCCGGATGCCACCGTGAGATCCACTCGGTCGAGGGCCATCACCCCGTCGAATTGGACCGTCACCCCCCGGCATTCGAGCATCAGATGTCTCCCGTCCGCTCCAGCCGGAAGCGTTCGATGAGTGCCACGGCCACCACGGTGAGACCCATCAGAAACACACTCAGCGCCATAGCGGCCGCAAACGTGGCGGCCCCGGGGCGCCCCAGGAGGCGGAAGATGGCGATCGGCAGCGTTGGGGTGTCGGGGCGCACTATGAAGGCGGTGGCCCCGAACTCACCGAGCGAGATGGCGAAGGCGAAACCGACGGCGACCAGCAGGCTGCGGCTCAGCAGCGGGAAGTCGATCTCCCGCCACACCTGGGGCGGCGAGGCGCCGAGCACCGCCGCTGCTTCGCGCAACCGTTGCCGGATACGGCGCAGCACCGGAACCACCGTGCGAATCACGAAGGGGATGGCCACCATGGCGTGGGCGATCGGGATGAGCCACGGCGAGGTGCGCAGATCGACCGGTGTGTCGAGGGCGACGAGGAAGCCGAAGCCGAGCGTCACCGCAGAGGTTCCCAACGGCAGCATGAGCACCGTGTCGAAGGTGCGGCTCGCCCAGCCGGAGCGGTAGGCGATCACGACGGCGGCCAGGGTGCCGACGACGACTGCGAGCACCGTTGCGACAAACGCAAAGCGCAGCGAGTTGGTCACGGCCTCGAGCGGCGGGACGAAAAGACCGCTCGTGCCCGACCGCTCGCCGAGTGAGGTGTAGGCCGCAAGCCCATAGCCGTCGGCCGTGCGTACGGAGCGTTCCACGAGAACGAGCAAGGGGACGGCGAGCAGGACGAGCATCACGCCGAGATTGGCAAACAACACCAAGCGCTGCCGGCCGCGAGGCCGGGTGCGCCGTGTGCTGCGGATCGTGAATTGCCGGCTACGGCGTTGCTGGGTCCTGCTGTACCACGCCAGGACGAGCCCCACCCCGACAAGCTGGAGCAGCGACAGCGCTGCCGCCACCGGCAGATTGAGGAGCGCCACCGCTTGTCGCCATATCTCGACCTCGATGGTTGCGAGACGAAGGTCACCAAGGATCAGCACCACTCCGAACGAGGTGAAGGTGAACAAGAACACGAGCGAAGCAGCGGCGGCGATCGCCGGCGCCAGTGCGGGCAGCGTGACATGGATGAAGGCCCGTACCCTGGTGGCGCCGAGCGTGGCCGCCGCTTCCTCGAGACGTGCATCGAGCCCCTCCCAATACGACCCGACGGTGCGCACCACGATGGGGTAGTTGTAGAACACGTGCGCAAGGATGATCGCCGGCACCGAGCGGCGGAGATCGATGCCGAGGGGCCCGCTTGGACCGAGCAGCACCACGAACGCCGTCCCCACGACCACCGTCGGCAACACGAACGGGATGGTGGTGGCAGCCCGCAGCACCCGCCGCCCCATGAACTCGTAGCGCGCGAACACGTAGGCGGCGGGAAGCCCCAGCAGCACCGTGAGCAATGTCGACAGCGTCGCCTGCCACGTGGTGAACCACACCACGGACAACAGACCGCTGCGCCGGAAGACGGCGCCGAAGGCGGCCCCGACACCGCCCTCGGCCGACAGGGCCGTGAACAGAATCGAGCCGAGCGGATACAAGAAGAAGTATGTGAGGAAGGCGACCGGAATGGCCGCCAGCCCCGCAGTCGTGAGCCATCGGGGTACCCGTGCGGCGCGAGTGGCGGCGGCTAGCGCACCAGATCGGTCCACGTCTCGATCCAGGCTTCCCGGTTGGCGTCGATCTCGGCGGCGTCACCGATCACCGGCTCGGCGGGAAGCTCGGTGTGCTCGACGAACAGCGCGGGGAGCTCAGCCGTCTCGTTGACCGGGAACACGAACATGTTGAGTGGTACGTCTTCCTGAAAGTCGACGCCGAGCATGAAGTCGACGAGCTGTTGCGCAGCTTCGGGGTGCTCGGTGCCGGCGAGGATGCCGGCGAACTCGATCTGACGGAAGCAGCCGTCGGTGATGACGGCGGTCGGGGCCTCGTCCAGCGGGGCTTCGGCGAACAGGACCTCCGCCGGTGGCGACGAGGCGTAGGAGACGACGAGGGGACGATCGCCCTCGCCGGCTCCGCCGCTGAACGAGCCGTAATACGCCGTCTCCCAGTCGGAGTCGATTCGCACATCGTTGGCGGCCAGGTCGGTCCAGAAATCACGCCATGTGTAATCGGAGCCCTCGGGGAACCGTGCGACGGTGGCGGCGAGAAAGGCCAACCCCGGAGACGACGTCGCCGGATCCTCGACAACCAGCATGCCGCGGTATGCGGGATCGGTGAGGTCGCGCAGCGTCTCGGGGACAGGGAGACCGGTGCTGAGGAAGGCTTCCTTGTCGTAGTTGAGACAGACGTCGCCAAAGGTGATCGGCGTCACCCGATGCTCCGGGTCGAGTTCGAGGTCGTCGGGGACGTCCACCAGCGCGGGCGCCTCGTAGGGCACGAACAGCCCCGCCTCGAGACCACGAGACAGAAAGGTGTTGTCTATACCGAAGAGGACATCGGCGATCGGGTTGTCCTTGGTGAGGACGGCCTGGTTGACCATGGTTCCGGCGTCGCCACCCTGGATCACCTCGACCTCGATCCCGGTATCGGCGGTGAAGCTCTCCAGGGTTTCGGGGGACACCGCGAACGAGTCGTGGGTGAGCAAGGAGAGGGTCACCGGGGCTGTCGAGGTGTCAGGGACTGCCGTGGTCGCTGCCGAAGTGCTCGCAGTGGTATCCGTTGACGGCGCGGTGGTCCCCGGAGCGACGGTGCTTGTGTTCGGTGCGGTGATGGAGGCGGCGGGTTCATCATCGCCGCCACACGCAGCGGCCAGCAGCGCCAGCGCAGCGACAACCATCAGGAAAGCGAGCCCGCGGCGAAGGGTGGTCATGGTCACGGGTTCCTTTCGTGGACGACGAAGAGCAATCCGGCGGCGATGGCGATGTGGGCCGCCGGCGCTTCCATCTCGTTGGAGACCCCCCGGGTCTCATCGGCGACGAGCGTCTCCCCTGTCAGGCTCCAGCGCAGACCGGCGGTCTCCACCCCCAGCGCATCGCCACCGAAGGGGAGCAGACTCACCAGATCGCCGGCGGCGCCATCGACGTGCGCCGGCAGATCCGGAGCAGCCACATGGACGACGGTGGAGTCTGTGTGCCACGTCGTAGGGACGCCGCGGCGCACGGCATGGGCTACGGCAGCGCAGTTTCCCAGGACGTGGCTCAGCCGGTCCCCGGCGCCACCGAGTACGACGATGCGGGTAGCGCCGCGAGAGATGGCGAGACGGATCGCAAGCGCAAGGTCGGTGTCGTCCTTGTCCACCGGATGGGCGATGGTCTCGCCGCCGGCAGCTTGGAGCGCCGCAGCCGCCTCCGGTGACACCGAGTCGAGATCGCCGATCAACACCCCAGGCATGAGTCCGGCGTCGATGGCGTGATCGAGCCCGGAATCGGCGGCGATCACATGCGCCGGATCCGCCGGCAGCGCGGCGAAGACTCCGGCGGGCACGGGGTCACCACCGGTGATGATGACCGCGAGCGCCTCGCTCTGCCGGACCGCTGGGTGAGCGTCCACGCACTTCCTCCGCTGGTGTGATCCAGTTCAGGTTCCACGGGTCGGCGACGTGCGGTCGCCCTCTCAGCCCAACTGCATGGACTCCCCGGGGTGGGTTGTGCTCCCGATTGTACAGCCGGCGGAGGACTAGCTGCGCTCCCGGTCCCCTCGAACCGAGAGCCGAGAACAGAGTTGACAGCCTCTAGCCGGTGTGACATCATCATGACATCATATTGATGTCATACTTTGCCCAAAGAGCCGTCGCCATGACGGCAGGGAGGAGAGCACCATGATCTGGGGAATCGACCCCGACACCGCCACGGCGCTCGTCGCCGGCATCGCCGAACGCTGGCGCAACGACGTGGCGGAGCGCACGCTGCGCCATGCGAGCAGCGGCGACGTCACTCACCGGCACTGACGTCATGGACACCACACCGATCATCCACGAGTTGAAGGCGACCCTCACCGAGCAGCTCCGTCTCGCCGGTGAGGGCTCCGAGCTGGCGAACGCCGGTGAGATGCTGCTGGCGCTGCTCGGTCCGTCGCTGGAGCGGGCACTGCTGTCGCTGGCCGATCAGGCGGTGACCGAAGTCCAGGCACAACTCCCGGACCACGAGGTG
Source organism: Acidimicrobiia bacterium (assembly GCA_041608535.1). Lineage (GTDB taxonomy): Bacteria > Actinomycetota > Acidimicrobiia > Spongiisociales > UBA5794 > JBFISM01. Next base: position 20,738 of record JBFISM010000046.1, read on the forward strand.
AGCCTGACCATCCGCGAAGGTCGGCCGGAGATCCGGGTTCGGGACAACGCCCCGCACCAGGGCCCGGTGGGGGCCACCGACGATCTCCAAGCTCGGTTGACGCTGCGGTTGCCGGAGATGCTGAAAGCCGAGTTGGAGGCCGCCGCCGGCAGCGCCGGAGATTCGATCAACTCCTACATCATCAAGAGTCTCGCCGGTCGCAGGCGCGGCCGTCCCGGCCCCCGGCAGATCCGGGACACCTTCGAGACGTGAGACGGGCGCCATGAGTGATATCTCGAGCTACGAGGTCGGACCCGAGCCGCGCGTGATGGTCTCGTCGCACGCTGCAGATCTCACGGTCACCGTCGGGGACGCCGGAATGGTGCACGTGCATTTCCCCAGCGGTGGCGCCGAGCAGTACCGGATTCAGCACAGTGGCGACCGTGTCACGGTCCGGCGTGGCGACCGGAAGTCGGGCCCGGACCACATCTCGATCGAAGTCACCGTACCCGAAGGGACCGAGCTCAAGCTCTCCTCGGCATCCGGCGATGTCGACGTGCGGGGAGCCGTGGGCGACGTTGATGTCTCGCTGGCATCGGGCGATGTCCACGTCGACGGCGCCACCGGTGGTGTCCGGGTCAAGTCGGCATCGGGAGACATAGAGATTGGTGACAGCCCGGGTGCGGTCGATGCCACCACCGTGTCGGGAGATGTGCGGCTGGCGACAGCGGCGGGTGCGGTCAACGTGACCACGGCGAGCGGCGACGTACGCATCGCCGCAGTCGACGACATTTGTGCAATCAACAGCGTCAGTGGTGCCGTGACCATCTATCGCTGCGATGCAACCGACACGATGGTCCGCACGATGTCCGGCGACGTCGTGATCGGTCTTCCCCCTCGGCGCCTCATCGAACTGGACTTCGAGAGCATCGCAGGAGACATCCGCAACCAGGTGGAGCCGGGCGATGGCGGTTCTCCGGAGCGCACCATCGTCCTGCGCTGTCGGTCGGTGTCGGGCGATCTCACTGTGCGTTCGTGCGAATAGCGTCGATCCAATCGTCGACGGTCTTCCACGTGGCGTAGAGCCAGTCGACGCGTTCACCGCGGTCAGCCGGGATCTCTGTGGCGGGGATCCGCCACAGTTGGATGGTGATCGTGCGCCCCACCAAACCGCCGGACAAGATGTCCTCGATCTTGGCGAAACCGTCGAGGCCCTCGTGGGCGCAGACGACCACGTCGTAGCCGGTGTCGAGCAACGCAAGCACACCTCCGACCCGGGGGGGCATGGTGTGGCGCAGTTCGCCGGCGCGGGCGGCAAGCTCGGGTGAGCGCTCGGCGACATCGGCAACGGCACGGCGTTGCCGGTCCGGGGTGAACCGGGTGCCCTCCGGGAAGATGAGCACACCTTCATCAGGGCCTAGATCCGCGGCGAGCCGCCGGATCGCCCGCAGCTCACGACGGGGATCGGTCGACGTGCGATCGACGAAGTGGTTCGGCAGCCGGGTGCCGCCCACATCGAGGGCGGGGATGTTCAACAGCTCACGCTTCAGCAACCAGCGCAATCTGTAGCCGAGGCGGTCTTGGAGGAGGACCACGGGAAGCAGGTTGTCGACGATGCTGGCGTGGCGGAACATGGCAACGATCGGCCCTGGGGTCGCCGACTCGAGACCGCGGACGTCGAACTTCAGGTCGAAGATGCGGGTGGCTGCGGTGAACAGTGTGCGGGCCCACCAGGCCTGGACCGGCCAGGTGAGGTCCACCAGGCGCGACGATGCGGCCCCAAACCCGGTGATCAACCACACGGCGAACATCCAGAGCAGTCCGCCGAGCTCGACGACGGCGAAGATCCAGCCAAACAGCAGGAGACGGGTGGCGACGAAGCGGGTGCCGTGCAGCACGACTCGCACGAGGTCGACACCGATGGCAATGAGAAGCAGGAGCGGCAGCAGCATGGTGGTCAGCAGCGCTACCGCAACCGATCTGGTGATGGTGACGATGCGGCGACGGACGATGGTGTTCTGCGGTTCGTCGTGGAACCGTCGTCGGCTGGATCCGTGTGGGCCCGTCACCTCGCGATCGGGCGAAGGAGCCCGGTTCGGCTCATGCGTCGCGCAGCCACAGCGCCACCGCCGGGGCCTCGCTCACGGCCACCCCGCCGGCGATCTCCTCGGTGATGGCGAGACCGACGATGTCGGCGCTCGCCTGGAACTGGGACACCCCGGGATCCGGCCCGAGCACCCCTGCTGAGATGATCCGCTGCTCACCACCATCAGCGACGATGGCCCACAGCTGGTACGTGCGCTCCGCATCGAGTGCGGGCAGGTTGTCCGACACGACGAATCCAGTGCCCTCGTCGCCGAGGACGATCCGGGCCGCCGCGTCTTCGTACCCTTCTTGTCCGGCGAGGTCGGCGACGGTGGCAGCCGGATCGCGCAGGGCCGCGGCGGCGAGCTCATCGACCGTGGGGCCGGCATCGAGACGGTTTTGCAGATCGACGACTCGTAGCCCGAGCAGGAGCGAAGCCGCAATGGCGGCCACGCCCACGAACGTGCCCCATCGCACCCAACGGCGAGGTGAGCGGATGTCCGCCACACGGGCGGGTTCCGGTGGCGCCGCGTCGTCGGCCACGGCGA
>JBFISM010000047.1:0-23310 GCA_041608535.1 Acidimicrobiia bacterium
CCACCGCAGGCCCCGAGACACTCGACGTGCTCTACCGAGAACATCCCGTCTCGAGACGTCTCCCCGTCCGGCGTACCGGTCTCGTCTTCGATGGCGCCGAGCACGTCGTCCGCTCCGAGGAGGTAGCACGAGATAGAGGTGCACACAGAGATCAGATAGCGCCCGACTCGGGAGCGCTTGTACATCGTGTAGAAGCTGGCAACCGACTGGACCTGGGCAGCGGTCAGCCCGGTGAGAGCCGCGACATCGACCATCGCCGCAGCGCTGACGTGACCGTGCTCGAGCGAAGCGATGTAGAGGAGTGGCATCACTGTGCTGCGGGTTTCCGGATAGGTGGCGAGAAGCTCGGCGGCCCGGCGCTGGTTGTCGCTCGACCAGTGCGGCACGAGCTTGTCGATCTGAGATGGCGTCATCGATCGACGTCCCCGAGCACCGGATCGATCGAGGCCAGGGAGGCGATGGTGTCGGCTACCAGCGAGTCGGTCATGAGCACCGGGAGCGCTTGGACGTGGGCGAACGACGGGGCCCGCACATGGAGCCGCCACGGCTTGGCGCCACCGTCGGAAACGATGTAGACGCCGAGTTCGCCGCGCGGCGATTCAACGGCCTGGTAGGTCTCGCCGGCCGGCACCTTGAACCCCTCGGTGAAGATCTTGAAGTGGTGGATCAGCGCCTCCATCGACTCGTCGATCCGCTTGCGCGGTGGTGGAGTGACCTTGCGATCGTCGCTGCGATAGTCCCCGGCGGGCATGGTCTGGAGCACTTGGTCGACTATGCGGAAGGACTGATCGATCTCCTCGAGCCGCAGCAGATAACGGTCGTACACGTCGCCGTGTTTGCGAACCGGCACGTCGAAGTCGTATTGCTCGATCCCGGAGTACGGCTCGATCTTGCGCAGATCCCAATCGACGCCGGCGGCGCGCAGCGTGGGACCGGTCACCCCATACGCCATGCACTCCTCGGGGGTGATGACGCCGATGCCTTGCGTGCGGTCGATGAAGATCGGGTTCTCGTTGAGCAGCTCCACGTACTCCGACACGCCCTGGGGGACCTTGACCATGAGATCTTCGACGTCGTCCTCCCACCCGTCGGGGAGATCGGCGGCGACCCCACCGGGGCGGATGTAGTTGTGGTTCATCCGCAACCCGGTCGTCTTCTCGAAGAACTGGAGCAACAGCTCGCGCTCACGCCATCCGTAGATCATCATCGACACCGCACCGATGTCCATCCCGAACGTGGCGAGGAAGAGCAGGTGGCTCGAGATGCGGTTCAGCTCGGTCATGAGGATTCGGATCGCCTGCGCCCGCGGCGGAATCGCCACGTCGAGCAGCTCCTCGACCGCCAGCGAGTAGGCCAGCTCGTTGAAGAACGGCGACAGGTAGTCCATCCGTGTCACGTTGGTGGGGCCCTGCATCCAGGTGAGCGTCTCTCCGGTCTTCTCCATCCCGGTGTGCAGATAGCCGATGATCGGCTTGACCCGGCGCACCGTCTCCCCTTCCAGCTCGATCTGGAGACGGAGAACACCATGGGTCGAGGGGTGCTGGGGGCCCATGTTGATGATCTGGCGCTCGTCGTCGTCTATCTCGTCGTCGACCTCGTAGTCGTCGCTGACGAGGGTGCCCCGCTGCGTGGCCAGTGCCGGCTCGGCGCGTTCGGGCAGCAGCTCCTGCGCCCCCTCATCGGTGGCTCCCCGCACCCAGTCCGGCTCCTCAGTGCCGGACAGCCACAACTCGTGCAGGGTGCGCCGCTGCTCGGGCGCCTGGCTCTCGCCGCTGCCGTGGTCGGGTGGCGGCTCGATGGTGGGGGCTTCGGTGTCTCCGGTGACGATGTTGGGTGTGTCGCTCATGATGCTTGGTGGGCGCCCTTGAACTGGACCGGTACCGATCCCACCGCGTAGTCTTTGCGCAGCGGGTGGCCATCCCAGTCGTCGGGCAACAGAATCCTCGTGAGATCGGGATGTCCCTCGAACACGATGCCAAACAGGTCGTACGTCTCCCGCTCGTAGAAGTTGGCGCCGGGGAAGATAGACGTGATCGACGCCAGCCGGGGGTCGCCACCCTCGACACCGACCCGGATCCGGATCCGCTGCTTGCTCTCGTACGAGAGCAGGTTCACGACCACCTCGTAGCGGGGGCGGCGACGGAGGTAATCGACGCCGCACAGATCGACGAAGCTCTCGAATCCCGCGGCGCGAGCACGGGCGACGACGTCGAGGTACTCGTCTGCGCTGATCTCGATGACCTCGGCGCCGAGATCCACGGTTGCCGCAGGTGCGGTGTCGGGAGAAGCCTCCTGCGGCGTCTCGTCACTGCTGGGGTTGGCCTCGTCCGTCATGCGGTCTTGGTGAAGACGCCCTCACGGCGGATCTCGCCGTTCATGATCTTCTCTTGCAGGGTGAGGATGCCGTGCATCAGGCTCTGCGGACCCGGGGGGCAACCCGGCACGTAGATGTCGACGGGTACCACCTGATCAACACCTTGAACGAGTGCGTAGTTGTTGAACATCCCGCCCGTGGAGGCGCACGCTCCCATGGATATCACCCACTTCGGCTCAGACATCTGGTCGTAGACCTGCCGCAGCACCGGCGCCATCTTCTGCGACACCCGACCGGCGACGATCATGAGATCGGCCTGGCGCGGCGAGGCGCGGAACACCTCCATACCGAACCGAGCAAGGTCGTTGTGCGCGGCTCCGGTGGCCATCATCTCGATGGCGCAGCACGCCAGCCCGAACGATGCCGGCCACATGGAGCGGGTCCGGGCCCAGTTGACGCCCTTCTCCAGGGTCGAGAGCAGGAACCCAGGAGGCTGTGTCGGTCCTGCCATCAGGCCGCTTCTTCCGCAGCTGGTGCGTCCGGAGCGACGATGCGCCGCCGCCGGGTGCGGCGGGCGACGTTCCAATCGAGCGCTCCTCGCTTCCACACGTACAACAGCGTCTCGGCGAGAAGGGCAACGAATATGGCCATGGCGCCGACACCGGCCCAGCCGAAGTCCTCGAATCGAACCGCCCAGGCAAACAAGAAGATCAGCTCGACGTCGAAGATCACGAACAGCATGGCAACCATGTAGAACTTCACCGGGAACCGCTCTGCGGGCTCCTGCAGGGGGACGATCCCGCTCTCGTACGGTGCGAGCTTGGCGGGTGTGGGGTTGTCGTGACCGACCCATTTGGACGCCACCATCATCACGCCCCCGAACCCGATGGCGAGGATGAGCATGAGGGCTATCGGCAGATAGTCGGCGAGTTCCATCCGGGGTCCACGTCGTCCGTCGCCCAGACAATAGGAACCCCACCTACCCGACCAAAATCGTGTCCGTCCCCGGAAGGGGAGGCGCCTCTACTTGAGCAAGGGTTCCGGGCCGATGGCGACGACTCTCTCGATGGCCTTGTAGACGTACTCCTCGACTCCGCGCTCGTCGGGCTCGAGCAGGTTGGCCATGACCTTGAGGACCCACTCCATCAGCGGTTTGGAGCGGAGCCCGATTCGGGTGAGGCTGCGCATCAGCTTCGGATTGCCGATGGCGATGACGAACGCCCGGGCCACCCGGTGATAGGCCGCATACTCGTCGTCGATGCGAGTCGCATAGGTGCGCAGCAGCCCCAGGTCGTCGGTGGCGATGGCCTCGGCGATGATCGGAGCGGCGATACGCCCGGTTTCGTAGGCATAGTCGATGCCTTCGCCGTTGAACGGGTTGACAGCACCGGCAGCGTCGCCGACGGCGAGCCAGTTGGGACCCACCCGCGGTCCCATCGAGAACGACATCGGCAGTTTGCCACCCACCGGCTGGGTGATCACGTCGCCGGGCGTCACCCCCCAATAGTCGGGAAGGCGCGATACATAGGCATCCATGACCCGGGACGTGTTGACGTCCTTCCAGCCCTTGAAGCTGGAGATGACACCGACACCGATGTTGATGGATCCGTCGCCGAGCGGAAATATCCAGCCGTAGCCGGGCATCGAACGGTCTGCGGCATCACGGATGTCCAGCTGGCTCTCGAGGAACCCGTCCGCCGAGTTCGGACTTGCGTAGTAACCGCGCACCGCAAGACCATATGGGTAATCCTTGCGCCGCGCCGTTCCGAGCGCCCGGCCGAAGCGCGACAGCGAGCCGTCGGCGATGACGACGAGCTTCGGAGTGACGACCTCACGGTCCACCGTCCCTTCACCGTTGGTGAGCAGCTCGACCGCGGTGAGACGACCCCCTTCCACGACCGCCTTGGCCTCGGTGTTCTGCCGGATCTCCGCACCCTGGCCCACAGCCAGCGCCGCCACTTGCATGTCGAGGTCGCTGCGCCGGATGACGGCCCCCCAGTCCGGATAGATGGTGTGCTGCGGCCAGGGGATCTCGAGCTTGAGCTCGCCGGCGTAGGCACGCAACCCGGTGATCTTGTGCAGCTCGGGGATGGCGAAGTCGAACCCCATGTCGGTGAGCTGCTTCACAGCGCGCGGCGTGAGTCCGTCGCCACACGTCTTGTCGCGCGGATAGCTCTTCTTCTCGGCGACGAGTACCGAGACACCATTGTTGGCAAGCCAGTAGGCGGTTGCGGCTCCGGCCGGACCGCCACCGACCACGACGACGTCAGGGGAGCGGCGGGTCATACGGGAGAGGTTAGGAAGGGCCTCGGTGGTAGCCAGAATCCGCCGTCTCGCCGCTCACGGGGCAGCGGTGACGGCCTCCGGCTCATCGAGACCGCAGTCGTTGAGACTCTCGGGCAGCGGCTGATTGCCGAAGAACACCCGCTCGTAGAGGGTGACTGCGGCGATGTCCTGTTCGTCGAGGATGTCGTCGAAGCCGGGCATGTTGGCGCCAAACCCGCCGACGGGTTTGGCGAGCGCCCCGTAGGTCGGTTCAGGCCATGCTTCGCTGCCGAGCGCCACCCAGTCCGCGTGGCCGACACATTGCCCTGCCGGGAACGTGGCGAGAACGGCGCCTCCGGCGAGCGCCGGACCGGCGCCACCTGCTCCGTTCCCACCGTGGCAGCTGGCGCACCGCTGGGTGTACAGCTCCTCGCCGATGGCGAAGAAGTTGGCGACCTCCACGCCGTACGGCGATCCATCGCAGTTCTCCGCCTCGCCGGTGACCGGATCGAGCGCCAATTGGCCAGACACTCCACAATCGGGGCCGTCGGGAACGAGGGCCGCATAGCTCAGCGCCAAGATGGGAATGACGATGAACGCCGCGGCGAGCCAGCTGGGGAAACCGGCGAGCACGGCTGTCTTCGCCGCCGGCTCTTCCTCGAGGTCGACGGGCTCCGCGGGTTCTGGCTCCACCTCTTCTCCGATCGGCTCCAGCACCTCGACCTCCGGGCCTGCCGGTGGCTCCTCGGCTGCTGGCGATGCGGGCGTCTCCACAGCCGGTGCGTCCGCTTGCGCCGCCGCCGGGGCTGGTGCCGCGGCCTCGCCGCCTGCCCACTGCTGCAACATGCCTTCCGTCGTGGTTCCGGTGGCCTGAGCTCGGGCTGCTGCGGCGCGGATCACGAGATCGGCCGGGTACCCGAGCTCCTCTGCGATCCGTGACGCCAGCTCGTCCATCTTCTGCTTCCTACTTCAATCCTTCGAGATACGCCGCGAGCCTCTCGAGGTCCCGCGACGAGAGGTGATCGTAGGCGGGCATGTTGGAGTACGGCCGCTTGCCCTGCGGGTCGGCGAGATACTCGACGATCCAGCCCCGCAGCTCGTCGACGGTCAAAGCCGCCGCGGCATCCACATCCGCGGGCTCGATGATGCCGGCAACCCTGGACCCGAAGTGCATGAGATCGGGTCCGATCCGCTGCACCCCGAACAGCACCGGCGTCTCGTACACGTAGTCGCCCGCTTGCGACACCGGGCCCAAGCCGACATCGGTGACGATTTGGCGTACCTGCTGCGTGTGGCAGTACCAGCACCCTTGAGCGACATAGATGTTACGCCCTGCCGCTGCGTCGCCGTCGGAGTAGTTGCGAGTGATGTCGGCAAGCGCCGTGGCCTCGGCACCGCCGGTCTCGAGGGCCGGTACCACGACGACGAGTACGACTGCAGCCAGAAACAGACCGATGGATCCCCACCGCAACTTGCGTCGCGTGATGGGTTGGGTCGCCACCAGCTCCGGACCCGGGTCGTCGTCGAGGGTCACGACGATACGACGAATCCGTTCCACCGGGCGCCCACCGAGCACGTTCGCAACGAAGGCGAGCATGGCGATCACGAAGACGACGAACCCCACATACCGAATCACATACAGGTCCTCGACGGCCGCGAGAGTGTTGAAGAACCCGACACCGGTGTTGGCGACACCTTCGTTGGCGGATGCGATCCAGGTCCAGCCGGCGTTCACCCCCGCGAGGAATGACCCTGCCGACCACAGGCCGAGACCGATGATCACGGCGACGAAATGGAGGCGACCGAGATTCTCACTGGTGCCGCGCACCACGAGGTCGGCACCGGCGAAATACATGTAGCCGACGAGCCACGCCGTGAATATGCCGTAGAAACCGATCTGCTCCATCCCGGCCACCCAGTCGGTGAACTGCACGATCCCGCTGGAGGAACGGAACGCCATCCCCAAGTTGAACACGGGCCAGGCGGCGAAGAAGGCCCCACCGAGAAGCATGAATCGGATCGGCACGTTGCCGTGCACCAGCGACCAGCGCAACCGCATCGACAGCACGATGTCGGCAAAGATCACGGCAGGCGGGATGAGAAGAGCGATGGAGAACAACGCCCCGACCGTGCCGAGCCAATCGGGCGCCGGGCTGTAGACCAGATCGACCGGTGCGGTCAGCGCCCATACGAATGCGAGTGACCAGAACCCGAGCACGGTGAGCCGCGTCGGGAGGAAGGTGCGCCGCCCCGACACTCGGGGCACGACGTGGTAGAGGATCGCCACGCCGGCGGAACCCAACCACAGACCAATCATGCTGGCGCGGAAGAACGCAGTCTGATACGCCCCAGCAACGCCGGTGAGACCGGGGATGTTGCCGGTCACGAAGGCGAGCATGAACCACCACACGGCGGCGCGGCCGTACCAGCGCACCGGGCCACCATCTTCGGTCGGGTCCTGCAGCGTGCGTCCCAGCACCACGGAAACGAGGAACATCCCGACGAGGATCGGCACGTCCGCCCACAGCGGGTACTCGAGGTAGCGCCGTCCCTCCGTCAGCCCCAGGGCGATCGCCACCGATCCTGCCACCACGCCCGCTGCGAGTAGCACGGCACCGAGCCGGGCGAGCTGGGGGCTGGCTACACGCCGACCGGCGTTGTCCGCAACGACGTGGATCACCGCTCCGGCGAGACCGATGGTGAGCCAGCCGTAGAGGAACAGATTCGTCGCGATGGGGTGGCTCAATCCATAGGCGAACTCGCTCAACAGGTTGGGGGCGAGGACTTGGGTGGCCGCGATGACGCCGATGAGGAGCGATAGCACCAGGAAGGCGATCGAGATCAGAAAGAAGGGCCGAGTGGCGTCGATCGTCTGGTGATCGGTCGCCTGAATCGCCGGAGGGGCGGGGTCGCTGTCGATCTCCGCGAGGTCGTCGGAGAGATCGGATGCTGAGCTGTCGACGGTCACCTGCCCAGAGTCCCTCTTCGTCGTTCGACTGGGTGCCTCGTACGACAGAGCGTGCGATCCGTCGCCGTGGCCGCCGGCTCCCGAGCCGGCGCCGAAAGACTAGGAGGCCGCGACCGAGGTTCCAATTCAACCGCAAAGGCAGCCACACAGCGATGCATCGGTACACAAACGTCGCTCTGTCGATGCCGCCGGCGGGCCATTTGCGTGCGGCAACGCCACAGCGGACCGGTATGCATAGAATGCTGAGCGATGGCAGACGACAGAGAGCTTCGCCGCTACAGCAACATCGGGATCGCCGCCATCGGGGTTGGCGCGGTCATCTCCATCGTCGGGTTCATGGCCGCCCATTTCACCGGGCTGGACACCGAGGACGCCCTCGGACGCGAGATCTACCCGGCCATCCCCCGTGGCTGGGTGTACGAGACGCTCGGTCAGATCGTCTCGCTCACCGGAGTGCTCATCGTCCTCGGTGGCATCACGCTCGCCTTCTTGTACCAGCGAGAGATGACCTGGGCCCGAGCCTCGATCGGGGCATCGGTGTTCGTGTCGCTCATGATGATCCTCTTCGGAATCATCCCCAACGAATGGCTCACCCTCACCCAGTCCACCTTGGAATGGACTCCCCAGAAGATCGCTTTCACCATCCCGCCTGCGCTGGTGCTGAACAACCAGGTCGACATCTCATACGCCGCGATCAAGGACATCGTGTCCGGGACCTATTCCGTCGTCGTCCTGGGTGCCGTGGCCGTGGGGATGTACCAGTACCAGGAATGGGCCAAACGCCGCAGGGAGGGTCCGCCGCCGACGCCCGTGTCGGAATACGGCCGCCCACTCACCAAGGTGGATGCCTGAGCCATGGCCAAGACCGACGTTTGGTTCGAGACTCCCCCGATGCGGGACGACTACCAGCTCGCTGCTGTGGACGGGTCGTACCTCACCTCGGCGGTGAAGCCGAAGCAGTTCCTTCACATCGACCAGTCGGAGTGCATCCTGTGCGAGGGGTGCGTCGACATATGCCCCTGGAAGTGCATCCATTACCTCTCGATGGACGCCATCGCCGAAGCGGCCAATGTCGACAACCCGGCGCACGACTCGGAGAACCAGGGCTTCTTCATCGTTGACGAGGACGAGTGCACCCGCTGTGCGCTGTGTGTCGATCGCTGCCCCACCAACGTGATCACCCTCGGCAAGTTCGCCGGCTCGCTCGCCGACGAGGCGGAGCAGTACGGTCTCAACCCCTGGGACTACAACACCGGACAGCGAGATTTCAAGAACGGGTATTCGTACGGCATGCGATGGTGACGGCTCGATGCGGTTCGATTTTGAACAGCGGTACGAGTCGGTGAAACTGAAGGCGAGAGCGACGGCGAGGTAGCCAAGGTGGCCAACGGCGACGGTGACGGCAGGATCAGCGTGAAGGAGCGTCTCACCGACGCTGCCGACCAGGTGCGGGCCAGCCAGGTCTGGTCGAGCATCTTCCGCCCCGGATCGCCGTTCCGTCATGGCTACACCGACAGCCCGAGGAACCGCTCCTACGTCATCATGAACAACGTGCTGTATCACCTCCACCCGGTGAAGGTGAAGCGGCACGGAGTCCGTCTCTCCTACACGCTCTGTCTCGGTGGGCTCAGCTTCTTCTTGTTCATCCTGCTGACGATCAGCGGCATCTTCCTGATGTTCTATTACCGCCCGACCTCGCCGCAGGCCTTCATCGACATCCAGGCGCTGTCCACCGACATCGCATTCGGTCAGCTGGTGCGGAACATCCACCGGTGGGGAGCCCACGCCATGGTGCTCACGGTGTTCCTCCACATGTCGCGTGTCTTCTATCACGGGGCCTACAAGCCGCCACGGGAGTTCAACTGGGTGGTCGGCGTCGTGTTGTTGCTGCTCACCCTGCTGCTCTCCTTCACCGGGTACCTGCTGCCGTGGGATCAGCTGGCGCTGTGGGCGGTGACGGTGGGATCCAACATGGCGGCCTACACCCCTGTCTTCGGGAACCAAGTGACATTTGCGCTCGTCGGCGGCGTGCAGATCACGCCGGATACGTTGCTGCGTTGGTACGTTGGACACGTGCTGTTCCTACCGTTCATCATCGTCGTCTTCATGGCCGTCCACTTCTGGCGGGTCCGCAAGGACGGCGGTATCTCCGGACCGCTGTGAGGCGCTGATGGCCGACCTACCCGAGCATCTCCTCCGCCGCTCCGCCGAAGCACGCGCCAAGGCCGAAGGACGCGATGTCGAAGAGGTCCTCGCCGAAATGAAGGGTGAAGCGCCACCCGCTCCGGCAGCCGAGGCGCCGGCCGAAGCACCCGCCGAACCGGCCGCCGCAGCCCCGGCCGAAACGGTCGCCGAGCCGGAGCCAGCCACGGCGCCCGCAGGGGACAACGGGGCACGCGATCTGGCCGCCGAGGAGGCGCAGTACGGCGTCCCGGCGGCGCTGTTACGCCGCGGCGCCCTGGCTCGCGCCAAGGCGGCCGGTTCGCCGCCACCGCAGTTCGCCGGGGAAGCGGCGCCCGCGCAACAACCCGTTGCTGCTGCGGCCGCTGGTGGCGGGGCTCCTGCGGCGGCTGCCGCCCCCGCCATCCCCGAGGGGGTGCGCACGCAGCGGTTGCTCACCGTGGTCAAGGCCGGGGCCATCCAGCAGGTCAAGGCCGAGCCCACCGACAAGGTCAGCACGTGGCCCCATCTCGTGGCCGCCGAGTTCGTTGCTCTGCTCGTGTGCACTGCGGCGCTCACCGTGTTCTCGGCCTTTGTCGATGCGCCGTTGCTCGAGTTCGCCAACTTCAACGAGCAACCCAACCCGTCGAAGGCGCCGTGGTACTTCCTCGGTCTTCAGGAGCTGCTGTCCTACTTCGATCCCCAGGTGGCCGGTGTCATCCTGCCCGGGTTCGGCTTGGGCGGGCTGGCGATCATCCCCTATGTCGATCGCAACCCGTCGGTGCGGCCTTCCGATCGCAAGCTGGCGATCATGATCTTCAGTTTCTTCTTCTTCGCCTCAGCCATCCTGACCATCTATGGATCCTTCTTCCGGGGACCGGGCTTCACGTTCACGTTCCCGTGGATCGAAGGCATCTTCTTCGACTTCTGATGGACGCCACCACCCTGTTCGTCATCGGGATCGTCGCCGCCGGAGCGCTGGCCTTGCTCGGGGTGATCACGATCGCCTACCGGCGTGGACCCACCGCCGAGCCGATGGTGGGAACACTCGACCGCAAGGCGTTGGCCCGGGACCGGCAGCGTATTGCACAGCAGGAAGCCGGGACGAGTGCGGTCAGCGTGATCTCGCTCACCGAGGAGGAGACGGAGGCGGAGACGGCACCCCCGGTCGACCCACTGCTGGAGCGGGAGAAGGTCTCCAAGACCGAGATGCAGGTGACCCGGCGCAGCTTCTTCAACCGAGCGCTGTTGGCCATCTTCGGCGTCTATCTCGTGCAGTTCACCATCGCCTCGCTCGCCTTCGCCTGGCCCAAGCTGAAGGGCGGCTTCGGCGCTGCGATCAACGTTGGCAACGCCGACGAGCTACGCGCCGAGATCATCCAGCCCGACGGGACCATCGTGCCGTTCTTCATGGCGGCTGCTCAGTCGTGGATCGTGCCGATAGCGGAGGGCGACGCCGCGGTGAGCCAGTTCGGCGATCTCAACGCCGTGGCAGGCGCCGAAGGCGGCGAACCAGGACTCATGGCGTTGTGGCAGCGCTGTGTCCACCTCGGGTGCCGGGTCCCTTCCTGTGTGCCATCGCAGGGGTTCGAGTGCCCGTGTCACGGCTCCCGCTACAACTTCCACGGTGAGTACGAGGCCGGTCCGGCGCCACGCAACATGGACCGTTTCGTCGTCGAGATCAGTGACCGGGGAGACATGATCGTGGAGACGGGCCAGGTCGTGCAGACGGCCCGGGCGAAAGTGAAGACAGCTCAGTATCCGCAGGGACCCTCGTGCGTCTAGCGGCGATCGCTCACTTCGCCCCCATCCTTGCCGTCGGCGAAGCCGAGACGGGTCCCGTCGAGCCATCGAACGTCGGGGTCGGCGCCGTGGTGCTGACCGTGCTCATCACCGCATTCCTCGCCTGGGTCGGGTACCTCGTGCTCAACAGCCGCCGCAGGGCAAAGCAGGTGGAGGAGACACCGGCGAACCTGTCGCCGTGGCTCTCCGATGACGAGCTGGAAACGACCCGCGTCACCAAAGTGCTCAACGCCGCGGTGATCAGCGCTGCGGTGCTCGCCATCGTGACGCCGCTCTACTTCCTCAATGAGCCGGGCAGACAGCAGGGCGCCGCCGAGAAGATCGCGGAGGACTACATCCACGAGGGCGAGCACTGGTACGAGTTCTTCTCGTGCATCAACTGTCACGGCCCCGGTGGTGGTGGCGGTGCCGCCGCGTTCGTCGAGCGGCGCAGCGGTCTCGAAGTGGCGTGGCCGGCGCCGTCGATCAACGATGTCTTTTACCGCTACGGCGAGGACGAGGTGCGCCACTGGATCGAGTTCGGTCGTGCCGGAACACCAATGCCGGCCAACGGTCTCGAAGGCGGAGGCGCCATGACCGTACAGGAAGTCGACCAAATGATGGCTTATCTGCGGTCGATTCAGATCCCACAGGGAGATGCTCTCGACGAGGTCGAAGGGATGGTCGAGGCTGCTTTACAGCGTATCGAGAACGGCGAGGCGACCACCGAGCGGCTGCTCATGGAGCAGCAAGCGCGGCTCGTCGACACTCAAGAGGCCGGGGACCGCTTCGCCATGGTTGGCGACTTCCCGGACGAGGTCCGTTTCCTCCTTGCCGGTGACGGGACCTGCACCGACCGATCGGCGGCCATCGTCGGCTCGACATGCCGGGAGTCCGGAGCGGACAGTGACCGGGACGGGATCACCGACGAGGCAGAGGCACGGCTCAGCGACCTCGGCGTCATCATCGACGAAACCCTGGTGGTGCGCACCGTGGTCGACCAGCTGGACGAGGACGGGGCCCCGGTGGTCGACCCGGACGGGCGCACGCTCGGCGAGGTGCAGTTCATCGAGGATCCGACGGTGCCCAGGGTATTCGCCCTCCAGCTCGATCCCACCAACGCATTCAGCACCACCGACATCACCGGCGAGCCGGTGGCCGATCTGGAGCGAGTGGAGGGTTTCCTCCAGGACCTCGACACTGCGGCGCTGGCGCTGCGCATCATCAACGACCGCCCCGAGGTGTTCCTGGAGGTCATCGAGCGAGGTATCGCCTTCCTCGAGAACTCGCTCGAGGAGAGGCCGTGGGAGGTCGACTTCGAGGCGCTGGCGGAGTCGAGTGGCCTCTCGCTCGCCGAGACGGAGAGGGCGGTGGGTCTGTTCAACGGCTACTGCGCCCGGTGCCACACCGCCGGCTACGCAGCAGGTCCATCGTTCGAGCAGGGTCTCGGCTCCGGTGCCTGGGGCCCGTCGCTGCGGGAGGGCAAGTCGACCGTCCAGTTCCTCGACCCCGAGGATCAGATCGATTTCATCGTCCGTGGATCGGTGAACAATGAGAACTACGGTGTCAATGGCCTCGGTAGCGGGCGTATGCCAGGATTCGGCCAGATCCTCAGCCGGGAAGACATCGCTCTCATCGTCGCACTGGAGCGTGGATTGTGATCAAGCGAGTTGCACTGCGAGCCACCGTTGGCAGACACCTCCGCAGCGAGGCCGGTTTGTCGACGCTGGAGTGGATCGGCGTCATCTCCATCATCATCTCGCTGCTGGCCTTCGTGCCGGCGCTGCGCGGCTGGCTCGCCGATGCCTACGACGCCATCTTCCGCCAGGTCGATGGCGAGACCGGCGAGACCAGCGCTTTCTCCATCGCCGCTCGCGGCATCCTCATCACGATCGTGGCCCTGCTTTCGTTCGTCGGTTCGGGCATCCTCATCCTGTACACCAACCTGGGCACTCGCCTGGCGTTTCTCATCGGCGGCGCCGCCACCTTCGGCTGGTTGGTGATCGGCAGCATGCTGTTCGTCGTCTACGCCCCGCGTGGACTCAAGCCCGAGAACCTCGAGGGGCTCAATTCCTTCCAGATCCGTATCCCGGCGATAGCGTTCACACTGGCCTCCCTCATCCTGTTCCTCATGTTCGTCGCCGCCCTCGACCGGTACGAGAAACAGACCGAAGGTTGACACCCGGGTCATCCGCCCCCGGATGCGGAGCTTTGCTGCAGGTGGTAGGTGAGGATCTGTAGTTCCGTGGAGAGATCGACCCGACGCACCTCGACGGTCCGATCCACGTCGATGACGGTGGGGGCAAAGTTGAGGATCGACCGAACTCCGGCCGCCGTGAGGCGATTGGCGACATCCTGAGCCGCCCCGGCGGGAGTGGCGATGATGGCGATCTCGATGTTGTGCTCCTCGACGATCTCTTCGAGCCGCTCCAAGGGCTCCACGGCGAGACCGGCGATCTCCGTGCCGTGCTTGGCGGGATCGGAATCGACGACGGCGCACACCTCGAATCCCCAGGGGGCGAACCCGCCGTAGTTGCCCAGGGCCCTGCCCAAGTTGCCGCCGCCGACGATGACCACGCCATACGTGCGCTCCAGCCCGAGCGCCTTGCGCAGCTGATGCCGGAGCTGTTCGATGTCATAACCAACGCCCCGGGTGCCGTGGGTACCGAGAAACGAGAGGTCTTTGCGCACCTGCGCCGAGTTGACGCCGGCGAGAGTGGCGAGCTGCTCGGACGAGCACGTGGTTTGGGTCGGCGGGAAGTCCCCCAGCGCACGCAGATAGATGGGCAGGCGAGAGATGGTTGCGCCGGGCACGACGTTACGCACGATCCTGGAGGTTAACGGGGATCGTCTCCGCCCCGGCATCGCCCGGTTGTACAGTGCCGCCGCACCCGACCGGCGGCTCCCATGACTGACACCCCAACCACGATCGACGAGCAGGAAATGATCGCCCTCGAGGGCGTGTCGGTGATCCGCAATGGCAATTGGTTGCTGCGATCCGTCGACTGGGTGGTCCACAGCCATGAGCGCTGGGTGGTACTCGGACCGAATGGTGCCGGCAAGACGACGATGATGCAGGTGGCATCGACATACATCACGCCGTCGCGTGGCACCGTGCGACTGCTCGGCGGCACGCACGGGCTGGTCGACGTGCGGGAGCTGCGCAAACGGATCGGGTACGCCGGGGCCGGCACCGCCGGCTACGTGCGGGAGCACCTCCCCGGCGTGGAGATCGTGGTCACCGGCAAACACGCCGCGTTCGTCGACAGCCGCTGGCACGACTACACCGACGAGGATTGGGACCTGGCCCGTGCCCAGCTGGAGCGTATGCAGGCACCCTATCTGGCCGACCGGGAGTTCGGCACGATGTCCGCCGGCGAGAAGCAGCGAGTGCTCATCGCCCGTAGCCTCATGACCGAGCCGGAGGTGCTGCTACTCGACGAGGCGACCACCGGTCTCGACCTCGGCGCCCGGGAGCTGCTCGTTGCTTCCCTCGCCGACTTCGCCCGCGATCCTGACAGCCCCGCCGTGGCACTGGTGACTCACCACGTCGAGGAGATCCCCGCGGGGTTCACCCACATTGCCATCCTGGGGAAGGGAGAGTTGGTGGCCTCCGGCCCCATCGAGGACACCCTCACCGCCGAAACTCTCACCGAGAGCTTCGGCCTCCCCCTCCACCTGGAACGCCGCAACCAACGGTGGCGCTCCTGGCACGCATAGTTTGGTCGCTGACTCCGCGTTGCATGAACGCTGCCGGGAACCAGGGCGGATCAGCTCCCCGGGCTACCGCAAGACCTCGAGGGGGGACAACCGCCGCACCCATCCGGGTGCGAGCGAAAGCGGCGCCCGTTTCGTGGGGCCCGCTCGCTGACGCAATCGCCACCAGGCACCACGGGTTCGCCGAGGGTGAAGTACACGGCACCGACCTCGGCTTCTCTCGCCTGGTTGATGTCTGGTGGGGGTGGTGTTACGGGCGTGGCCTGGTGTGGTGTAGGTGTGGCCGCAGGGGCTGGTCCACTGGTAGTTGGTAGACGAGGTCCTCGCTGCACGACGTGGCGGCACAACAACAGACGCACCAGCACGTGCAGAAGATCGAGTTCGTCATCACCACGCTGGTAAGCACGTCAGCTCAAGCGTCAAGACGGCAATCACAAGTCCATGACGGAGGCAAGCGCCTCGAGTAACTCGAGCAGCGCCGTGCCAACGATTGACGAGTCCACTTTGTCCTCGATGGTCTCTGCGGCGTCCTCGAGCCGTTTCTCCGCTTTCTCGACGTCGCCGTCGAAGAAGGCCGATGCCGCCTCGTTCACGTCCTTGCCGATGTCGCGTGCTTCCTTCGGCTTCAGGGCTCCCGGGGACGAGGCGTCGAGGACATCCGAGATCTGAGCGACCAATGTCGCGATGGTCGCTTCGCGGGTCTGCAACGTGGTGGGAGCGAGCGTGGTCGTTGTGGGCGGCACGCTCGTCGTGGCGGGCGCAGCCGTCGTCGACGGCACCGTGGTTGGCGTCGCCACGGTCGTGTCGGTCGCAGTGGCTTCAGGGTCGCCACCTGCCCCGGCGGCGAGGGCTATGGCGATCAGCAGCGCAGTGCCGGTGCCAACGGCGACCGCGGTGGCCTTGAGGGCCCGGGGCAGCCGCGGTCCCGGCGCAGTCGGGCGACGGGCGACGACGAGTGTCGTGTCGGTGGGACTCGAGCGTGGGGCGGGTGAGGGAACGGGAGACGGCACTGCCGGCGGGGGACCCATGGGCAGGGTCGCTCCACTCGCCGCGGCGAGACTCGACGCAAACGCCCCGGCCGACGGGGGACGTTCGGTGGACAGTTTGCCGAGCGCGGCGGCGAACACCGTGTCGTACCGGACGCTCAAGGCCCGCAGCCGGCTGGGCGGTACGGGGGGTTCGGTCCGGATGCGCTCGAGCAAGGCGGCGAAGGTCCGGGCGTCGTGCGGCGGCCTGCCCGTCAGCATCTCGTAGGCGACCGCGGCGAGGGAGTACACGTCGGCGGAGGGTCCCTGGTTGCCGTCGAGCGCCTCCGGTGCGAGGTAGCGGGCGCTGCCCAAGACCGAGCCCTCTTCGGTGATCGGTGTCGGCGGACTCATCAGTCGGGCGAGACCGAAGTCGGCCAGTCGGACTCGGCCGTCATCGCCCACGAGCAGGTTCTCCGGCTTGATGTCGCGATGGATGAGACCGCGCTCGTGGGCGGCATCGAGTCCGGACGCAGCCTGGCGAACGTAGTCGACGACCTGGTCGGGCGGCAGCGTTCCGCGCTGGTCGAGCAGGCGGCGCACAGAGATGCCGTGGACCAGCTCCATCGACAGCCAAGGACCGTCATCGTCCTCTCCTGCGTCGTAGACCGTGACGACGTTGGGGTGATTGAGGGCGGCCGCTGCACGTGCCTCCCGCTCGAAACGGGCGACCGCGTCTGGGTCGGAGGCGAGATGGGTGAGGGGCCGCTTCAGGGCGATCTCCCGATGGAGCCGGGCGTCTCTCGCCCTCCACACGGTCGCCATTCCGCCGCTGCCCAACCGCTCGATGAGCTCGAAGCGATCGTCGGTCACGGACGCAACCCTATCCCGGGTCTGGGACTAGGGCGATAGGGGAAGCCTGTCGAAGCAGACAACCGAGTATCAGCAGGAGATGATGTCCAGGCTCCACGTAGGCTCCCGGTGTTGAGCGACCCTGACGCTCCCTTATGAGATTCCCGAAGGCGAAGAGAGCGAGACTCACGAGCAGCGTCACATCCCGTGGGTCCTCGACGCCGATCCTCGGTGGTGGGTCAGAAGTGACTAAATGGTGGTGGGGGAAGTTGTGGTGGTGCAGTCGTGTTATGGGGGGTGGCCGGGGGTGGTGTAGGTGTGGCCGCAGGGGCTGGTCCAGTGGTAGTCGCCGTTGTGTTTGCGACGGAGTCGCCACCAGGTGCTCTTGGCGATGTGGTCGTGGCGGCACAGGGGTTCGTTGTTCCATTCGTTCGTGGGTCCGTGATGGAACCATGGTTTGCGGTGGTCGATGTCGCAGGCCCGGGCGGGGGTGCGGCAGCCGGGGAACACACAGGTGGGGTGGGTGGCTTCGATGTGGCGGCGCAGTGGTGGGGTGGGGCGGCGGCGGGTGATACCGGTGTGGATGACGTCACCGGTTACGGGGTCGGTGATGGTGGTGCGCCATTGCGCTTTGGGGTTGGTTTCGGTGATGTGGCGGGCGATGTCGGCAATGACGGGTCCCCACCCGGGGATCTCTCCAGGATGCTCGTTGAGCCCGGCAAGGGTTTCGAGGTCGATGCGGATGTCGATGGCGGTGTCCCCAACGACACCTTCGGCATGGTTGCGGCCCAACAACAGGTCCATGAAGACGTCGGCTCTGATCTGCTCCAACGTTCTTGGTTCGTCTTTGGTGTTGAGGCGGCGGGAGAGACGTTCGATGCGTTTTCGGATGCGCAGCACATCAGCCGGGTCGAGTTGCAGACCGCGTAATGAGGCGGTGCCGGACAGGTCCTCTTCCACCACCACCCTGCGTCCCGCCAAGCCCTCTTCGTAGCGTTGTTTGGTCAATTCGGGGTCGTGGATGGTGGTGGCCCGTTTCAACCTGGCCCGTAACTGGCCTGTGGTCAACTGCGGTGCATCCTCGATCACGGAGGCGACCAATACCCGAGCGTCTGTTTCGTTGACACCAGCGACCCCGTCTGTGAGCACTCGGGCTTTGTGGATATCGATCCAGCCCCGCTCCAAGAAGCGCCACACTTGGGGGAGCCGCCGCCGCAGCGCAACGGCAAACCCGGTTTCGTATTCGGCGCTGCGGCGGGTGAGGGTGAGGGCGGGGCGGAGTTCGTCGGAGGCGAACACGTTCTCGTGGCTGTACCGCAACGCTGCACCGTCGGAGTCACCGGGCACGGTGTAGGTCAGTTCGCTGAGGGCGTCATAGAACCCGGCCTGATCATGGGCGATCTGGCGCT
The DNA here is from genome assembly GCA_041608535.1 of Acidimicrobiia bacterium. GTDB lineage: Bacteria > Actinomycetota > Acidimicrobiia > Spongiisociales > UBA5794 > JBFISM01. The sequence continues at coordinate 18,433 of JBFISM010000047.1, forward strand.
GCCGAGCCTGTAACACCACCACCAGGTCATAGCCATTCAATGTGGCGTGATCCACCTCAGCCAACGCTGCCGCCAACTCCGGTCCCGGTGGCATGTCGGCCAACCCGTCGGGGAGCGGTGACACATAGTACGGGTAGTTCTCCGGCCAGTCGTACATGTGTTCGACCATGACCGCACCCTATCAACCACCACCGACAAGAGACCCCAACCTCAGCAAATCAACACAAAACATTCATCACACGAGGCGCACCGGGCAGTCTCCGAATCGGAAAGAACGCGGTTCAAGGAATCGACGATCCAACAGCCAGCTGAAAACATGGCAGCGCCAACGCAGATTGGCTCCTCTCTGTCAAATGCGAGGGGTTCGAGGCGGGCAAGAGGGACGTCTGTTGGGCGTTAGGCCTACCGCGTGGTCAGCTTCCACCCGGTGCTGACGCTTTGGTGAAGCCACGCCTCGAACCCGCCGTCGAGGCTAGACGGATACGGGTCGGGGTTGTTTGGGGAGTCCGTTGCGGCGTGGTGTATCGGGTGATCGATAGGAAGGTTCGAAACCTCGGCTTGATGGCCAGCGGGGCCAGGTCTGGTCTTGGCTCTGGTCGGTCTGACGATCGAGTGGGAGTTGTCGCCAGATGGCGTCGCTGATGCGACGTTTGACACAGCGCAGCGCCTCGCGTCGGCTCTTGCCCTCGGAGAGTTTCCGGCGGTAGTAGGTACGTCCAGGGGTGTCGTAGCGGGTTTGGGTGATGGCAGCGATGTGGATCGCGTGGTTGAGTTGCCGGTTCCCGGATCGGCTCAACCGGTGTCGTTGGTTGTTGCCGGAGGACACGGCAATGGGTGCGGTGCCGGTATAGCTGGCGAAGTGGTTCCGTGTCGGGAACCGGCTGATATCACCAACCTCGCCAAGGATGACCCCTGCGTTGACGGGCCCGATCCCGTAGATCCGGATCAGGGTTGTTGCAGACTCCTTGACGGCGGCGTGGATCTGAAGAGTGATCTCGTCGAGGCGACGGTCGATACGTTTGAGGTCTCCAACGTGATCCCAGGCCAGCTCGAGTCGTGTGTTCCCAGCCGGATCAGACGGTTTGAGCCCGCTGAGCAGGGCTTCGGCACGTTCAGCGGTCAACGTTCGTGGTGTTCCACCCGGAATCAACTCACGGATCAGCCGATGCAGCCGACACACCGACTGGGTGCGGGATGCGACCAGTTCATGGCGACGATCCGACAGCAGTTTCAGTGCCACGTTGCGGTCATCGGGTCGCACATACCGAAGCTGCTTGCTGTGGATCGCAGCCTCGGGCGATCGCCACCGCATCGGCCCGGTCGGTCTTGTTGCCATGCCCGGTCGAATACACCCGCACCCGAGTAGCCAGCTTCGCCGGCACATCGACCACAGATTCACCTGCAGCGACCAGTCTCTGAGCGATGCTGCGGCCAATCCCGTTTGCGCCCTCGACAGCCCATACCCGCTCCGTGAACTCGCTGACCGCTTCGAGCATCGCAATCAGCCCGTCGTCGCTGTTGTCGAAACGTCGTCTCGTCACCAGTGTCTCGTCCCGCTCGAGCACCGCGATTGTGTCGATGCCTTGTGCGGATCGAGACCGATCATCACCTCTGTCATTGCCGACTCCTCGTCGTCGTAGCTGCTGACGTTGGAAGGGCCGGGCAATGCCTCTTCGAGCAGAGCAGACCTCTCTTCAGCCACACCCCTCCCGAGGCCTCGGCTGCAAGCCATTCGAGAGCCACAACCCTCACGAGGGTTGGGCAGCCGGTTCACGAGCAAACCATCCGAGACCCCGACCCGAAGCTTGGCCTTCGCCCCGGATCGCCGCCAGTTCTAACAAGAGGCCGGATCTGGGCGGAAGGTGGAGACCGTTGTCGCTCAGAGGGGCTGTCGATCTGTACGGCGGCAGAGCCAGCGTGCTGGCGGGGCCAGGCTTCGACCGAGCGGGTGAGTTTCACCAGCGCGAGTAGAGGCCGTGCCGCCAGGATTCTGCTAGAAATGCAGCTCGTCGCCGTATCACTGTGGCGGCGCTGCTTTAGCAGCCGAGTAGACCTCGGTCCCATCGGAGGCAGCATGGCGGACCGCATACCCCTTCACCAGCATTGACTGCGGACAGGACGCTCGATCGCCAGAGCTCTGAGCGCGGCGCGACACGTCCGTCGTTTCGGTTGCAGATCGACCACGTCACCAAGCGCTATGGAGCTGCCACGGTCGTCGATGATTTGTCGTTCACTGTCGAGCCGGGCCGGGTGACGGGGTTCCTTGGCCCAAACGGCGCTGGCAAGTCGACGACGATGAAGATCCTCCTCGATCTGGCGTCAGCAGACCAGGGCGCAGCGACGATCGGTGGGAGCCGGTATCGGGAACTGGCTGACCCGGTGCGGACGGTTGGGGTGCTCATCGAAGCGAACGCGTTCCACCCCGGGCGGAGTGGACGAAGTCATCTTCGTATCCTCGCCGACGCGGCAGGCATTCCTTTTGACCGGGTCGAGAGTCTGTTGGAGTTGGTCGACATCGCCGACGCAGCCGACCGGCGCGTTGGTGCGTACTCGCTTGGCATGAGGCAGCGTCTCGGGCTGGCAGGAGCGCTGCTTGGCGATCCGCCGGTGCTGGTCCTCGATGAGCCCGGCAACGGATTGGACCCGCAGGGGATGCGTGAGTTGCGGGAGATGCTGCGGTCACGAACGGCCAGCGGCGACACCGTGTTCGTCTCGAGTCACCTCCTGGCCGAGGTAGAACATCTCGCCGATGACCTCGTCGTGATCAACCGCGGCAAGCTGGTCGCAAGCGGTCCTCTTCGCGACCTGCAACAAGCGGCATCGCTGGTCCGGACCGGCTCACCCGATACCCTGAGAATGGCGCTCGAGTCCGCCGGTGGTGTGGTCGAGCAGCGGGACCACAACGTGCTGGTGGTGCGCGGCCTACCGATCGATGAGATCGGCGAGCGCGCTCACCATGCCGGGGTGGCCCTGCATGAGCTGTCGCCACATTCGGGCTCGCTCGAAGAGCTCTTCTTGAACTGGACGAGCGGCGAGATCCGCCACGACTCCAGTCGGTCAGAAGGCGAGGTCGTCTAGCTATGACTTGGCCACGACTCGTGCGAGCCGAGCTTCGCAAGCTCACCTCCACGTCGATGCCGTGGGTGTTCCTGGGCGTCCTGGTCGTAATAGGTGCCCTCAACGGCGTCGCGGTGGTCTTCGGTACCGACATGGATGGCAGCAAGACGTTCATCTCCACCGCAGCGGATCAGCAGTCGCTGGTGGCTTTTGCTGCGAACGCGATGATGATCGCCGGGCTGTTCGGTGCAATCGCGGTCGCTCGTGACTACGGCCACGGCACCGTCGTCCCGATGTTCCTTACCGAACCTCGCCGGTACCGGGCGGTTTTGGCCCAATACACTGCCGTTCTCGTCGGCGGCGGAGTGCTCGGCTTCGTGGGCGCGGCTCTGAGCGTCACCGCAGTTGCGCTGTCACTCCCCGCCACCGAGTTCGGCTTCCTCGTCCCGGCCGGGGGGGTGGCACAAGTGATGGCAGCCTCGATGTTCGTCGGGGCAGCAGGGGCCTTGCTTGGGTCCGGCATCGGTGCGGTTGTTCGCGGCACCGGAGGTGCGGTCGCCGGAGCCGTCCTCGTGCTTGTTATTGCACCGCCGCTCGTCGTTCAGCTTGCCACGGAGGCTGCTTCGTGGATTCCGAACACGCTGAACACCGTGGTTTCGGGTGTTACCGACGAGGTCAGCGTCCTTGCTGCGCTGGCCGCACTCGCCGCTTGGGCAATCGTGCCGGCGGCAATCGGGCTCGTAGCCGTTCAGAGACGAGACGTCGTATGACCTCACAGTGCTCAGACACCACAGAAGCTCGGCGTCGGAGCGGTTGACAAGACTGCAGGTGCAGCGGTCGCGGATTCGTCGAGGTGTCAACGTCGATACTGCGGTCGACGACTCTCGAGGCTTCCGAGCCGGACGCGCAACCCACCGTGCTCAGCGCAACCCCCCGCTGCGAGCATCATCGCTCTCCCCCAACGTCGGTATGGCAGTCCGACGGGGATCTCGACCCGAAACCGCACGCACGGCAGCGCATGACCCCGAACGTCCGAAACACCAAGACCCAACCCATCAACCCCTCAGATCATGCCTCCCCCGAAAGGGGCGGAAGCCCGTTGCGACGACTCGGAGCGATCCCGCGTCGACGTCAAGGTCCCGCGCCGATCACCAGATCCCGGACGAGAACGCCCTCATCGCTAAACCAAGCCGATCGGCACTTCGAGGATTGCTTTGCGGGTTTGGTGTGAACGTGGACGGTGGGAGGCGTGTTCGTACTCATTCCAGAACTGCCGGTTGTAGGGCACCGACAGGCGGCGTCACGTGCGTCGTTGATCGACATCCCGGCGTTGTTGCTCGAGTGGGGCGGCGATGAGGTCATCGAGGCTGCGGGTTTGGGCCCAGGCGCGCGCCTTCTCGATTCGTTTCTTGTCGATACCTCGCGTCGCTTCTTCCCACGCTTTCGGGTTGATGATTCGGCTGGTGAAGTCGCCGCCCTTGTTCGCCGTTTGGGCGAGCACGAATGCGAGGACACCGAGGCCGTCCTCGATGTCCCCCTGGTCGATGAGGAGCTGGCCATGGAGGCGGAGGGCACGGAGCGCCAATGGCTGGTTGTCCACGGCCGCAGCCATCGTGAGAGCATCGAGGGTTCGGGTTCGGGCTCCCGTCCTGTCACCGCCCAGCCGTCGGACCTCGCCGCCGATGAGCCGGACATACATCCTCGTCTTCAGAAACTCTGAGGCGCCCGTCATGGACTCGGCCTCGTCGGACAGCTGCAACGCGATCGTGAGGTCGCCAAGGTCGGCGTGAATGAAGGCCAAGGAACTGAGGCTCTCAACCA
>JBFISM010000048.1:0-22998 GCA_041608535.1 Acidimicrobiia bacterium
ACTGCCGGCGATGGAACGGCTCACCGCGGCGGGCGTTCGCAAGATCGCCCTCACCAACGGATCGCAGGCGACGGTGGAGGCCCAGCTCGAATACGCCGGGATCGCACATCACTTCGAGGCGATGCTGTCGGTGGAGAGCGTGCGACGCTTCAAACCGGCGCCCGAGGTATACCTCATGGCGAGTGCCCGCACCGACGTCTCGATCGACCACATGATGATGGTCGCCGCCCACGACTGGGATCTCGTGGGCGCCCGATCCGTGGGGATGCAGACTGCCTTCATCAGCCGGCCGGGTGCGGTGTGGAGCCCCGGGTACGGCCCGCCAGACATCGTGGGCGCCACCCTGGGGGACATCGCCGACCAGGTCATCGTCGCCGCTTCGAGCTGACCGTGCCGTCGCTCCTCGCCGCCGGGGCGGAGATCCTGGTCACGATGGACGAGGATCGACGGGAGGTCCCGGGCGGTGGCGTCTACGCCGAGAATGGCTTCATCGTGGCGGTGGGGCCGCCGGAGTCGCTGCCCGACACCGCCGACGAGCGCATCGATCTGACGGGCATGGTGGTGACTCCTGGTTTGGTGAACACGCATCATCATCTCTACCAGACCCTCACCCGTGTCCTGCCTGCTGCCCAGAATGCCCCGCTCTTCGATTGGCTGCGTGCGCTGTACCCGGTGTGGGCGCGCATGACACCGGAACATGTCGCCACGTCGACGACCGTGGGGCTCGCCGAGCTGGCGCTGTCGGGATGCACCACGGCGTTCGATCACCTGTACCTGTATCCAAACGGCAGTTCGCTCAGCGATCAGGTGGAGGGTGCCGCACCCATCGGCATCCGGCTCGTTGCCTCCCGCGGCTCGATGAGTCTCGGGGAGAGCGACGGGGGTCTGCCGCCTGACTCCGTCGTGCAGGACGAGGCGACGATCCTCGCCGACACCGCCTTGATGATCGAGCGCCACCACGACCCGGCACCGGGTGCGATGACCCAGGTGGTGGTGGCGCCCTGCTCGCCGTTCTCGGTGACGCTCGACGGGATGCGTGAGTCGGCAGCCCTGGCCCGAAGCGCCGGAGTGCGGTTGCACACCCATCTCGCCGAGACTCTCGACGAGGAGGCGTTTTGTCTCGAGACCTACGGGCGCCGTCCGGTCGAGCTGATGGAGGACCTGGGGTGGGTCGGCGACGACGTGTGGTACGCCCACGCCGTCTTCGTGGCCCCAGACGAGATCGCAACGATGGCCGCCACGACGACCGGTGTGGCGCACTGCCCGACATCGAACATGCGGCTCGCCTCGGGTATCGCACCGGTGCGCAGCTATCTCGCGGCCGGCGTACCGGTGGGTCTCGGGGTCGACGGGTCGGCGAGCAACGATGGCAGCCACATGCTCGCCGAGGCGAGGCAGGTCCTGTTGCTCAACCGGCTGGCGGCGGCGCCCTCCCTCGAGGGCGGCTATCAGATCACCGCCAGGCAGGCGATCGAGCTGGCCACTCGTGGAGGAGCCGCGGTGCTGGGTCGGAACGACATTGGGGTGCTCGAACCCGGCCGCGCCGCCGACTTCGTGGGATGGCGGATGGACCGCATCGAGTATGCCGGGGCCCAGCACGATCCGGTGGCGGCCGTCGTCATGTGCGCTGCGAACAACGTGGATCTCTCCGTCGTGGGCGGCCTGACCGTCGTTGCGGGAGGTGAGCTGACCGGCGTCGACCTCGCCGCGGTGATCGAACGGCACAACCGGCTCGCCGGACAGCTCGTGAATCCATGATCGATCCGTGCGTCGTGGTGCTTGCCGCCGGCTCTTCGGAGCGGATGGGTCAGCCCAAGCAGCTCCTCAAGCTCGGTGGGCGGCCGTTCATCGAACGAGTCGTCGCGGCGGCGGGGTCCCGGGACGTCGTGGTTGTCGTCGCACCGGGCGAAGCGGAGGTGCGCACCGCCGCCGGAGAGAACGCACGGCTCACCTTTGTCGAGAACCCCGACCCGGACCGGGGGAGCTGGTCATCCCTGCTCACAGCCATCGATGCGCTCCCGCGATCGCGACCCATCGTCGTGCTGGTCGTGGACATGCCGGAGGTCGACCGGCACATCGTCGACAGACTCGTAGAGCAGGCCACCGACCGCCGGGCGTGGGCCGCCGTGTGTGTATACGTCGCAGGAGTCCGCAAGCACCCCGTGTATCTGAGCGCCGCTGCGCAGGATGCGGCGCGGCAGCGCAACGTGCCGAACCGGCTGTGGTCGTTGCTGGTCGACGATCCTCCCCAACCGGTGCTGCCCGTCACCATCGACCGCCCTGCCCCGATCGACGTCGACACCCCCGAAGACTACGTCGAGCTGCTGCGCCGTACGGGCACGCACCCTGAGCCGCCCGGGTAACGTCGCGTTGGTCTGTGGCGGGGTCTTCATGGGAGTGAACCAAACCAAGGAGCAAGCGAGTCCAGCAGTGGTGCTCGCCGAGAGCGCAGACGTGATGGCGACCTTGGGCACTCTCGGCGACCTCGCCCCACTGTTCCAATCCAGTAACTCCGACGGCCCCATCTTCGCCACCCATCTCATCCCGAACGTGCGGTGCGATGTCTTGCTGCAACGGCTCACCGCCGGAGAGGACCCGGCACCCGAAACTCCCCCCGGCAGCCCGGACCACCTGCGGCAATCCATTGCGCCGGTCACGTTGCCGGATGATGCGGCTCTGCTCGTTTCGTCGTTGTCCGATGCGCTCGAGACGAGCGTGATGCGGGTGTGGGGCGGTGGACCCTTGGTGCGGCTGCCGGCCGGCTACCGCAACGACCTCGACGTAGAGGAAATGGCCTGGCTCGACGAGCATTGCGAGGCTGTCGAGGACGAGCTGGAGAGACTCGCGCAGGCGATCATCGACTTGGCGCACGAGCTGACGACTCGCAACATCGAGTGGGTGATCTACAACGTGTCGACGTTCGTGCCCGGCGAGAAGACGGTGTGGCACCGGCCCGGAGAGCCGGAGCCACTTGGGGTGCGAGCCCACCGTCTCGATCTGCTCGTCGAGGAGGTGGCACCTGCAGCCGGCGTGGCTGTGGTGGATGTCGACAGGCTGGCTGCCGAATATGGAGCGGGTGCTGCAATCGGCGCCGGCGGCGAATACACAGCGGGGTTCGCTGCGGTGGTCTCCGGCGCGGCGCAGTCCGTCATCGCATCCCTCCCGATGCTCAGCCGCAGGTTCGGCCCGGATGCAATGCACCTCGTGCTGCCTCGCTACGACCGCAGGACTGAGCGGGGCGTCGTCGAGCGCTGGGCGGTGGAGGCGGGCTCGGGCTTCGCCGCCGGCGACGAGTTGTTCGTCGCCAAGTTCGACGAGCTGGCGACCCGGCTCGACGGACGCACCGAACCCTCGCTTCGCTCCATGCGCCTGTCGGTGATCGCCACCCGCCCGGGACATCTGCGCAGCAGGAAGTCCGTGGGGGCCGCAGTCGACGTGGGCGACGTGGTCGGGGTGATCACGACGGACGCTTCAGTCGTGGTCGACGACGGCGAGATCAGTGCGGTGTTCCCCACTGGCGTCAGAGTGCACGAAGGATGATGGCGACCGACCGCACCGCTCGCCCGGGTCTCCCGCTGCAACGGCGGGTGCTCAAGGCCGTCCGCAGCGTGTTCGGGGATCGCAGTCCCCTGGAGAAGACGGTGCGGGCTTCGGTGAACGCGGCGAAGTTCCACGCCGGCCGACCGATCCGGCGACCCGACATCTTCGCCTGGAGGGCCGGACCCGGGTCCCGCTTCGGGGTCTACGCCATGGGCGGCTGCGATCTGCGCAGCGTCGTCGGTGCCGGCCCGGCGCTGGCAACCCATTTCGGTGGCACGATCGGGATGGGAACCTTTGGCCACGCCCCGGAGACCAGGTCGGACGTGATCTTGCAGACCCTGGATCCGCCGCCGCAGGAGCTGACCCGCGAGGTCACGGAGCGGCTCAACCTCCTACCGGGCTACTTCGAGCCCAGGCTGTTCCAACCCGAGTTCACCCTGAAGCACCAGTTCGGGATCGGGCCGTTTCCCAAGGACGTGGTGGTGCTGTCCGTGTCGTCGGACGTCGCCAGAACGGTGTACCGCCATCGTACGCACGGGTTCCTGGTCGATCCCGGCGGGTGGTGGCTCAATACCGATATCGGCTCCGTACTCGACGACCTCGACGTGGTGAAGTGGTTTGCCGGGAACTTCCGCAAGGCGGGCCGTATCGAGGTGGATGAGACCATGGCCAACTTCGACAGGATCATCAGCGAGGTACGAAGTCGCTTGGGCGCTTTCGTGGTGATGCTCAATGTGCTGACCGTCGATCCGGGACGTACCGCCGCCGAATACCGCCAGGCGAACAGCCCGAGCCGGGTGCGTCGCCGTCGTTTCTGTCTGGCGCTGACCGATCTCGCCCGCCGGCTGGATTTCCCCATCATCGACGTCGACCGGATCGTCAAGGAGCACGGTATCTCCGAGCAGGTGGACTTCGTGCACTACACCGTGGCGCAGAAGCGGGCGATCAGCCGGCAGTTCGCTGCATTGGTGGCGGGCGTCTCGACGGACACGCCAGATGCGCTTGCAGTGCCACGACGCGCAGCCGGGCGTCGGTGACGACCGGGTCACTGCCAGTCGAACGTCATCCCGGTGACGTCTTCGAGCTTGCCGATGTGCGGAGCGAAGTACTCGCGCAGCCACTCACGGTCTGCCGGCTCCATGTCGGCCGGAGGTGTGGCGAGAAGATGGTCCACCGCAGCGCCCTTCGCCGGATCGGCGCCTATGTGCTGCAGGATCGCGGCTTGCGTCTCGGCAGGACGTCGGAAGAGATCCTCGCTCTGCACGATGAGGAGCTGCTCTCGGGGGAACCGGGTGAACCACCGTTCGATGTGCTCGGCGTACCTGCCCTTCTCGAGGTGGGCAAAGCGCTGCCCTCGCGGACCAGGACCCGACCGGGGATCGCGCGTCCGCACCGCCTGGGAGTACGGGTCCTCAGCCTCTTGGCGGATGGCGTCGCCGAAGGAGCGCATCTCGTCGCCCTGGAGAACCTTGAGCCGCCACGAGGAATGGGTGCGATCGATGGGATTGCGCAGCAGGGCGATGAGCCGGACGTCCGGGAGCAGACGAGCCATGTCATCCGGTGCGTCTGGATTGGCGAGATAGTTGGGGGTGGCCTCACCGCAGATCCGGGTGGAGGCGATTCGCAGCGGGAAGTTGGCCCGATACCAGCCGAGGCCACGCTCCACTCGGCCGTCGAAGAAATGCACTTCCTTGCGGAAACTGCGCCCGATGTCCGGGTGGCTGCACAACGCCTGGTACAGCGACGTCGTCCCCGCGCGCGGGGCGCCGATGATCACGAAATCCGGCAGGCTGCGCCACTGTTGCGTGGCCCGTCTGACCGTCCACCGGCCGGCTTGGAGGAAGCGCTCACCCATCGTGTGCGTGGGTGGTTGCGCCGTCTTGGCTTGCACCGAGCGTGGCCCTTCAGCTCTGCGGGTGCGGCATCGTAGTGCCGGGTGCGCCGCCGAGAAAGAAGTCGCGACCTGTGAGCCCGTGCCCGCCGACCCGGCGTCGCAAGCCACATCCCCCCGGTCGTCGAAGGGACGCCGGGTCGTCCTGCGGTGGAGTCCGCAGCGGCGATACGATGTGGCCCAGGAGTGCGTTCATGGCTGAATTCGCCGGATTCCCCAAAGAGACACCTCTGTTCCTCGCCGGGGTGCGGGACAACAACACGAAGACGTGGTTCGATGCCCATCGCTCGGATTACGAGGCGTTCTGGCTGGAGCCGGCCAAGTCCTTCGTGGAGGCGATGGGGGATGCGCTCGCCGAGATCGTGCCCGGCATCGTCGCCGAACCCAAGGTGAACGGTTCGATCCGGAGAATCAATCGCGACACGCGGTTCAGCAAGGACGAGACTCCGTACAAGGACCACCTCGACATCGGGTTCTGGAAAGGGGACCGCAAGAACATGCTCTCCGGCTTCTGGATGCGTGTCGGGCCGGAGACGATCGGTGTCGGCGTCGGCGCCCATGGTTTCGACAAGGACCGGCTGCCCCGATACCGCGATGCGGTCACCAGCCGGGAGTCGAGTGAGTCGCTGGCGCATGCAGTCGCTGCCGTCGAGATCCTCGGCCACAGCGTGCACGGCGAGCACTACAAGCGAGTGCCACCCGGCTACGAACCCGCCAACGAATTCCAGGAGCGCTTCGTCCGGTTCGCCGGGCTCTACACCGGATGGGACGAGCCCCACCCCGAGGCGATGCACAGCGACGCCATCGTCGGGTGGCTGCTCGAGCGGTGGGAGCCGCAGCTCCCGCTGCACCGCTGGTTGGTCGACGTCCTGGGGTGAGCGACACGCCGCAACCATTACGGCGCCCCACCTCCATCGACGAGATGCTGGAGCGAATCCGGAACTTCCGCACCCCGGCGGCTCGCGCTGCAGTGGAGCATCTCGTAGTGCGGCCCGGCGACGTGTTCATCGCCACGTACTCGAAGAGCGGCACCACCTGGATGCAGCAGGTGGTCCACGGTCTCCGCTCAGCTGGGTCGATGGAGTTCCGCGAGATCTCCGAGGTGGTTCCGTGGCTGGAGAGTGCCGTGGACATGGGGATCGACCCTTCCGCAGACCAAATGTGGTCGCCGCGTGCCTTCAAGTCGCACCTCATGTGGCGGGATCTGCCGAAGGGTGGCCGCTACATCACCGTCTTCCGCGATCCGTTCACCGTGCTGCCGTCTTTCTACCGGTTCTTCGAGGGATGGTGGTTCGAGGAGGGCACGGTGTCGCTCGAGGAATTCGCGGAGCGGTTCTACATCGCCGGGTCGGCCGCCGGCCGCCACTGGGACCATCTCATCGACTGGTGGCCGGTCGTCGGCGATCCCGGTGTGCTCGCCCTGACGTACGAAGACATGCTCGAAGCACCGCAGCGGGTTCCCGCAGTCGTTGCCGACTTCTTGGAGATGGATGTGGCTCGGCCGGTCCTGGAGCGGGTCGTCGCTCAATCGTCGCGCGAGTTCATGGCGGAACACGCCGATCAGTTCGATGAGCAGCTCATCCGGGGCGCTCGCGACCACGTGTGGGGGCTCCTGTCCGGAGGTTCCGCCGCCAAGGTGAACGCAGCGCGTCCGGCGCTCGAGTTGTCCGACCAGCTGCGGAGGGCGCTCGATGCCGTATGGGAGCAGACCGTGGGAGCGGCCCTCGGCTTCGGTGACTATGCGAGCTTCCGGGCAGCGCTCCCCGATCCGTTGGGTGTGCGTAGCTGAAGCCGAACGGTCACCTGCTGGCGAAGGTGCTCATCCGCCGGCGGTCACCTGAATGATGAGCAGCGAGCGACGGGCATGCTCGGCAACCGGAAACTCAGGGTCCATGGCGCGTCGCAGGGCGAGCCCGTGAAGTGTCGCCAGGAGCGTCTCCGCCTCCGACTCAGCGTGCTCGCGAGTCATCGATGGGTGCTCGCGGGCGATCGCATCGCCAAAGCGGCGCACCCGCTCGGCGTGGTGATGCAGTACTCGCTGGCGAATGACGTCGTCGGTCATGGCTCCGGTGACGGCGATGTGGAGGTAGATGCGCGAGAAGGAAGAGTTGGCTTCGGCGAACGTGATGAAGGCCTCGATCAGCTCATCGAGTGTGTCGCGTCCCTCACGGTCCGGATCGGGATCGAGCGATACGAGAGACTCCCGGACGACACGGATGATCGCCTCCTCTTTGGTTCCGAACAGGTTGTAGAAGCTGCCGGCGCGTATGCCCGCCCGGTCGCAGATCGCCTTGAGCGTCGTTCCCTCGAAGCCGACTTCGGACAGCAGGTGACGGGTAGCCTCGAGGATCTTCGCCTCGGTCTTCAGACCGGCCTTGTAACGAGCCATCTCCGTCCCCCCTTCTCGGAACCGGTGTGGACGGTAGCGGTATTCGCCCCCTACGCCCACAGAATGGGTCGAACGGGAGTCCACAGAATGAGTCGAACGCCGGTGTTGGTGAGGCAAATCTGAATATATACTCAAATTTGCTGCGTCCCCCAGCACCACTGCGATTGGCAGGGTACGGATGACGAGGCGATCAGAAGGGGCACAGGACGTGACAGACAGCCCATCCCGGCACTACAAGTCGAACTTGCGAGACCTCGAGTTCAACCTGTTCGAGGTCAGCGATCTCTCCCAGCATCTCGGGGCTGCAGCGTTTCCGAACCTGGACCGTGATACGGCCGGCGACCTCGTGCGCGAGGTGGACAGGATGGCCCGTGAGGAGTTCGCCGCGAGCTTCGTCGAGGCCGATCGCAATCCGCCGCAACTGGTCGATGGAGATGTGGAGCTCAGTCCAGGCGTGAAGCGGAGCCTCGATGCGTATTACGACGGGGGTTGGCACCTCCTCGGTGTGCCCGAAGAGCTCGGTGGCTTCGGTGCTCCGGCCCAGGTGCGTTGGGCAGCGACCGAGTTGCTGGTCGGCGCCAATCCGGCGACCTATCTGTTCGTGTCCGGTGGTCTGATGGCAGTCGTGATTGGTTTGCTGGGCACGCCGCAGCAACGTGAGCAGTGGGCGTTGCCGATGATCGATCGGCGTTGGGGTGGGACGATGGTGCTCACCGAGCCCGATGCCGGCTCCGATGTCGGCGCCGGGACCACCAAGGCGATCGAGATCGAACCGGCCGTGCCCGGTGAGAGCGGCGGGCTCTATCACATCGAAGGCGTCAAACGCTTCATCACATCCGGCGAACAGGACTACTCGGAGAACATCGTCCACCTGGTGCTCGCCCGGCGGGAGGGCGGCGAGCCCGGCACCAAGGGCCTGTCGATGTTCATCGTGCCCAAGTTCCTCCGCAACGAGGACGGCACCCTTGGTCAACGCAACGGTGTCGTCGCCACCAATCTCGAGGACAAGATGGGCATCAAGTCGTCCACCACGACCGAGCTGACCTTCGGCATGGACCGACCCTGTGTGGGCTATCTCGTGGGTGGGGTGCACGACGGTATCCGCCAGATGTTCAAAGTCATCGAAGAAGCGCGACTGCTCATCGGGGCGAAGTCGATGGCAACGCTGTCCACCGGCTACCTCAACGCGCTCGAGTACGCCAAGGAGCGCGTGCAATCGGCCGATCTGACCACCATGACGGTCAAGACGTCGCCCCGCGTGCGGATCATCCGTCATCCCGACGTGCGGCGCATGCTCATGCTCCAGAAGGCGTACGCCGAGGGGCTGCGGGCCCTGATGTTCTACACGGCGTGGGCCATCGATCAGGAGACGATCGATCCTTCCGACGACCACTGGATGCGCCTCAGCGATCTGCTACTACCCCTCCTGAAGGGCTACGCCTCGGAGAAGGCATACGAGCTGCTCGGTCAGTCGCTCCAGGTGTTCGGTGGGTCCGGGTTCACCCGGGATTATCCGATCGAGCAGTACATCCGCGATGTCAAGATCGACTCGCTGTACGAAGGTACGACCGGAATCCAGGCGCTCGACCTGTTCTTCCGCAAGATCGCTCGTGATCAGGGCAAGACGCTTGCCCGGCTCACCGAGGACATTCTGGAGCTGGTGAAAGGCGGCGCGGACACCTTCGACGTGGAGCGCTCCCTTCTCGGCACGGCGCTCGATGATGTACGTGCCCACGTCGGCACGATGGTGGAACACGCCATGGCATCGACGGAGGACCCACCGGAGATATACAAGACCGGACTCCATGCCAATGCACTCCTCGAGTCGCTTGCCGAGGTGGTCATCGGATGGCTTCTCCTCCGGCACGCCGAGATCGCAGATGCGGCTCTGCCGTCGGCGAGCGATTCCGATCGTGCGTTCTACGAAGGCAAGGTGGCCTCCGCCCGATTCTTCGCCCGCCACGTCCTCCCCGGGGTCGGGGTGCGTCGCGCCGCTGCCGAGGCCGAGGACGGGTCGCTGATGGCGCTGTCCGAGGAGGCTTTCTAGCCGCTTTCGGCTACACACGAACGTGAGGGAGCGCCGTGATGACGCTCCCTCACCTGTATCCCGTGGCTGAAGTGGTGGAACCATCCACGGTCACCGCACGGACTTCCCGGTAGGTAGGAAGGTCCATGCGTTCCCCTCTGCCCCGGTGGATGCCGTAACCCGGTGTCGGATACCCGATTCTTCCGGCGCGAAGCCCAACCTCGCATGAAGACGGGGTGACAGCTCACCGAGGCGTCGGGCGGCTCGAATCGGTCAGGTCCGTCCGGCGACGAAGTCGAGCTCGGAGTCGAGCCGGCGCCACCGCTCGACGGCGGTGACCGTGGGTTCGATGACATGCTCATCGGCAACCCGGCGCAGCTCATCACGGATGGCGGCGTGAATCCGGCTTGCCCTGCGTCGGGAGCCGGCCGCGGCGAGGAGACCGATCACCCAGGTGGCGATGAGCCCGGCGCCGAGGCCACCCAAGACCAGGAGCGTGGGAATCGGCCAGCCGCGGTACTCGGGTGTGAAACTGTCGCTGGGAACACGAAGCCAATCGAGCAGCCACAGCCCCACCAGCCACACCGCTCCGGCCAACGCCGCGGCGCCCAAGACGCTCTGCACCACGGCGGCGGCGCCCCACCAGCGCGGCTCCGTCGTCCCCCGACCGACGACGGTCGTGACCGCCGCGCGGACAGCTGGGATCAGCTCGGCACGTTCGCTGCCGGTCGCCCGCCGCACCTTGCGCTGCCACGCCGCCGGAGCGCCTTCCGACACCTCATCGGCGAGCGACTTCAAGGCGAGGTCCAGACGTGCCTCGTCGATCGGTGCCGCCGTTGGTTTACCCGTCTCGTCCGTTCCCGTCAGTCGTGACAGCGGATTGCGGCGGAGCCGCCTGATCCAGCGGGTGAACGGCCACCCAGTTCGCAACGTGGCGCGATGGCGGTACCCCTCGCCGACCACGTCTCCGAGCCCGCGTGATCCCGCCGCCTCGGCCAAGCCGTCTACGAGCGTGGTGACGTCACGGCTCCCGGGCGGCTCGAGGCGGACCGAACGCAGCGGTTGCAGGGCGTCGACCGCAGAGACGAGATCGGCGTCGATCCGATCGAGCGCCGTGCGACGTCCGGCGATTCGTTGCGCCAACAGCTCGCTGAGCTGGTCCAGCCCGGCGGTCGACACGGTGGATGTGGACAGGATCGCCGGGTCGTCGATGCCGTCGGAGTCGAGCAAACGCAGTAAGTCGCCCTGCAGCCGTTCCAGTTCGCCGGGTGAGAGGAGATCCGACTGGTGGAGGAGGAAGACCATCACGTCGGCGTGTTTCGCCAGCGGTGCGAGATAGCGCTCGTGGAGGATCTGGTCCGCATACTTCTGCGGATCGACCACCCAGATCAGCAGGTCGACGATCTGGACGAAGCGGTCGACCTGCATACGGTGGGTGACCTCGACCGAATCGTGATCCGGGAGATCGATGAGCACCAAGCCGTCGAGCGCCCCGGCATCGGCAACACGGTGACGGTGGCGGATGCCGAGCCAGTCGAGCAGTGCGTCGGCATCGTGATCCCCGAACACGGCGCTCTGTGCTTCGGCAGTCGTGGGGCGTCGGACACCCGTAGCCGCAACCGGCTCGCCGACGATTGCGTTGAACAGGGACGATTTGCCACTCCCAGTGGCACCGGCCAGCGCTACGACTGTGAAACCCGTACCGTGGCGCAGCCGCCCGGTGGCATTGGCGATCACCTGCCGCACAGATGTCGTGACGGACTCGGGAAGCACCCCCTCGCCTACATCCACCACGTCCGCCAGGGTCTCCAACCGAGCCGTCAGCACGGTGTCCGGCCGGTCGGTCACGATGCCGTCTCCGCCACAGATCCGGCCAGACCCCGCAAGGTCTCTGCGGTCGCCGCAGTTGGACCCCCGGCCAGCCGTTCCGTGAAGCGATCCGATTCGATCGCCAGCAATGTCTCGATGCGCTCCATCAAGTCGGTGTGCGCCTGCCGCGCCAGATCGCGCACGGCGTTCTCACCGAAGATGGCAGTGAGCAGAGCCTGGCTGACCGTTGCCGTCCCACCGGCGACGGCGACCTCGCCGCCGGTGATGCCCCCGGTGTGGGCGAACAGCACCACCATGAGGGAGACTCCGATGGTGTTGATGCCGAGCGACAGAGTGCGTGCCGCGAGGCGTTTTCCCTCGGACTGCTGGCGAACGAGACCCAGCACGTGATCTTGCCATGCCGCAATCGTCCGTTCCGTCTCGCTGCGCAGTGTCGGTGAAGGGCGGGCGAGCGTCCGTGCGTCCTCCCCGAGAAAGAAGCGCCCGCCGGGGGTGCGCTCCCACATGTCGACGGTGCGGTCGGCTGCGGCATCGGCTGCATCGACGATCGCCGCCGCCAGGCTGGAGCGCAGCTCGCCCTGGACTTCCGCAGTCGCAGTCGAGCCTCCCACGAAGATCGACCGCATGCCGTCGCGAAGCCGGGCGATTCCGCCTTGGAGAGCCGTCATCAGCTGGCCGCCACCGACGTACTCTTGCCACCGCGAGAGCACTTCTTGGCGGAGCAGGGTGCCGTGCTCGAGCCGGTTCGTGATCGTCGCCAGGGCTTGCGAATACTGCTGTTGCACTGTCGTCGCCAGCGTTGCGATCGCCGCAGCTTCGTGCTCCAGACCATCGACGATGACGTCCACCCGCCCCGGGATCGATGCGAGTGCGCCTTCGATCGTGTCCCGAACCAGCTTGCGGCGTTTGGCGGCGTCGGCAGCCAGATCGAGCAACCACCACCTGATCCCCGAGATGTGGCTCTCCGGTATCCGATCGTCGTGGAGCACGGCTTCGGGGATGGGAAAGACGTGGATGGCGCCGAGCCCGTTGGCTTCGAGCATCTGGCGGAAGTGGGAGACGACGTCCTGTTCCCCTCCGGTGGGGATGCGATTGACGACGGCACCGACGGCGATGGCACGTTCCTGCGCCATGGCGAGGTACTCCCAAGGCACCGCATCGGCATATCGAGCGGCGGTGGTGACGAAGATCCACAAATCGGCCGCCCCGAGCAGCTGTGCCGCCAGTTCGTGGTTGGCCACCTCGACAGAGTCGATGTCGGGCGTGTCGAGAATCGCCAGCCCCTCCACCATCGAGTCGACGGTCACTATGCGGAGTCCGTGACCAGTCACCGCAGTCCCACTGACTCGGGGGAGGTCGGGGAGCACCCCCCCGCCGAGAAACCAGGATTCGTCGTTGGGATGACACACCAGCACCGGGGTGCGCGTGGTCGGGCGCAGCAGACCCGATGGCGTCACCGTGGCCCCGACCAACGAGTTCGTGATCGTCGATTTGCCGGCTCCCGTCGAGCCTCCGATCCCTGCGAGCAATGGTGCTTCCAGATTGGCGAGCCGAGGCAGCAAGTAGTCGTCGATCTGGTTCGCCAGCTCGTCGATGAGACGTTGCGTGGTCCCCGATCCATCGACGACCGGGCCGCGTGGCGCAGTACGCAACGCATCGCGCAACGCAGCGAGTCGTGCCGTGGATGTCTCCGGTTCCCAGGCCATGGGTCAATGAGACTAGGACTCGGCCGGCTCTTCCTCGGGGAACGTCGTCTCGATCCCGGGTGCGGTCCACCTGCTGGCGACATCGTGGAGCTGCGCTCGGCGGCGCTCGGTGGGTGGCTCGACTGCCGAGCCGATGTAGACGAACCCGATGATGTCATCGGTTGGGTCGTGTCCCAGCGCCCGCTTGACCTCCGGGTCGTAGGCCGGCCATTCGGTGATCCATTGTGCGACGTAGCCGAGGGCGTGGGCGGCATGGAGCAGGTTCTGGCACACGGCTCCCCCCGACAGAAACTGCTCCATGACCGGAATCTTCGGGTGATCCGGCTGCAGCCGGTTGCTCACCACCACCAGGGTGGGGGCGCGTTGCGGCCGCAGCCGCTCCGTTTCGAGCTCCTCGGCGGTGGCGCCGGGGTTCGCCGCGGCAAAGGCGTCGGCGAACACGTTGCCGAGTGCGGCTTGCCCTTCTTTGTCGAGGACTTGGACACGCCAGGGAAAGAGCTTGCCATGATCCGGGACCCGAATCCCGGCGCGCACGATCGTCACCTCCTCTGCCGACGTCGGCCCCGGCTCGGTCATCAGCCGAACCACCGCGGAGCGGCGGGTCAGCAACAGCTCGAGGGCATCCATGGCGGCGGAGGCTACTCCGGGCCCGTTGCGAAGAGACCGGTGGGATCGCTGCGGTAGTCGTCGATGCTCACGCCGGCGAGGCGGCACGACGCCGGCCCCAGCAGGTTGGCGTGGACCCCGACCACCGCCCCCTCCACGCTGGCAATGGCGACCCAGCTGTGGGGGCCCGCGAGGGCACGCCACTCCATGGGGTGGCCATCCACGATCAGCGTCAGCGGGTCCCACGACGCCGTGGGGTCTTGAGCATCGAACGTGGCCCGCAGCGGGGCCGTGGCGTCGGCGCCGTCTCGGTAGAGGTTTTGGGCCAGCGACGTAGCAGTGTGATTCCAGGCATGCTCCCCGACGGAGATCTCGACCGACACCGAGGCAGCTTCGAGATCAGCCGGACCATGAGCCAGCGTGACCGACGTGAGCCGGTCGTCGTGATACCCCCAGCCACGCAGCCAGCGGGCTCCTTCCCAACCCGCATCGAGGCCGTACACCTGGAACGTGCAGTCGGAGAAGACCTGAATGCGTCGCCGGGCGCTTCGCTGCCGGTCGGCCGTGCGCCTCTGGTGTGAGCTGCGGCCTGCCGTGAGCGGGCGCGAGGAGAAGCCCAGCTCACACTCCGGGCACGCTCCCTCGTCCTGCGCCAGTACCTGCGGGGCGATGACGGCTCCACACCGTGGACAGAGGTGACCGCGATTGGCTTCCATGCTGCGGATGCTACGCCGGGACTTCCGCCGTTCCTCGACGGGACGAATGCGGTCGGTCAGTTGATTCTGCTGCGGAGATTGCTGTTCTCGAGGACCGTGGCCGTGATTTCCTCGATCGACAGCGTCGTGGTGTCCGTATACGGGATGTTGAGCTGGCGGTAGAGCCGCTCGGCTCGAGACACCTCTTCGGTGCAGCGGGGCAGTGATGCGTACGAGCTGTCCGGGCGGCGTTTCTGCCGGATCTGATGGAGCCGCACCGGGTCGATCGTCAGACCGAAGATACGCCCCTGGTGAGGACGGAGCACGGCTGGGAGCTCCATCTGGTCCAGATCGTCCATCGTCAGCGGATAGTTGGAAGCCTTGACCCCGTAGTGCATCGAGAGGAAGAGACACGATGGGGTCTTCCCGACCCGGGAGACACCGACGAGGATGAGATCGGCCTCGTCGTAGAGCTTCGTTCCGAGTCCGTCGTCGGTCGCCAGTGAGAAGTCGACGGCGTCGAGCCGGGTTTGATACTTCCCGAGGTCGCGTATCCCGTGATAGGCGCCCACGGCCCGCGATGGCTCCATACCGAGTTCGTTCGACAGCTCGGAGATGAACCCGTCGAACAGCGACAACACGAGCGCATCTGCCGTGCGCAACAGCGCCCTCCACGCATCGTTCGTGATCGTCGAGCAGACGATGGCGCGAGCTCCGGCGGCGGCCACGCTGTTGATCTCGGCCAGCAGTATGTCGAGCTTCTGTTCGTTGTCGGTGAAGGGCCGCAGGATGTACGTGGCGTCGACCTCGTCGAAGCGGGAGATCAGGCTGTGAGCGAACGCCTCCGCGGTGACCCCGGTGTGGTCGGACACGCAGAAGACGGTCCGGGCGATCCGGACCACGTCAGCTCATGTCGGCCGATGCCCCGGCCAGCAACAGCCACGTTTCCACCATGGTGTCCGGGTTGAGCGAGACCGAACCGATTCCCTCGTCCGCGAGCCACTGTGCAAAGTCGGGGTGATCCGAAGGACCCTGGCCGCAGATTCCGATGTACTTGCCGGCGCTGGTGCAGGCCCGGATGGCCATCGAGATGAGCATCTTCACGGCGGGGTCACGTTCGTTGAACAGATCGGCGACGAGTCCGCTGTCTCGATCGAGCGCCAGCGTGAACTGGGTGAGATCATTGCTGCCGATGGAGAAGCCGTCGAAACGCTCGAGGAACTCGTCGGCGAGCAGAGCGTTCGACGGTATCTCGCACATCATGATGAGCCGCAGACCGTGCTCACCACGGCGGATCCCATTCTCGGCGAGGATCGCAATCACTTCGTCGGCCTCCTCCAGCGTACGAACGAAGGGAATCATGACCTCGACGTTGTCGAGACCCATCTCCTCCCGCACGTACCGGA
This sequence comes from Acidimicrobiia bacterium, assembly GCA_041608535.1. Classification (GTDB taxonomy): domain Bacteria; phylum Actinomycetota; class Acidimicrobiia; order Spongiisociales; family UBA5794; genus JBFISM01. The sequence goes on from JBFISM010000048.1 coordinate 16,090, forward strand.
TCGCCGCACACTCGAGATCGAAGCTCTCGCGGAACGAGGGGTCGCGGTAGCGGGAGGCGCCGCGAAAGCCGATCATCGGGTTCTCCTCCTGCGGTTCGTATCGGGTGCCTCCCACGAGGTGGGCGTACTCGTTCGATTTGAAATCAGACAAACGCACGATCACCGGCTTGGGGGCGAAGGCGGCGGCAATGGTGGCGATGCCCTCGGCCAGTTTCATGGAGAAGAACGATGCCGGGTCGGGGTACCCGGCTGTCCGCCGGTCGATCTCGGCCTGCAGATCCTCATCGAGGGCGTCGTGATCGAGAAGGGCTTTGGGATGCACGCCGATGACGTTGTTCACCACGAACTCCACCCTGGCCAGACCGACGCCGGCATTCGGGATGCGGCTGAAGGCGAAGGCTCGCTCTGGGTTGGCAACGTTCATCATGATCTTGAGCGGCGGATCCGGCATGGCGTCGAGCTCGACCGTGTGTACCTCGAAGGGAACTTCACCGGCGTAGACAAACCCCGTGTCCCCCTCAGCGCACGACACCGTCACGGACGCCCCGTCATTCAGCGTCTCGGTTGCGTCGCCGGTTCCGACCACCGCAGGGATCTCGAGCTCGCGGGCGATGATGGCGGCGTGACAGGTGCGGCCCCCGCGGTTGGTGACGATGGCGGCGGCCCGCTTCATCACCGGTTCCCAATCGGGGTCGGTCATGTCGGCGACGAGCACGTCACCCTCTTCCACCCGATGCATCTCATCTGGGTGCGACACCACCCGCACGGTGCCTTGTCCGATGCGTTGACCCACGCTGCGACCGGTGGTGAGGATGGCTCCGGTTCCCCGCATCCGATAGCGTTGGAGCACGCCCGTTGCGCTGCGAGATACCACGGTCTCCGGTCGCGCCTGGAGTATCACCACCTCTTCGGTCTCGCCGTCTTTGGCCCACTCGACGTCCATGGGCCTCCCGTAGTGCTCTTCGATGGCCACGACCATCGCGGCGAGGTGTTCCACGTCGGAATCGCTCAGCGAGAACGTACGTGCGAGGTCGTCGGGTAGGGGCTCGGTCCGGACAGCTGTCCCACCGTCTCCGTACACCATGCGCTGCTGCTTGCTGCCCAAATTGCGTTGGAGCACCGCGGGGCGGCCCGCAGCCAGGGCGGGCTTGTACACGTAGAACTCGTCGGGGTTGACCGCACCTTGCACCACGAGCTCGCCGAGGCCGTAGGCGGAGGTGATGAACACCGCATCGGCGAAACCCGACTCCGTGTCCACCGAAAAGGCGACGCCACTCGCCCCGACGTCGCTACGCACCATACGTTGCACGCCCACCGACAGCGCCACGTCGTCGTGATCGAATCCCTGATGAACCCGATAGGCGATGGCCCTGTCGTTGTAGAGCGAGGCGAAGACCTTGCGCACGCAATCGAGTACGGCATCGACACCTGTCACGTTGAGATAGGTCTCCTGCTGGCCGGCGAAGGAAGCGTCGGGTAGGTCCTCGGCGGTCGCCGAGGATCGCACCGCAACTGCGATAGGCGCACCGCCGGCGCACATGGTGGTGTACGCCTCGGTGACCGCATCTGCGAGCTCGCCGAGAAGGGGACTCTCCTCGATCCAGCTCCTGATCTCGCGACCAGCTTTGGACAGCGCGATCACGTCGTCCACGTCGATCTCGGCGAGTCTCGCCGAGATCTTGTCGGCGATGCCGGATTCGGCGAGAAACGTGCGGAATGCGTCGGCCGTGGTGGCGAAGCCGTCCGGTACGGTGATCCCGGCTTCGGTGAGGTGTGAGATCATCTCGCCCAGTGAGGCGTTCTTGCCGCCGACCTCAGGGAGATCCGCCATTGTGATCTCCCTAAACCACCGGATCTGTTGCACCACGGAATACCCCTCGCTCTGCTGCCCTGGCAGCGGGATCGTACCACTGCCGGGTTCCGTGGTGGCAGGGTCTTTGGCATCCATCCGGCCGAGACAGGACCTCAGAACAACGGCCGGTATGGGTCCAGCGGATGCATCAGCGGCGCTTGGGTCGGACGACTCATTTTGGCCGAACGGCTGATTTGGGTCTCCCGGTCGCACAGCCCGTCGCTACTGTGACGGAGGTTCGCAAATCCGGGCCGTGGTGGAACCGAAATCACGCAGGCAGTCTCGTAGGGGGACTACACGTGGCCATCGATCGACAACAAGATCTGCTCTGGGCAGAAGTCGCCAAAGCGAAACAGCGCATGCAGGACGAGCTGCTCGCCGAAGCGGCTCGCCAAAAGCGCGAGGAGTTCGAACGCGAGGAGCGGGAACGGCTCGCCAAGCTCAAGCAGCGCCTCACCACGTCCGGCGTGCCGCTGGACGATGCCGACTTCATGCCGGACAACTCCAAGGCAACGCTGCGTGCGTTCCTCGACGCGGCGAGTCAGGCCAAGCTGCGGCCCCCAAAGGCAACCGTCAGACGGGCGGTGGACCGCGGGTTCCTTCGCCGCCGCATCCTGGGTGCGGGCCCGGGGATGGACGAGCGGGAGAAGACCGTGCTCGGCTGGTCATTCGTCTTCTCGTCAGGCCGCTACGACGGCTGGAACGAGAAAGGCACCATCGTCGTGACCCCGGGAGGCGTCCTGTTCATGGACGACGACTCCGCAACCAAGCTCCACGACTGGGATCTCGCGAGGTTTCGAGCGTCCATCGTCACCTTGCTGGCCGAGCTCGACGTCAAGCCACCCGCATTCCGAGCCGAGTCGCCGACTGCAGAGGACTAGTTCGCGGTCACACGTGCTTGGCGGCGCCCCGCCACGGATCCAGGTCCGAGCGGATTGAGCGTGCGCTCACGAATCTGGCGGTGTGGAAAGTCCTGCTGCCGCGGCGACGTGGTCCCACAACCGGTTGCGTCGCTCCGGCGTGTCGGTGTCTCGGGTGCGCCCCACCTTGTGGATGTTGCGGACCCTCCGATCGAGCCACAGTTTGCCGTTGGTGGCGAGCGGTTCGGTGTCGTCCATCGCCAGCCAGGCCATGGTGTCGGCGCCCTCCTCTGGTGAGCGCAGGAAGGGCCCGACGATCTTGCGAAACGTGGGCAACGAGGCGGCAACCCCGGGAGTGTCCGCCCAGCCCGGATGGGCGCTGTGAAAGCGGACATCGGGGGTGGCGTGGCGCTCGGCCCACATCTCCGTGAGCGTCACCTGGGCTCGCTTGGCTCTGGCGTACTGCTCGGCGCCCTTGTAGTCGCGCTCGCTCATCTCGAGATTGCGCACGGTCAGGCCCTGGGTGTACATCCCCCCGGACGTCATGGTGAGCACGCGACCCGGGATGCCCTGCTCGAGCGCCGGCAACAGAAGGCTGGTCATCAGGAAGGGTCCGTAGACCTGGCTGGCCACGGTCTGCTCGTGGCCGGCAGAGTTGGTCTCGTGTTCGGCGGTGAGGGCTCCGGCGTTGTGAACCACGACGTCCAGCTCCGAGTGTGTGGCGAGCACCTCGTCGCAGGCTGTTCGAACCTGGTCGAGTTCGCCCATGTCCGCCAGCACGGACGCAAACGAGCCGACGGGAGAGAGCTCCTCCGCGACGACTCGTGCGGTCTTCTCCGGGCTCCGGCCCACAACGATGACATGAGCGCCGCAACGACCGAGGATCTTGGCCAGCGCCAAACCGAGACCCGAGGTCGCACCGGTGACGAGCATCGTTCGACCCGAGACGTCGTAGTCGCCGAGAGGGCGCCACTCATCGAGACGGCTGCGCACTGCGTAGCCGATGTTGGTGAAGCTGGTCACCACCGGTGCTTCGATCGCGCTGTCGATGACATCGGCGATTGGCATGAGGGAGAGTGTGGTGCGGCCCGTCGTGCTACCGGAGCCTGGGGTCGGGCAAATCCGGGTCGATCTCGTAGCGGTCGATGGCGTCTTTGACCAGCGGCGGCTCGATCTCGCCCCTCTCCGCCAGCGCAGCGAGCGTCGCCACCACGATGTGGCCGGCGTCGATCTCGAAGAAGCGCCGGAGCGATTCCCGGGTGTCGGATCGTCCGAAGCCGTCGGTCCCCAGCGGGCGGAATGTGTGGGGCACCCAGCGGGAGATCATGTCTGGCACCGCTTTCATGTAGTCGGAGACCGCAACGATCGGACCGTTGACCTCGCTGAGCTGGCGGGTCACGTAGGGCTGGAGCGGCTCACGATCAGGATGGAGCCGGTTCCAGCGTTCGATCTCCGTCGCCTGTTCGCGCAGTCGCTTGAACGACGTGGCCGACCACAGCGATGCGCCCACCCCGTAGTGCTCGTGCAATGCCACCTGAGCGACCCGAGCCGCAGTGTGGGTGGGTCCGGAGAAGATGATGCCGGCGCGATGCGGTACGTCCATGGGACGCTCCTGCCACTTGTACAGCCCGTTGAGTATTCCCTCCGTGACGTCATCGCGTTCCGGCTTCTTGGGTTGCTCGTAGTTCTCGTTGTACAAGGTCAGGTAATAGAAGATGTCCTCGTTCTCGGCCACCATGCGCCGCAGCCCGTCCTTGATCACCGCGGCCATCTCATAGGCGAACGCAGGGTCGTACGCCTGACACGGCGGGACGCTGGCCGCAAGGAGATGCGAGTGGCCGTCCTGGTGCTGCAGACCTTCGCCGAGCAAGGTCGTGCGACCTGCTGTGGCACCGAGCAGGAAACCGCGGGCGCGGGAGTCGGCCGCCGACCAGATGAGATCGCCGACACGCTGGAAGCCGAACATCGAATAGAACGTGTAGAAGGGCATCATCGGGATACCCCGAGTTGCGTAGCTGGTGGCAGCTGCGATCCAGCTCGCCATGGCGCCGGCCTCAGTGATGCCCTCTTCGAGAATCTGGCCACTCTTCGCCTCTTTGTACGACAGCAGCAGATGGTGATCCACCGGCTCGTACAGCTGGCCTTGTGAGGCGTAGATCTGCAGTTCCTTGAACAGCGCATCCATACCAAAGGTGCGTCCCTCGTCGGGGATGATCGGCACCACCCGGGGGCCGAACCCCTCGCTCCGCGCCAGGCTGCGGAGCAGGCGGGTGAAGGCACCGGTCGTGGACACCTCGTTGTTTCCCGAGCCGGCGTCGAACTCCTCGAACACCGTCTCGGGTGGGAGGGGGAGCGGCTTGCGGATGGCCACGATGCGGCTGGGTAGTGGCCCGTCGAGCGCCTTGCGCCGCCCGCGCAGGTATTGGACCTCGGGGCTGTCTTCCGGCGGTCGGTAGTAGGGCAGCTCCCCGTCCTCGAGGGCCGAGTCGGGGATCTCGTCTTGAAGTTCGAGCGCATCCCGCAGAGCTTTCACCTGCTCGGTGCTCAGCTTCTTCACCTGGTGGGTGGTGTTGCCGCCCTGGATTCCCGGTCCGAGCTGCCATCCCTTGATCGTCTTGGCGAGGATCACCGTCGGGGCGCCGATCGTCTCCGTGGCGGCCCGGTACGCCGCGTAGACCTTCTTGTAATCGAGCCCTCCCCGCCGCAGGCTCCAGATCTCGTCATCCGTCATGTGCTCGACGAGCTTGCGCAGCCTGGGATCGGGCCCGAAGAAGTTCTGCCGGACGAAGTGGCCGTCCTCCGCCTTGAAGCGCTGGTATTCGCCATCGACGGTTGTGTTCATCTTGTTCACCAGCACCCCGTCCACGTCGCGTGCCAGCAAGGGATCCCAGTTCGATCCCCAAATCACTTTGATGACGTTCCAGCCTGCACCGCGAAATACGGCTTCGAGCTCCTGGATGATCTTGCCATTACCGCGCACCGGACCATCGAGACGCTGCAGGTTGCAGTTGATCACCCATATGAGGTTGTCGAGTCGTTCTCGAGCTCCCAGCGAGATCGAACCCAACGTCTCGGGCTCGTCCGTCTCGCCGTCTCCGATGAAACACCAGACCTTCGACTGACTGGTGACATCGATCCGCCGGTGCTGCAGGTATTTGAGGAACCGGGCGTGGTAGATGGAGTTGATGGGGCCGAGACCCATCGACACGGTCGGATACTCCCAGAACTCCGGCATCAGTCGGGGGTGCGGGTATGAAGACAACCCACCGCCGATCTCGCGACGGAACGTGTCCAGGTCCTCCGCGTCGAGGCGGTGCTCCACGTACGAGCGTGCATAGATGCCCGGGGCGGCGTGGCCCTGGAAGTAGATGTGGTCGCCGGGAGTCCCGTCCTCCTTGCCCCGGAAGAAGTGATTGAACCCGACCTCGTAGAGCATCGCAGATGAGGCGAATGTGGAGAGGTGTCCGCCGATGCCGTCTGCGGCCTTGTTCGCCTTGATCACCATGATGGCTGCGTTCCACCTGATGAATCGACGGATGCGCGACTCGAGGTACTCGTCGCCCGGGAACCAGGCCTCGTTCTCGGCCGGGATCGTGTTGATGTACGGGGTGCTCACCGAGGCAGGGACACCCACGTTCTGGCTGCGCGCCCGCTCGATGAGCTTGGCCATCAGAAATGTCGCCCGGGTGTTCCCCTCAGACGAGATGACGGTGTCGAGCGACTCGAGCCACTCCTTCGTCTCTTCCGGATCGCTGTCCGGAAGCTGATGGGTGAACCCGTCGATGATCATCGACTACCTCATTCTCCGTGCTCGGTCGTACCAGCAGGATAATGCGCCCTCGCGAAAGAGGAACCTGCGCTCACCGGCTCTTTTGCACTGGAGGCGCGGGGGAGCAGGGGTGAGGGGGGAATGGGAAGCCCCTTCGGATGCTCTAACCGTGACCCAATCATCCTTGCCAGTCATCCTTGGGCAGAACCGTGCCCCCCTACCTCCGAGCCCTTTCGGGCTCGCAGGGACCTTCCCCCCGATGGGGGGGCGGATGTTGGCGAAGCAACGTATCGGCAGTGAGAGAGGGGGCGCTACCCGAGGCCCGGGGAGCTTTTTGTGCCCGGTAGCGACTGCGTCAGCGAGGGGTCCCTCGTAAACGTGCGCCGCTTTCGCTCGCACCCGGAGGGTGCGGCGGTTGTCTCACCGAT
>JBFISM010000049.1:0-22761 GCA_041608535.1 Acidimicrobiia bacterium
ACGAGGCCGAGGGCGACTTCCGCGTCGCGGTGCGCAGCCTGCCCCAACGGCGGGACAACCGGGACGAGCGAGTCGGGGATCGGGCATCGTGAAGCGCATCGTCGGAAGGACCCGTCGCACCATCCGCCGGTTCGCCGGTGAAGACAGCGCCATAGAGAAGCGGATCCGCGACATGCGGAACCTGGCCCGCTACAAGACCGAAGGATCGCTGCGGCGCACCCAGATCTACGCATGCCGCGGCGCATCCGAGCAGCGGTTTGGCATCTTCGGATACGGCGGGTGTGACGTGTGGTCCATCGTCGATGCCGGCCCGATCCTGCGGAGTTTCTTCGATCGAACCGTTGCGATCAGCGCCCCCGGCCGAGCGCAATTCACTCGCTCCGACTTGATCTTGCAAGCCCATGACGGGGTCAACCATGATCTCGTTCGAGAGACGGTGGAGAAGATGAGCCTCGACCCCATCGCCTTCGAGCCGGTCTTGTTCGACAAGGACTTCCAGCTCCCGGATTATGAGGCGCTCGGCAGGTATCCCAAGGACGTGGTTGTGCTCACCACGTCGACCGACATGACCCGCACGCTGTATCGCCACCGCGAGCACGGCTTCCTCGCCGATCCTGGAGGAAGCTGGTTGGACACCGACTTGCGCAACACACTCACGAACCTCGATGCCGTGAAGTGGTTCTCGAAGGCGTACAAGAAGACGGGTCGTCTCACCATCGAAGAATCGATGGGCAACCTGCGGCGGCTGATCGGGCTCTCCCGAGAGCTGCTCGGCGCCGAGGTGGTGGTGTTCAATGCACTCACCGTCGACCCCGGCCGCAATGTGATGGATTACAGCTTCAGTGAGAGCCCGCACAGCATGCGCCGCCGTCAGTTCTACGGGGCCACCATCGATCTGGCGCGGGAGCTCGACTTTCCCATCATCGATGTGGACCGGATCGTCAAGGGCGCCGGGACGTCGGGCCTGGCGAACTTCGTGAAGTTCACCGTCGAGCACAAGCGGCTGATCGGCGCCGAGCTGGTGCGAGTCCTGCGGGAGCGGGAGATCGTCTGAGGCGCTGCGGTGGTCCGGCCCCGACCTGGACCTGGGCGGATCGACGCCGCACTGCAGCGAGATGGTGACGATGTCCTCTGGAGCTTTGCTGCGATGGGAAGCAGGCTGCCGGCATGACCCGGCGCCGATACCAGCTGGATGTGTTCCTCGGGGCGCTGCTCGGTGTCGTGGCGGCCGCTGTTGTCGCAGTGAACCTGCTCATCGCCGCGGGGCTCGGTTATGACGTTGGGATTCGCGAGGTCTTCGACGAGAGCAGGTTGCTCGGTATCGCCGTGATTGCCCTGTTCGTTGCTGGTCCGGTCCTGGGAGGTGTGACGATGTACCGAGCTGCGCGGCGCCGTGCGTCGCCACTGCCGCGTCGGCCCGGCGGATAGCGCTCCGCACGACGACTGAATGATTGCTCAGCACCGGCGAGCCGACTCCTGCGGGCACCCGTCCCCGCAAACGAATCTCGCTACGCGTACGCTGAGGGAACGAGAGGTGTGACGTAGCCACGTCACGGAAAGGGGAAACCTCGTGCGGAGACTCTCACTGTTGGGCGCATTCGTCCTGGCGATCTCGATGCTCACGCCGGCGATGGCGGCGGCACAACCACCGGAATGCGACGGACTGACACCCACGATCACCGGCGCCGGTCTGATCATGGGCACCCAAGGCGATGACATCATCTTCGGGAGCAACGGCGACGACGTCATCCACGGGCTCGGCGGCAACGACCTCATCTGTGGACGGATGGGCGACGACCGGATCAACGGTGGGCCGGGCGACGATCTGATTGCCGGCGACAGCGTTCTGATCTTCTTCGGCATCTTCATCGGCGGTGACGACATCATCGACGGAGGGCCCGGCAACGACACCATGATCGGCGAGGACGGCAACGACATCATGAATGGTGGCGATGGCAACGACGAAGTCATCGGCCAGTGGGGTTACGACACGGTTCGCGGCGGGGCCGGCGATGACTTCGTGATCGGCGGACAGGACGACGACGTCGTCGAGGGCAACTCCGGAAACGACGTGGTGTTCGGTGCCTTCGGCAGCGATCGGGTCAATGGCGGCGCCGGCGACGACTACGTCGACGGTGACATGCCCAACCCGCCATTCGTCGACCCCAACCCCCACACCGACACGTGCTCCGGCGGTGGTGGTGTCGACACGGTCGTCAACTGCGAGGCGTGACGAGAAGCTTGATCTAGAGATGTCGGTCGCGTGCGCACAAGCGGCGCACGCGGCCACAGGGCCCGTCACTGCGGCGATACGCGCCTGAGGCTCTGCATCGCCCGCACCGCCGTCACGACGATGTTCGCCGGATTGTCTCGTCCCAGGCGGATAGGCGGCTGCGTAGCCTTGATCCCACACACCGCAGGGGAGAGCAGCCATGGATGGCGACGTCGTCTTGCAGGCGGGGCACGAGGGACAGGTGCGCAACAAGGGGCGGACCGGTCGAGCTCCCTCGGTCGGTACTGCGGGCACGACTCGTCCCGAGCACGAGATGACACCCATCGTGGCCGATGCTGCAGCGGCGATTCTCGATGCGAATGGGGTCGAGGTGATCCGCGTGTCTGCGCTGTTCCCCAAGAAGCTCGAGGTGGCGCTCGGGGTGGCGCTCCACTTCGATGGTTCACCGCGCCCGTGCGCATCTGGGGCCTCGGTTGGATATCCGCCCGGTGTGCCCCGGGGGTCCAACAAGCCGACGGCTGACCTGTGGAAGGAGATCTGGAGTGAGCACTGGCCGTTTCGGTGGATGAAGGACAACTTCACCTCGAACCTGTCCGGCTACTACGGCTACGGGTGGATGAGCACCGAGATCGCCGAGATGCTCATCGAGTTCGGCGAGATCTCGTGTCCGGAGCAGGATGCCTGGCTCCAACCACGGCTGGAGTGGATCGGCGGAGTGGTGGCGTTCTTCGTCGGCCAGGTCCTCGGGGTCGGGTTGCCCCAGCCGGCGCCGTTTGGCGTCGGGACCGCGCCGCCGCCGGAGCGGGAAGGCGGTGTCGTCACAGACCCCTGGGACGACGATCTGGCCTTCGTTCGGATGGAGATCGCCGAGCTGCGTGCGGAGGTCGCATCGCTCCGGCGTACGGTGGGCAATCTGGCCGGTGGTGAGTTCACCGGCGTGAGCACAGATCTCGGAGACATGGATCACGGCTGACTGCCGGGCTGTGTCGTCGCGGGTGAGGGGCAGCCAACCGGTAACGTCCCGTCATGGAGCGACACTCAGTTGGCACGGGCAATCGGTTCGAGGTGCGCTACGGGTATTGCCGGGCGGTGCGAGCCGGAGCGAGCATCTTCATCTCGGGTACTGCGCCCGTTCCGCCACCTGGAGAGCCGGTGGTGGCGGGTGCGCACGCCCAGATGCTGCGATGTGGTGCGATCGCTCTGGATGCGCTGATCGAACTGGGCGGTCAACCGGGCGACGTCGTGCGGACGCGGATGTACGTCGTCGATGCGGCCGACGCAGACGACGTTGGGCGGGCGCACGCCGAGCTGTTCGGCGGCAACCCTCCGGCGTCGACCATGGTGGTCGTCGCCGCTCTGCTCGATCCGGAGTGGAGAGTCGAGCTGGAGGTCGATGCGGTCATCTCCGGTGAAGCGGGCTCGTGAGACCAGCTCGCACCTTCATCCGGCGATGCCCGCCGCCTCGAGCGCGCTCACCAGTCCGCCCGGATCGGCAACGGTGACCGTCAATCCCGGATGGCGCGGCATGCCGGGCAGGAACGCCTTGATCGGCTCGACGAACTTCACGCAGACTCCCTGCTCGGTCGTGCTTCCAAACGTCAGGCCGTGGTCGGCCAGCGAGCCACGGATCCCGATCGCCTTGTACCACTTGTAGTCTCCCGACCGCTCGTAGCCCGAGATGTTGGAGAGCGGTGTCTCGACCTGCCACCGGCCGAACTTGGCGTGGAACGTATCGTCGGTCACCGTCACGAAGGAGTTGTCCGGCGAAACTCCCCACGGCTTGAGCAGCCGGCGATATGTCGGGTGAAACTCGAATGCGAACTGCTGCATGGTGTTCTCTCCGGAAGAAGGGGGGTCAAGTGTATGGGATCACAGTTCGACGGCGATCCCGCTCGGGAAGGTGGCGATGAAGCGTCGTTCCCGTTGCACGTCGGGGTCGGCCCACGCCTCGGAGAACGCACTTCTGTAATTGAAGTCGATGCGGGGCTTGCTCCGACCGTGATGGTTGCGGAGGATGCGCTCGATGGTGATCTCGTCGGGATGCCCGTACTTGGCGCCGCTCGAGGAGACGAGGTACCTCTTCGCGTCCACCAGCGCCAGGACCTCGTCGTTGAGGTTGTTGCGGCTGCCGTGATGGGGCAGCTTGAAGGCATCGATGCGCAACCCGGCTCCACCGTCGGCTTGTTCCAGGGCTCGGCGTAGCGGAGGCGCGTGGGCGTCGCCTGTGAAGAGAGCACTGCGACCCTCGCCGTCCTCGAGCAACAGCACGATGGATGCGCCGTTGGCCACCGAAGGGTCGCCGGTGAAGACGTCGTCCCCGAGAACGTCCGCAGGCGCCGCTTCGATGGGAGCGGGTCGTCGCAATCGTGCTCGGCGCTCCAGCTCATGTTGTGCCCGAGCGACATCACCGGTGACCCAGCCCTCCTCCTCGAGCACATGGTCCCACTCCGTGCCGAGTGCTGTGAGCTCGGTCCATGTCGGGCCGAGCACGGTCACCGCCATCCCTCCGGCCAGGTTCCGGGTAGGGAAGGGCGATCCGTCATCGGCGACCACGGCGCCGCCATCGAAGGCCCGGTTCCAAGGAAGGTGGCTGGTCTCGAGCAGATAACCCAGGATCTCGCCCTCGGCAGCGCCCTGAGTGTCGGCGGGAAAGAGCTGCGGGTATCCGTTGAACCACACGTCGCCTACGGCGATGTCGAGGGTCTCGTCTTGCAGCAACCGGATGATGCCGTCGATGTGATCGGCGTCGATGTGGGTCACCACGACGAGCTCGAACCGGCGTTGCTCCGGGGGTAGGGCGAGGATGCGGCTGCGTAGCGAGTGGTAGGTGCGGGCAGGGCCACCGTCGATGAGCACACGCCATGGCCGGTTCACGTGGCCATACTCGATCCACAGCGAATCGCCCTCGGCGGCGGGGAGCATCTCGATGGTGAACATGTCGTTCGGCGATCATATCTCCCGGGCTCCGTCGCCCGATGGCACGAACCCGGTAGCTTGTAGCCACCGTGGACCGATCAGAGCTGCACACCCCGTGGATCCTCCTCGAAAGGAGTGATCTGGTGCCGCGCCTGTTGGGGTGGCTGGCCCAGCTCGACCCGCTGGAGCGACGGATGGCTGTGATTGTTGTCGACACCGGTGACACGTTTCATACGTTCACGTATGCGGATCTCGTCGACGAGTTCCAACGCCGTGGCGACGACAGCCTGCTCGGCGCATCTCTGCTGGATCTACTCCCACAGGTGGGTGCCGTGGAGACTCCGACCGCAGACATCGCCGGCGAGGGTTTCGATGCGCCACGCTACGTCCAGCGAACCGCTCCCCGGCAGCGGGTCGTGATCGTCGATGCCGGCGAGCCGACAGGGGTGCTGGCCGACGTGCGGATGGGACGCGGAGTGCACACGGACATCCCGGGGATCGAGTCCTTCGCCCCGAGAGAGGCGGCGAGCCCCCCGCCGGCGGAACCCGATGAAGAAGCTGATCGGACCGACGCAGATGAGGCGGTCGACCGCTGGCTCAGCGTTGCGATCGAGGCCGCCGGGGAACGACGCACCAAGAGCTTCCAAGCAGGGGAACGCCACGTCATCTCGGTCGGGATCGCACCAGCCGACCCAGCTCTCATCCAGAGCGACCAGGCCTTTCCGGATGCCGAGCTGGCCTCCGGTGAGACGCACGAGCTGGACGTGGTGCTGTGGGGGAGCGGGGTCGCCGACGAGCCCCTCTCCGGCAAGCTGTTGTTGCCCCCCAGCGGTGCCAGCCCCAAGCCGTGTCGATTCACCGTGCTGATCCCCGCCGCCGCCCACACGGTCGAGCTGGCCATCGCTGTTCTCTACCGGTGCCGGGTGCTCGAGTCGGCAACGTTGCGGGGCGTGGTCACGGACGGGCCCGACGCCTTGGCGCCGGACGGCGCCACGATCGAGCTGCGCCGTTCTCCTGCTGCCGGCGGCGATCTGGCGTCGATGCGCCCATTTGCCGCCACCATCATCACCAATCGTGACGAGGTGCTCATCGAGGTGTGTGGTGGTTCGCGCAGGCTCATCCTCAGCGGCCTCGACGCCGCCAAAGAGACGATCCAGCGCCGGCTGTTCGACGCCGCTGCCGGACAGGCCCGCGACGAAGGTGGCCTCGACTCGGAGGCATTGCTCTCGCTGCTGCGAGTCCTGGCCTATCACGGGCACGCGATCTATCAGGAGCTGGTGCGGGGGGACACTGCCGCGCTGGCCGATGCGGGCACGATCGAGGTGGTCAGCCGCAGCCCGGTGGATTTCCTGCCCATCGAGCTGGTATACGACAGGGGTGCCCCCCGGCGCGATGCTGAGCTCTGTCCTGGTTTTGCGCAAGCCACCGCGACCGAGTGCCCGGACTGCCGAGCGCACGGCGACGGGTCTGGATACGTCTGCCCCCTCGGCTTCTGGGGTCTGACCAAGGAGATCGGAAGGCGCATCTCGGCCGAGGTGGAACCCGACGAGCTGCGGCGATTGCCCGGGCCGACACCGGGCGTACCCACGTTGCCAAAGCTCGGCGGTGTGCTCGTCGCCGCCAGCGATCGCGTCGACCTGGGAGGTAGTCCGGAGGTCGAGGCGACCGTGGCCACCGCCGCAGAGTTGTTTCCCGACGCACATTTCGAAGCGCACACGTGGCCGGATTGGGTGGAGGTGGTCGAGCGAAATGCGCCGGGTCTGTTGCTGGCCATGCCGCACACCGACCACGACCGAGATTTCGACGTCGATGTCCTGCAGATCGGTGCCGACAGCAATCTGAGCCCGCTCGAGGTCTCTCGGGACTATGTCGGTAGCCACGAGGGGAGTGGTCCACTGCTCCTCCTCCTCGGCTGCACGACCGCAACCCCGGAGATCGGTTACCTGGGATTCGTGCCCAAGTTCGCCGCCAGCAACGCCGCCATCGTCGTCGGCACGATCGCCAAGATCCTCGGTCGATACACGGGACCGGTGGCTCGGGCGCTCCTGCGCCAGTTCGTCGCCGCCCAGGGCTCCGATGCGCCCATCAGTGAGATCATGCGCCGAGTGCGTCTGGACTCGCTGCGCGAGGGCAACACCGTGGGTCTGACGCTGGTGGCCTATGGGGACGCCGACTGGAAGCTGGGTCCGGTCTGATTCTGTCGAGTGTGCTTGGAACGCCGCATAACGGTGCTGTAAGCACACTCGACGTCAATCACCCAGAAGCGACGAACTCTGCTTCGGTGGCAGCGCGTGCGTCTTCGGTCCGGAGACCTCGGTGGCGGCGGACCACGACGAGGAGGGCCGGGATCATCGCAAGCACCGCAAGCGCTGGGATGGTCAGTGCGACCCGCCTTGACATGAACACCGCCACTGCCAGCGCCGCCACCGCTATGACCGTGGCCGGCAACGCCCACCGCTCCCAGTCACGCTCTCGTGTCGTGCGGGCGAGGTAGCCCGCATCGATGAAGACGGGGAGCAGGGCCATGACCACCCAGCCGCCGAGACTCAGCAGATAGTTGAGACCGATCACGAGACCGGCTCCGAGCGAGAAAGCGATGAGCCGCAAAGCGAACGGACGCAGGAAGAAGTAGGTGATCATCAAACCCTCCGCCGCGAGCGCTCCTACGGCGGCCAGCTGCCACCGCCACGGCTCGGCGGCGATCCACACCGCAAGCTCGCTCATCTGCGGGTCTCGAAAGAAGAGATTCTCCGAGATGAGAACGTTGCGCAGGTTCTCGCTGAGCGCCCAGTCGATGCCGGACACCCTGAGCTTGGTCCACGCCGCGGAGGCGAGCATGAGAGCGAAGCTCATGCGGATCAGCGTGACCGGCCAGGTGAAGTTGCCGGATCCGGCATGGTCGGAGCGGCGCCACCAGAGTGGGATCGCAGGAGCGAACACGGTGATGATGAGCATGAAGGCGAGCACGTTCAGGTTGTGGTCGATCTTGCCGAACGAGTTGCGGGCAAACATGATGTACAGCCCGGCTCCCGCTGCCACCAGGCCGGTGGTGCGAGGAAGTATCCCCGTGATCGTGGCCAGCGAAGCTGCTACTCCCACCACCGCAAGCACGACGAACACGGTCGTCGACGGAACCGGTAGCGGGATCGGGGCGAGGATCGATATGGGTTCCCAGAGATTCTCCGGTCGGTCGCCGAACACGTCGTAGAGCCCGGTGTACAGCTCGTGGAGGAAGAGACCCGCCAGCGTCAGAAAGACCACGCTGCGGACGAAGGCCAGCGCAGTTGGCGCCGACGGGGTGAACCAGAAGCGCACCCAGACAGACCGGGGAACGTCAGTGGGCGAACTCATAGGCCAAGATCCGCTGGTCGAGCTCGATGGCCGGGGCAGCTGGATACGGCGGGATGATGAGCTGGTCGAAGAACACACGAACCGTCTCCAGATCGACCTGACGGCGTTGTTCGAACGCAGCTGCGGCGGCCGAGGCCGTTGCCTCCATCCGGTCTACGTCGTCGTTGCGAACGAGCGCCACGAGTGTGTTGCGGCTGATCTGTGGCGGCACGTTGTAGGTGCGCCCGTCGGCGTCCACCCCGACGAACGTCACCGAATCGAACGTACGCGGATCGCTTTGGACGACGGAATACATCCGGAACGGTGAGAATGGATAAAAGTCTTGGTAGCCGGGCACGCCGGTGATGGCGAACATCGCGATGAACGATGCGATCACTACCGACTGGATGGTCCAGTCGGACTCCGGTTCCCAGTCGTTGCGGATACGGCGGCCGAGAAACCAGAGCACGAACCAGCCGGCAACGGCTCCCAGGAATGCGGCGGTGAGCGCGGTGCCCCAGGCCCGGCTCTGTGCCTCATCGGCCGGCAGCAGAAAGGCGGCGACGATGGCGAGTAGTACGCCGCCGATCCACCCTGCGAGCGTGACCTTGGCATCGTCCGTCCAACGTCGCGCTGCAAGGCCTGGACGCATGTGACCGCTCGTCAGTATCGCCCCGCCTGCGGCGGTCGCCGGTACGCCGAACTGCAGCAGCTCCTCTGCATCTGACAGCCCTTGCCTGAGGGCGACGGCCGAGCCCATGGCGATCACGATCAAACCCATCCCGGTCACCAGGACTCCGAGGGCGACACGAGCCGGCGAAGCTCCGAACGTGGTACCTGGAGCCGGCTCGGAGGTGCGATCCGGGGACAGCGGCGTGTGCCTCATCGCCGGGAACGGTACTCAGTGCCGGCGGGCAATGACACATACAGGCGTCGTGCGGACGATCGATGTCACACGTCACTTCGCGTTTGTCGCCGAGCAATCGGTCAGCCCAGCGGTACCACCGGCAGGGCTTGATAGTCCCGACCGTCCGCCGTCACAACGACCCGCCCATAACCCGGCTCGTCGTAGTGGCCGGCGAGGAAGGGTGTGCCTGATGCCGCGAGATCGTCGAAGAATGCGGCTCGGGTTGCGGCGGCTGCGGGTTTGTCGACGTCGAATGGGAACGCCCAGTCGGGATGCCAGATGTGCACCGGGCTGAAGGTGACGTCGCCTGCGATGACCAAGTCCTCGTCGTTGCCCGTCACCCGCACCGCGGTGTGTCCCGGGGTATGTCCGTACGTAGCGTATGTGGTGATACCCGGCACGACCGGCCCCGGTTCCTCCGTGGCATGGAGCTGCCCCGACTCGTCGAGGATGTCGGCCACCCGGGTTATCCCCACGGCGCGCTCGTCCGATCCACTCCGCCAGTGCGCCACCTCCCGTTGCAGCGTCCAATGGGTCGCATTCAGAAACAGCGGGCGTTGGTCCGCATCGAGCGAGCCGAGGATGTGGTCGGGGTGGAGGTGGGTGAACACGACGTGGTCGATCTCGCCCGGCGATACCCCCATCGTTTCGAGAACAGAGGGCATGGCTCCCGCATCGGCTCCCTCGGGAGCGTTGTATCCAAACCCGGTATCGACCAGCACCCGGTGGGTCCCGGTGTCGACCAGGAAACAGGTGAAGCTGTTGGGCAGCATGCCGTCTCGATCGAGAAAGCGCTGGTGGTCCCGCCACGCTTCCTCCGTCGATCCGATGAGATACTCGATGGGGTCTCGTTGGGAGCCTCCATCACGGATTCCATACACGACGACAGGACCCAGCTCGATCTTCCAGGGCATGGCCACAGGGTACGCGGCCGCAGAGCGCTTCGCCGGGCCGACCTACCATGCTTTCACCGAACGAGAGGAATCCGCATGACGCTGGCCGAGGAGAACGCCGCCTTCATCGCCAAGAGCAAGGAGAACCCGGACCCCGAACGCGCGGCCATCTATGCGCAGGCGCAGCGCACCATCGAGACGACCGACATCTTGGACACGGCATTGCGGGCCGGTGACCGGGCACCGATGTTCACGCTGCCCGATGCATTCGGCAATGATGTCAGCCTGGCCGAGCTGCTCCAGACTGGACCGGTGATCATCTCGTTCTACCGGGGAGCGTGGTGTCCGTTCTGCAACATGGAACTGCGAGCGCTGCAGCGTGAGATGGACGAGATCGTGGCAGCTGGGGTCACGCTGGTCGCCATCTCGCCGAACACGCCCGACCTCTCGGTCGACCTGGTCGACGAGCACCAGCTGACGTTCCCCGTGCTGTCCGACCACGAGAACCGGGTCGCCAGACAATTCAATCTGGTCTACGAGATGGATCCGAGTCTCGTCGACTACTACAAGAACCATGATCGCAACATCGCCGATATGAACGGTTCCGATGTGTGGGAGTTGCCGGTACCGGCGACATACGTGGTCGACACCGACGGCGTCATCCGGTACGCCTTCGTCGATCTGAACCATCGAGTCCGCGCCGAACCCGCAGACGTGGTGGCGGTTGCCGCCGATCTCGTCTAGTTGTCGGGTCGGTTGCTCAGGACCATTGCGTACCGATCCGGGCGCAAACGAGTAGAGGCCGATTGCTGCGAGCTCTGAGCTGTCATGGGAAGAGGAGCATGGCGCGCACGATCATCGATGCGATCTCGGCGCGAGGGATCGGAGCGTTGGGGCAGTAGTTGTCGTTGTCGGGCGGGTTGCAGCCGATGGTGATCCCGGCTTCGGCGAGCCGGTTGATGTCGTCCTCGAAGATCGAACCGTTGTCGTCGACGAAATGGTCACGGCTGGCGGGACCGAGTGCAAGGGCTCGGACGATGGCCGCGGCTGCCTGTCTTCGGGTCACCAGATCATCGGGGCAGTAGTTGTCGTTGTCGGGCGGGTTGCAGCCGATGGTGATCCCGGCTTCGGCGAGTCGGTTGATGTCGTCCTCGAAGATCGAACCGTTGTCGTCGGTGAAGTGGTCCCGGGTGGCGGCGGGCAGCCCGAGCCAGCGCACGAAGAGGGCGGCGAGTTGCTTCCGTACGAGAAGATCGGCCGGACAGAATCTCACGTTCGCCGGTGGATCGCAGCCCCGGGTTGTCCCGGTCGCTGCGAGCGCCTCGATGTCCGCCTCGTGCACCGATGAGTCGTCGTCGAGGAACCGTCCGGACTCGTCGGCGACGAATTTGGCGATGGCGACGTCGTCCGGGGTGCCCGAGCTGAACGCTGTCGGATCGGTGGCGAGCAACAGCCCGCCGTCATGCCACACCGGACCGATGCCGTAGTTGTACGTTCCGTTGCGGTCGGCGAACGGGATCGGGAAGTCGCCGAGCAAGGCACCGGAGCCGTCGAAGAGCCGAATCTCGTAGTGTTCGCCCAAGCCGACGTTGTAGCCGAGGGCGATCTCACCAGTGCGCAGTGCACCGAGATAGATGCGGCTTCCGAGATCGAGTTCAAGGAAGGCGGGATCCTCGAACGCTGGATCCTGTGCGCCGCCAGCATCGAATTTGAAGAGGTGAAACGTGTCGTCGTCGCCGAATCTGGTTTCGATGCCGACGATGACCGAGCCGTCAGGGAGCTGGGTCGAGGCAACGGCAAAGAGGCCGGCGGTGAATGACAACTCGGTGGCGAATCCCACCATCCCGTCTTCGGCCACGGGAACCACCGACACGAAGTCACCCCCGAGACCTCGCGTCAAGACGACGACGAGATAACCCTCGGGGACGACGTGGATGTCGACGACCATCTGAAGGTCGACGCCTGGGCCGGCTCCGGGCAGAACCGAAACGAAGCCGCCTGCGCCGAAGTTGGGATCCGGTGCGCCATTCGAGTCCGCCCGCACGAGCCACGCATCCAGCTCATCGAGATCGAAGCTGCCCCCTCCGACAACGACGAACGAGCCGTCGGCGACCAAGGCAGAAGGAAACGCCTCGACAGACACCGGGAGGTCGGTTTCCCCGTCTGTGGCGAAGGAATCGACAAGCACTCCCGCCTCGTCGTACTTGGCGAGCGTCGTGCTCACCCCGGTTCGGTAGGCGGCAAACAGGCTGGAGCCGGGGCCGAAGTTGGCTTCTCCGGGACCGGGTAGCGCCACGGCCGTCACCTCAGCTCCGTCGGCCGAGACGTGGGCGAACGCCGAGACGTCAGGGTCGGGCGAGAAGTTGAGGATGGAGCGGCCATCCGGTGCGGCGATGAATCCGGCTATACCCACCTCGCTTGCGATCGCGTCGATCGTTGCCTCACCCGCGTCGCCGTACTCGAGGACGGGGTCTCCGGGATCGGCGTAGGCCGCAGTGGGCAAGAGTAGAAGAGAGACCAGCAGCGAAACGACCCAGCGACGAGACATTCCGAACCTCCGCACCCAAAGCGTACCGTCCGGCGGTCGGCAGAACCCGGCTTCGCACGCGTAGTTTTCGCGCACCGCCGGGGGATGGATCAGTGGGTGCTCAGAGGGTGGCTCCGTACACGTGAGCGTGCCCGCTCACCTGTGCGGTCACGTCGCCCAGGTAGACGGTGACGCGGCACCCAGGGTCCCCGATGGCGATGCGTTCCTCCAGCATCACGGTGGCGCCGTCGGAGTTGCGGGCTGCAATACCCCCGAACACGCTCGATGTCATGCGGCACAATGCAGGAGAACGGCGCACGGCATCCCCGAACGGGCAGTGGGTGTTGCCGAGCACGATCCTCTTCTCGTTCGCCTCGATGATGTAGAACTCGCCGTCGATGGCGTGCTTGAGGCGTACGTATGCATCCGCCATCTGCTCGGGTGTCAACCGGCCGGTGATCGATTTTGCCTTGCGGTATTCGTCCTCCATGCGGCCGCCGACGTCCGTGCCCACCTGGGCGACCGCAGCTTCGGCCGCATCAGGGCCATGCTGCATCTCCACGGTCTGTGCGAGCTGGACCACCAGCGCTCGCAAGAACGACTCTTTGTCGAAGCCGTCGGTGGTGGCCTCCTCGAGGTCAGGCAGGGCCCCGACGGTCGATCCAGGAGGGTCGTGACTTGCGGCGACAGGACGAGTGACCGGCAGTGTCGCCGATACCCGATTGCCGCCGCCACGGCGATGTGCGACGTCGAGATCCTCGGCTACGTGGGATGCGATGAACAGACCACGACCTCCAATGGACAGCGGATCGGGAGGCAAGTCGCCACCCGCAAACTCGAACTCCGGACCCAAGTCGTAGACGGTGAGCAGGGGATGCTCGGCGCTCCAATCGAGGGACACCCAAGCGGCACTCCCGGAATGGAGGACTGCGTTGGTGAGCAGTTCCGATACGGCGAGCTCTGCGCTGTCGATGTCACTGGCAGGGGAGGCGTGGCGCTCCAGGTACGAGCTGATGGCGCGACGCAATGCCGATGCCGTATCGGCGTCGCCGGCCGGTAGGTACCAGTCCACGAAAGAGCTCCTAGCCGTTGCTACGAGAGAACTTACCCCACGTGGCGCTCGTTCAACCCGATTGTTTCGCCAACCACCTGCGCAGCAGCATCGATAGCCGCCCCGAGGCGTGCCACCATGTCGTCGATGTCCTTCTCGTCGATGACGAGTGCCGGAGACATCACGTTGAGGTTGCCGATGGGACGAACGATGAGGCCGCGCCGCTGCGCCTCATGCGCTACCAGTTTGCCGATGTCGACGTGATCCGGGAAAGGCGCCTTCGTGGCCTTGTCCGCCACGAACTCGACACATGCCATGAGGTGGGAGCCACGCACGTCGCCCACGAACGCACCATCGGCTAGCTCCTCGAGACGGGCCATGAAGAGCGGTCCCAGCTCACGCACGTGTTCGAGCAGGCCCTCACGCTCGATGATCGCAATGTTCTCGAGCGCGGCGGCACACGACACAGGGTGACCGCTGTAGGTGTAGCCGACGCCGAAGACTCGCTTGTGGCCCGGTTCGCTGATGACCGTGTGGACGTGGTCCGAGTAGATGACGGCACCGAGCGGCAGGTAGCCGGAGGTGAGTCCTTTGGCGGTGGTGATGATGTCCGGGGTGATGCCGTAGATGCGCTCCGAGCAGAACCATTCGCCGACCCTCCCAAACGCCGTCACGACCTCGTCGGAGACGTACAGGATGCCGTGTCGGCGGCAGCGTTCCCAGATCCTCCGCAAGTAATTGGCCGGAGGTGGCACCACCCCGCCCGACGCCATGATCGGCTCTGCGAAGAACGCTGCCACGTTCTCCGCACCCAGCTCAGTCACCTTGGCGTCGAACTCCGCAACGAGACGATCGGCGAACTCGTCCTCCGTGAGATCGCCCCCGTGGCGATAGAAATTCGGAGACGACAGATGGTGGACGATGTCATCGATGTAGTGGAACTGCGGCGTGTGGTCGCTCTTCTTGCCTCCGATCGACACGGCCGCATATGTCGAGCCGTGGTAGGCGTCCTCCCGGCTCAGCACGTGCACCCGCTGTGGCTGGCCGTTGGAGCGGTGATAGAACTGGACCATGCGGAAGGCTGCATCGATTGCGGTCGATCCGCCGGTAGTGAAGAAGACATGGTCGAGACCGTCCGGTGCGATTCCGGCCAGTCGCTCTGCAAGCTCGGCGGCGGGTACGCCTGCCATGTCGGAGAATGGATTCGTGTAGGAGAGACGGCGTACTTGTGCGGCGATGGCTTCTGCCATCTCCTCCCGCCCGGTGCCGATGTTGGTGCACCACATGCCTCCGATGGCATCGATGTATTCGACACCATTGCTGTCGGTGAGGCGGATTCCGGAGCCGGAGGCGATGGCCAGGAGGTCGTCGTCCCCGTTAGCGAATTCCTGGTAGGGCTGCAAGAGATGACGGTGCACCACCCCGGTGATGTCGGCCCGCGCGCTTTTGGTCACCGCGTCCCCCAGTCGTAGGTCTGCTTCACGAGTCGCATGTAGGTGAACAGCTCGGTGGCGATGACACAGTCCAGTGAACGCAGTCGGTTCATCACGGCCAGGAGATGATCGGTGTCCTCACAGACGATTTCGATCATGATGTCGTATCGGCCCGCCGTGATGACGACGTAGTCTGCTTCTTCCAGTGCAGCGATCTGGTGGGCTGCGTCGTCGAGATCGCCGTTCACGCTGATGCCCACCCACGCCTGCTGATCGAAGCCGAGCATGGTGGGATCGGTCACGGCAACGATTTGGATGACGCCCTGCTCTGTCAACGCCAGCACCCGCTGCCGCACCGCTGCCGGTGACAGTCCCACGAGCGGGCCGAGCTTCGAATACGGCATCCTGCCGTCGAACTGCAGATGGTCGATGATCGCCTTGTCGGTGTCGTCTAGGTCGATGGGTGCGGGCACCGTGCCTCCTGACGTCGCCGACCCTACCAGCGGCCCGGCATCGAATCGGGCGTCAAACGGGTCGCTGACGATCGGATCGATTGAAGTGCCGCCGTATGGAGCATGCAATACTACGACCCATGACGTCTCGCCTGCCGGACGGCCGATGATCACACGCACCGCATCGATTCGTCTGGTCACCGAGATCCCGGGCCCCAAGAGCCGAGCGATCGTCGCCCGCAGGGAGGCAGCGATGCCGGCGGGAGCATCGAAGCTCACCGGCTTGGCGGTGGCGTCGGCCTCCGGTGCAGTGGTCACCGATGTGGACGGCAACCGCTTGCTCGACTTCGCCGGCGGGATCGGTGTGCTCGCCGCCGGTCACTGCCCGCCGCCGGTGGTTGCTGCGATCCAGGAGCAGGCGGGCGAACTGCTGCATGTTTGTGCGATCGTTGCTTCGTACGAGGAGATGGTCGAGCTCGCCGAGCTGCTCAATGAGATCACTCCCGGTGATTTCGAGAAGCGCACCGTGTTGATGAACAGCGGGGCGGAAGCGGTGGAAACAGCGGTGAACATCGCCCGCTCCGCAACCGACCGGCAGGGCATCGTGGTCTTCGACGGCGCCTACCACGGGCGTACCAATCTCACGCTCTCGATGACCTCGAAATACGCATTGTTCAAGAAGAACTTCGCTCCGTTTGCGCCTGAGATCTACCGATTCGAGTTCCCCAACCTCTACCGCAGACCGGTGCAGATGAGCGAGGACGAGTACGTGGAGTACTCCATCGCCCGATTGGAGGACTCGTTCATAGCCAGAGTGGATCCGGCCAGCGTTGCTGCCGTCGTGATCGAGCCGGTCCAGGGCGAAGGTGGCTTCCACCCCGTACCGGCCCGGTTCATGCTCCGGCTTCGAGAGTTGTGCGACGAGCACGGCATGATTCTGATCGCCGACGAAGTCCAGTCCGGGTTTGGCCGCACCGGCCGTCTGTTTGCGATCGAGCACGTGGGTGTGGCGCCCGACATGATCGCCATGGCGAAGTCGATGGCAGCGGGGATGCCCATCTCGGCGGTGACCGGCCGAGCGGAGCTCATGGATGCACCGCATCCGGGAGGACTCGGCGGCACGTACTCGGGCAACCCCGTGGCGTGTGTCGCCGCGACGGAGACCATCCGTATGCTTCGTGACGAGGCACTCCTCGAGCACACCCGGCGGCTCGGCGAGCGGATGCGTTCCCGACTGGAAGCGATCCAGGCAGAGCACCCCGATCTCGTCGGGGACGTGCGCGGGGTCGGCACGATGCTCGTGGTCGAGATCGTCACCGACGCTGCCTCGAAACAGCCCGACATGGAGGCCACCGCTGCCATATGCGCTGCCACCTTGCGACGCGGCCTCATCACCATCCGCGCTGGTCTCTATTCGAACTGCGTTCGATTTCTCCCCCCGCTGGTCATCTCCGACGACCAGCTGGACGAGGCAATGGATGTGCTCACTGCGGCGGTGGCGGAGGTGGCGGAAGATCGTTCGTCGAGTGTGCTTGCAAGCTCGATTACGCGGGAAACAAGCACACTCGACAGAGACGACGATGGGTGAGATCCGTAGCATCACTCTCGGCGGCACGCCTGCGCAGATGGGGATGCAACACGGCACCAGCTTCGCCGCCGACATCCACCGCTACACGAACGAGAGGATCGACCTCGTCACCTCCGGCTTGTGGAGTGGCACCCGGCTCAGCCGTGGCGAGGTCATCGACATCGCAGAAGGATGCTTGGAGCATCATCGAAGCTTTGCTCCACACCTCACCGACGAGATGGAGGCGATCGGCGCCGGAGCCGGTGTCAGCGCCGCCGAGATGATCATCGTCGGTGGGTTCACCGACTTCGTCGATGTCGTACGGGCCGCGACCGGTGGGCCGATGCCACCGGAGGTCGTCGAGGACGACTGTACGGCAATCCTCGTACCCAACCATCGCACTCGCCACGGCGGCTACCTCGCCCAGACATGGGACATGCATGACACGGCGGCCGAATTCGTCGTGCTCACCCACCTCGAGCCGGCCGACCGTCCCCGCACAACGCTGTTCACGACGACCGGGTGTCTCGGCCAGATCGGAATCAATGAGCTCGGGGTGGCAGTGGGCATCAACAATCTCATGGGCGCCGATGCCAGACCCGGCGTGACGTGGCCCTTTGTCGTTCGCCACGCCCTGGAGCAGAGCAGTGCAGAGGCCGCTCGCGATGTCATCCTCGACACTCCGCTGGCCGGGGCGCACAACTACCTGGTGCTCGACGCCGGCGGCACCGGCTTCAACATCGAGGCTTTCACCACGGTCGCCGCGGTCACCGAGCTGGAGGACGATCCACTCGTGCACACCAACCACGCACTCCACCCCGAGACGCAAACGGTCGAGACAATGCGACCCGCACCGCTGCAGGACAGTTCAGAACGTCGCCTCCGCCGCGCCGTCGAGTTGCTCGCCGGCGGCAACGTCGACGAGCAGCGGCTGATGGCCGTGACGAGGGATGAGGAAGCGATCTGCCAGGTGGCAGAGGATCCATATCGAATCGAATCGTGCGGGGCCGCGATCATGCGGCCCGCCACCATCGATCTGTGGGCTGTGCAGGGCCTTCCCACGAAGAACGACTACGAGCATGTCTCCGTGGTGGGAACTCGTGCGTGAGGGCGCCCTCGACTACATCCAGATGGCGCCCGAGTACGCAGAGGACGTCGTCGCCATCGAGCTCGAGTGCTTCCCGACCACCGACCCGGCCGACCTGCTGTCGGTGCGTGGCGCACTGATGCAATGCGAGGTCTTTCCCGAAGGGGGCATCGTCGTGCTCGACGGCGAACGCCCTGTCGCGTTCGCCATGGGCTGCTTCGTCGACTTCGATCTGGACAACCCGCAGCATCGCCTCGACGAAGTGGTTGGTACGTACGGATCGGACAAGCACGATCCTCACGGGGAGTGGTACTACGGGACCGACATCGCCGTGCTCCCCGAATACCGGGGACACGGCATCGGGCGCCGGCTCTATGACCTGCGCAAGGACCTCGTGCGCCGGCACAACCGCGCCGGTATCGTCGCCGGGGGTGTCATTCCCGGCTATGCCAACCACAAGGCCCAGATGACTGCGGAGGAGTACGTGCGAGCCGTGTCTGCCGGGGAGTTGTCCGATCCGACCCTCTCCTTTCAGCTCGCCAACGGATTTGTGGCCTACGGGGCGCTCGAGGGCTACATGCACGACGAGGCCGTGGACGACTGGGCCTCGCTCATCGTGTGGCACAACCCGGACTACGACCCTGCGGCCCTGGCTGCCGCGAGGCGAGCCGGCTGATGGAGGACGTGTACGGATTCGCACGGTTCGCCAGCTTCGCCGGATGCCGGCAGGTCGTCTTGGGCTCGCTTGGCGAAGGCGAGGCGGACGTCGTGATCGTTGGCGCTCCGCTCGATTGGGGAGCCACGTACCGGGGCGGTGCACGGTTCGGGCCCAAAGCGATTCGGGAGGCCGACTATCTCAGCGCTGACGGACATCGTCCCCATCTTCCAACGGGGATCGATCCGTTCACCGAACTGCGCATCGTCGATGTGGGCGACGTTTCGGTGCCACCCGGCTATCTGGAGAAGGGACTGGGGCGGATAGCCGATGCGGTCGAAACCATCGCGGCCGCGGGTGCCATCCCGATCGTGCTGGGCGGCGACCACTCGGTCACCTATGCCAACGGGACCGGCCTCGCCAGGGTCCACGGGGACGGCTCCTTCGGCCTCGTGCACTTCGACGCACACGCCGACACTGCCGAAACGAACATCGGCGAGCTCCATGGTCATGGCACTCCGATGCGCCGGCTCATCGAGTCCGGTGCCGTCCCCGGTCATCGCTTCGTGCAGATTGGGCTACGGGGCTACTGGCCATCGCCCGACGTGGTGGCGTGGATGGCAGAGCAGCGGATGCGGACATTCTTGATGAGCGAGATCGTGGAGCGGGGGCTGCGCAGCGTCGTCGACGATGCCGTGGCCGCATGCACCGGCGACGAGACCAAGGGCGTGTTCGTCTCGGTCGATATCGACGTGGTTGATCCCGGGATGGCGCCGGGTACCGGGACCCCAGAACCCGGGGGCCTCACCGCTCGAGAGCTGCTCGACACCGTACGTCGACTTGCTCGCGATCTCCCCGTCGTTGGGGCCGACGTCGTCGAGGTGTCGCCCCCGTACGACGGGCCGGGCCAGATCACCGCGTTCTTGGCGAACCGGGTCGTGATGGAGCTGCTCAACGGCATGGCGGAACGCAAGAGGATGCGCCGATAGGCGCAGACTCGGCTGCATGGGTATGGGACCCATGCAACATAGCGATGAGCCGCATGGCGAAGAGCCACATGGCAATCCCTAGCGTGCCAGCCTATCTGCTGGCACTCTAGGGTGGCCGCAACGTGAGACTCGACTACGCCATCAAGCGGCCATTGTGGTGGGAATCCGTGGTGGCGGAGGTCACCCGCCCTGCGTTGCCCGGCGACACAGCCGTCGACGTCGCCATCGTTGGAGCCGGGTTCACCGGGTTGTGGACGGCCTACTACCTGACCGAACACGACCCGACGCTTCGGATCGCCGTTGTGGAGAAACGCTTTGTCGGTTTTGGCGCCTCCGGCCGCAACGGCGGCTGGTGCCACGCCGAGTATCCGCTTGGTCTCGGCGTGCTCGCCAAGGACCACGGCAATGAAGCCGCAGTCCGCCACATGCGGGCCCTGTTCGAGACCGTTGACGAGGTGGGGCGGATCAGCGACAAGGAGGGAATCGACTGTCACTACGCCAAGGGTGGCGTCCTCACCGTGGCTCGGACGGAAGCGCAACTGGCAGGGGTAGGCGAGGACTTTGCGCTGGTCCGGCGTATCGGGCTGGGTGATGAGGATCTCGTGCGCCTCACGGCGGAGGAGGCGCGGTCGATGCTCAACGCCGCCGGGGTGATCGGCGGAGCATGGTCGCCGCATGGCGCCGCCATCCATCCGGCTCTGCTCGTCCATGGTCTGGCCGCGGCGGTCGAGCGCCGTGGTGTGGCGATCTACGAAGCGACTGCGGCCGAGGACGTCGGCGCCGGGGTCGTGCGCACGTCCCACGGCGCGGTGCGTTCCGACCTCGTGGTGCGAGCCACCGAGGGTTACACGAGTGACCTCCCCGGGCAGGAGCGCACGATGGTCCCGATCTACTCGCGGATGGTCGCCACCGAGCCTCTGTCCGATGAGCTGTGGGCCCAAATCGGTCTGCACACCCGCCCCACGTTCGCCGACAATCGCAACCTCATCATCTACGGGCAACGCACCGCCGACGGCAGGTTTGCGTTCGGCGGACAAGGTGCGCCGTATCTGTGGAGTTGTGGCATCGCCGCCGAGCACGATTTCCACGACGGCGTGCACCGGGAGATCGTTGCCTCGCTGCTCGACCTGTTCCCGCAGCTCGAAGGTGCTCAGGTCACCCACCGGTGGGGCGGGGTGCTCGGGGCCACTCGCGACTGGCGGCCGTCCGTGTCGATCGATCGGGCGGCCAAGCTCGCCTGGGCCGGCGGCTATGTGGGCGACGGAGTGGCGACGTCTGCCCTGGCGGGGAGAACGCTGGCGGATCTCATCCTGGAGCGGAAAACGGATCTGGTGACGCTGCCGTGGATCAACCACGAATGGCCGCAGTGGGAGCCCGAGCCCCTCCGCTGGCTGGGCATCAACGCAGGGGTCAAGCTGGCCAAGCTCGCCGACATCCACGAACGGCGGCGAGGACGCGGGTCGCCGCTGGTGAGCCTGGGCAACTGGTTGCGCGGCAAGACGAGATAGATTCGGTCGAGTGTGCTTACAACGCCGATTACGCGGCGAATAAGCACACTCGACGGTCACCCCCCTTGAGATGCAGCGCCTGTCCGCGCAACGTGGATGTCATGCGCAAAGACATCTCGGCCTTGGCCCGAGTTCAGCACGGGCTCGTGTCGATCGACCAGCTCGAGGAGCTCGACGTTCCACGTGGATTTGTCTACCGGAGGCTGACCAGCGGCGAGTGGCGTCGCCTCGGCCCACGTGTTGTCGGTGTGAACGGAGCACCCGAAACCGTGTTGCAGCGATGCGCTGCTGCGCTGCTCAGCCGCGATGCCGCATTGTTGAGCGGACGCACTGCCGCCTGGCTTCATGCCTTCGATGGGTCGCGCCCGCCGACCCGTCCGGAGATCACCGTGCCATTCTCCGCCAGTGCTCGATGTGTGTTCGCAACTGTGCGTCGATCGCAGCACTTCGCCAACATCGCAACTGTCACCGTCGACGGCCTCGCCGTGGCAACGGTGGCCGAGACGATCTTCCGCATGGCGGCGTACGTGGGCCCTCTTCGCCTGACGCGGTTCATCGATGATGCTCTCTTGCGCGATCGGGCAACGACGGACGAGTTGGGTGAGATCTACCTGCGCCACCAAGGAGAGCGAATGCGCGGAATGGCTCGCCTCCGACCGATCCTTCTCGAGCGCCTGTCGACCGAGCATGTGCCGACCGAGAGCGAACTGGAAGCGCTCGCCGACGAGGTTCTTTCCGGGATGGACATCCCGGCCGTGATCAAGCAGGCGCCGATCCCGTGGGCCACTTCCAGCGGACGTGTCGACCGCCTCATCCCAGCCTGGAAGCTCATCATCGAGCTCGACGGGCGGGCCTGGCACACCCGAACCGAGGCATTCGAGTTGGATCGAGAGCGGGACAACGCTGCGCTGCGCCACGGGTACACCACGCTGCGGCTCACCTGGAGAATGCTCGCCGATCGTCCTGCGTATTGTCGAGGTCTCGTACTCGACATCGGCCGTCAGAGGTCGTCGAGTGTGCTTGGAACGTCGATTACGCGGTGAATAAGCACACTCGACGGAAATCACCCCAGGTCGACGACCATCGTTTGCAGGTCCGTGAACTCCTCGATCTTGCCGCGGCCCCAACCGGTGTCGGTACCGGCGGCGCCACCGAACGGTTGGAACGTCTCCCAGAAGTCGGTGGAGTCGTTGATGACGACGGTGCCGCTGCG
>JBFISM010000050.1:0-22745 GCA_041608535.1 Acidimicrobiia bacterium
CGGACGCTCGTGATTGTCTTGTCGCAGGTGGTGACCATCGTCGCGATGGTGGTCCTCTGGTCGATCGTCCGAAGCCGACGGCGAGGCGCCCCGGAGGCACACACTCAGGAATGAGGCGTCGGTGAGTCTCGTTGTCGAAGCCCGGCACCCGCAGAAGCGCTACGGGGACTTCGTCGCCGTCGACGACGTCAGCTTCACCGTGGAGGAGGGCGAGATCTTCGGGATTCTCGGCCCCGACGGCGCCGGAAAGTCCACTTCCGTCGAGTGCCGCCAGGGCCTGCGCAGAGCAGATCGAGGCGACCTGCGCGTCCTGCGATACGATCCCCGGCACGAGGCAGCGCACCTGCGACGCATGATCGGCTCGCAGCTCCAGGAATCCGCCCTGCCGGATCGTCTCAAGGTCTGGGCAGCCCTCAAGCTGTTCTCTCCGCTGGGAGTGAGCGCACCCACGGTGCCTCGACGAGAAGGGGTGCGGTTGCGGCGGCTCAGGATCGCCAACGTGTCCCCAAGGATGGCGGAAGGGCATAGCGGAGGGCCCGACCCCGACAGGTCGGGTTTCGAGCGACGTTGAGGACTGGTACCTTCGTCCATCCCAAGCCGACGTCGCTCGGACGAGAGGGGCTTCAATGTCCAGTGGAGACGGCCGCCCGATGGAACGTGACGCCTGGTTGACCGCGCTCACCGAGGTGCTGAGCCGGCACCGCGCAGAGAAACTGACGGGCTGGCTGCTCGTCGCTCCCGAAATCAAGCAGAAGAAGCTGCGGAACGTCGCTGCGTCGCTGGAGCTGCCCGACGATGAAGAGGTCGTCGGGTTGATGGACGCCACCGTGACGGGATCGGCCAAGCGTTCCCTGGCACTGGGCGTGGATGGCATCTACTTCAACACTCTCGGCGGCGGAGAGACGGGTATACGCCAGATTGCGTACTCGTCGCTGGTCGAGGCCGACTTCGACACGAGCGTCGACTCAGAGGTGCGCCTGGGCGACGCATCGCTCGCCGTGCTAGCACCGAACGACGACGTCGCCACGCTCCTCCGCCACGTAGCGTTCCTCTACGAGGCGCGTCAGTCTGAACCTGGCTGGACGCAGGGCGAACAGCCCATGGACGACGCAGCGAGCGGCGCCGAACGCCTCGTTGCGGAAGCGGATCGGCGGCTCGACCGGCATCGCGCCACCAGTGGAACGGCGCTCGAGGTCCGCAGGTTCCTCGCAGGCGCTTGGGCGCTTCGGATTGCGCAGCTCTTGGAGATCCACGCCCATGCGGACGGTCCTGTCTTCGTGGCCCCCGACATCCCGCTCAAGAAGCTTCGGACCGCCATCGAACGGTACGAGATCCCCGACGACGAGACGGTGATCGGATTGCTCGATTGGACGGCCCTTGGCTCGGCGAAGGACGGACTCCTCTACGGGTTGCGCGGAATCTATCTCCGCGGCGGACCAATCTCGCCGCCAGGTCCACATACCATCCCGTACCCGCAGCTTGGATCGGCGGACCTCCCCATCGACGACACAGAGGAAATCCGCATCGGTGCCGTCTCGTTCTCAACGGAGGATGAGGCCGAGCCCCCGGCAACGGAGATCCTCCGCGCTCTCGCCGGCCTCGTCGTGTCCTGGCGCGGTGCGCTCGACGGCCACGTCGAGCTCTTCTCCGTGGACCAGATCGACCTGGAGCGCTTCGAGAGGACAGCGGTCCCCGTCGCCAAGGAAGCCAAGACCAAGTTCGAGGTCATCGGTGAGATCGCCGAGCAGTTGAGCGGCTTGGAATGAGCAATCCTGTCCGTGCTTCCGACCGCCGGAATTGATTGACTCCGCTGGCGTCGCTTCTTGCGAATTCGGAGTGATGAGGTGGACTCGTGCAGGTCGGTTTCCCGGTCCTGGCCAGAAACGAATGCCCAGAGAGTGATCCGAGAGTAGGACGCCGGCCTAAAGGAAGCGGTCGAGAACTCGCAAGATCTGCTCGAGGACCGGAAGTTTGCGCATCCGATTTTGGAATGTGATCGGATTCATCTCGTCGGCGACATCGCGGGCGGCACCGGAGCTCTTGGTCATCGCACGACCATACTGGTTCTGCGAGCGTCAGGGCCAGCGTCCGATTGGACGAGCCCGTCCCCGGCGATTTGTCCCCTGAACCGCGCGACCAGTTCATCGAGAGAGGGCTCGGTGGGGCCGGCGATTCTCCGATCGGCCGGGTTGCGCCAGAAGCGGACTTGCCACGGTTGCGCCGATTGAAGCTCGATCGCAACCTGGTTGTCGCGCCTCCTCGTCATGGTGCCGGTTGTCGAGCGGCAGTGTCGGCGAAAGAGGCCATGGAGGGATAGACCCACTCCGGCTCGACCACACCGGCCGGTTGGGCGGTCGCACCGTGCCCCTCCTTGCCCAGTCGGCGGTGGATCCACACCGAGGGCAACCCGAGCCGCTGCGCTGGCCCGTGGTCGTGATAGAGGCTCTCCGCCACGTGGAGCAATTCGGCTCGGTCTGTGCGGAGGTCGCGAAGCCTCGCGAACATCGCATGGAAGTTGCGTAGGTCTGGCTTGTACGAGCCGACGTCCTCGGCGGTGACGATGAGGTCGAACTCGACACCCAGCCGCTCGTGGCTCTTGGCGAACGAGTCCCTGTCGACATTGCTCAGGATCACCAGCTTGTATCGGTCGACCAGCCTCCGCAGCGCCTCGGCCGAATCCGGAAAAGCGGGCCACTCCCCCACCGACGCACCGTACGCTGCCGCGTCCTGGTCGGAGACGGCAGCTCCGAGCTCTCCGCCGATGCGGCGCAGCGTCTCGGCGAGCACATCCGGGTACCGAGCGGTGGGACGCTCCTGCTGTACCAGGGTCTCGTGCCGACCATGGGCTGCGATGAGCTGCTCGGCGTCGAGTTCGAGCCCGGTGCGCGCGGCCCACGGTTGCAGTGCTGCGGCGATTCCCGTCTCCCAGTCGATGAGCGTGCCGTAGCAATCGAAGCTCAAGGTCGAGAACTCGGCAAAGGGATTCATGCGACGGGCACTATGGCACAGACTGCGGTCGCCGGCGTGCTGCGATGCCACGGCAACATGAGGTCGCCGAGTTCCAGCAGATCGTCGTCAGAGATCGTCGTCGTCCATCTTCGAGTCGGTCCTCCGGGTCGAGATGGTACGCAGCGGCATGGTGGAGACCTCGTAGAGCGCACCCGCGACCCGCACCGGAGCGCGTGCCGCTTGAATGAGGCCGCGGCCGACCAACGCACCCGTGCGCTTTGCCGACGGCCGACGGATCCAGCCGAGGGCGGCGAACACGGCAAGCGACACCAGTCCAACGAAGAGCATCGCTGTGGTCACGATGATCCAGCCGTTGTCGTTCGTCAGCCCAGGAAGGTTGACGAAGTTCATGCCGAAGAAGCCTGCAATCAGGCTCAGCGGCAAGAGCACCGCGGCGTAGATCGTCAGAATCCTGGTGACGTTCGTGGCCTCTCTGGCTTCAGCTCCCTGGTACGCGTCGAGTGTCTCCGCAAGTGCCGTCCGGGCGGCATCCAGCTCGTGGGAGGTCCGCACGGCCACGTCGAACACGTCGGAGAAACGGCGACGTGCCTGCGGGTCGACCAAGACCGACGAGGTCTGCCGAAGCAGATCGAGACTCTCCCGCTGCGGATGCACCACACGGCGCACGGCAGCGAGATCGACTCGCACCGCAGTCATGTCGCCGAGGAAAGAGGGAGCGGCACCGAGAGCATCGAGCGTCAACTCCTCGATGCGATGCGTGAAGATCTCGAGAACCGAGAGCAGCCGGCGGGTGAGAACGTCGGCGAGCCTGGCAAGGAGCTCGTCGGGTCCTCCTCGAGCCAGCTCGGGGCTGAGCTGCACCTGATCCCACAGCGCATCGAGCGCCGGTGACCGTTCGCGGTGCACCGTCACCAGGTGGCGCTCGGTGAGGAAACAGTCCAGCTCGTACGTGTCGACACGATCGCTGCGAAGACCGTGCAGCACGACCAGGAGGTGATGACCGAAGTCGTCGACCTTGGGGAGGTCGGCGTCGCCCACGGCATCCCGAATTGCCAGCGGATCCAGCTTCAGGTCGGCCAGGAGCTCAGCGAGCTCCCCGGCGGCGTCGCTGCTCGCCGTGATGTCGATCCACACCCACTGTGCGGTAGCTACGTCGGTCGGAATGTTGTCGAGGAGCGCCGGCGTGCCGTCTGCTTGGTTGTACATGACCCGCATCTGCATGGCGCAATCATCGTCCCTGCTGCCAACAACGCCAACGACGATGCGGTCATCCGGCGCGTCTCCGCTCGGCACGTCGCAGCAGCATCGTCACGACCAACCCGGTCCAGCCGGTCTGGTGGGCGGCGCCCAGCCCTTGTCCGGTATCGCCGTGGAAATACTCGTGAAACAGAGGTGGCTCCTCCCAAGGGGTCTGGCGACCTCGCAACGAAGGGCGTACTCCATCTTCGTCGGGAAGGAACAAGCCACACAACCGGTCCTCCACTTCGTCGGCGACCTCACCCAGCGTCATCTCCCGGCCCGATCCCGAGGGGTGCTCGACGACGGCGGCGTCGCCGTAATACTCGGCGAACTCGCGCAGAGCCTCGATGATGAGGAAGTTGATGGGCATCCACACCGGACCCCGCCAGTTCGAGTTGCCCCCGAACAGCGGCGAGCGCGACAGACCCGGCTCGTAGGTGATCGAGGCGTGGACACCCCCCTCGTTGAACACGTACGGCTCCTCCTCATGAGCCTTGGAGAGCGAGCGGATCCCGAAGTCGGAGAGGAACTCCGCCGGATCGAGCATCCGGCGCAGCGTCTCGGTGAGACGTCGCGGGGTCATCAGCGAGAACAGAGTCGACATGCCCGACAAGCGGACATCGAGATCGACGATGGCGCCGGCCAAGCCCCGGCGATGGGTGACGAACCACTCCATTCTCCGCATGAAGTCCCGCAGCGGTTCGAGACGGTCGGCAGTGACGCATTCCACCGCCAGCAGCGGGATGAGACCGACGAGCGACCGGACCCGCAGGACGATCTTGCGGTCGTCGGGCAGATGCACCGCATCGAAGAAGAAACCGAGCTCGTCATCCCACAGGCCTGGAGCGCTTCCCGCACCGCCCATGGCGGTGGCAATGGCGAGGAAGTGCTCGAAGAACTTCGTCGCCACGTCCTCGTACACCGAGTTGTCCTGTGCGAGCTCGATGGCGATCTTCAGCATCTCGAGCGTGTAGAACGCCATCCAGGCGGTGCCATCGCTCTGGTCGATGTGTCCACCGGTGGGTAGTTCCTCGCTGCGATTGAACATGCTGATGTTGTCCAGCCCGAGAAAGCCACCTTGGAACACGTTGTTGCCGTCGTGATCCTTGCGGTTCACCCACCACGTGAAGTTGATGAGCAGCTTGTGAAAGACGCGTTCGAGGAACCCCGTGTCCTTGACCCCGGTGGCGGCCGCATCGATCTGATACACATGCCATGCGGCCCACGCATGGACGGGTGGGTTCACGTCCGAGAAGTTCCACTCGTAGGCGGGGAGCTGACCGTTGGGATGCATGTACCACTCGCGCAGCATCAGCACGAGCTGTTCCTTGGCGAACCCGGCATCGAGTGCCGCCAGCGGGATCGTGTGGAATGCGAGGTCCCACGCGGCAAACCATGGGTATTCCCAGGCATCCGGCATCGAGATGATGTCGAGGGTGTTGAGGTGGGTCCAGTCGCGATTGCGGATGCGCCGGGTATGGCGGGGGGCGATGGGATCGCCCCGAATCCACTGCGGGATGTCGAGGTAGTAGAACTGCTTGTTCCACAACAGACCCGCGGCTGCCTGCTGCAACACGACGGCCTCGTCGGCGGTGAGCGCCCCACCACACAGCGCTGTGTAGAACTCGTCGCATTCGGTGCGGCGGCGTGCCAGGAGCTCCTCCGCATCATCCCAGGAGCAGGGATTGTCTCCGGACCGTGCGAGTCGCAAGAGAACCCGCCGTTGCTCCCCGGCGGCCAGCGAGACATCGACGACGAACGCAGCCTTCGTCCCGCTTCCCTCCGTGGTTGCTGCGGCCCGCTCGCCGTGGATCAGCCGCCGGTGAAAGCCATCCTTGAACAAACCCGGCGCCCCATCGACCCTGGTCTCGTTCTCGGTGAGCCAGATCTCGGCATCGGCATCGTCGGCCTCGAGAACGAACTCCCCGGCCGTCGGATGCGCGGCCGTGAGCATGCGCCCGGTGCGCCACACCTCCGGCTTGTGCGGCGTCGCCTGAAGCGGCCCCGACTCGTACCCCCATCGCCAGGTATTACGAAACCACACCGTCGGCAACACGACGCAGCGTGCCGGCGCCGTGCCGCGGTTGGTCACATGGATGGCCCACACGAGCTGATCGGGATCGTGCTTGGCGTAGGTGATGTCGACATCGAAATATGCGCCGTCATCGAAAATCCCGGTGTCGAGCAGCTTGTACTCAGGGTCGCCATAGCCCCGGGCGGCGTTGGTCTCGACCAGGTCCACGTATGGATATGCCCGGTGCGGGTAGGCGTAACGCATCTCCATGAACGAATGCGTTGGTGTCCCGGCGGTGTACCAGTACTCCTCTTTGACATCCTCGCCGTGGTTGCCCTCGGGGCCGGCGAGACCGAACAGGCGCTCCTTGATGATCGGATCGTTCCCGTTCCACATACCGACACCGAGACAGATCCGCTGCTCGACATCGCTGAAGCCTCCGATGGCGTCCTCTCCCCAGCGATAGGCGCGGGACCGTGCTTGATCGTGGGTGAAGGAGTTCCAGGCATCACCGGTGTCGCTCGTGTCCTCTCGAACGGTCCCCCATTGCCGTTCGGAGAGATACGGTCCCCACCACAGCCAGTTCATCTCCCCGGACCGGTGCTGCCGCAGCCTGTCGTGCTCTGCGGAGTGCCGGGCGTCCATGGCCATCGAGTGTACGCAAGGTGGCCCTCGTGCCCCGGGATGGATACGATTGCCGCCATGTGGCCGATCGTCCTGGTCATCGCAGCAGTGCTGCTCGTTGTTTGGGGGGTGCTCACCTACAACCGGCTGGTGCGCACGCGCAATCGAGCGGAGAACGCCTGGTCCCAGGTGGATGTCCAGCTCAGGCGCCGGTACGACGTTGTCCCCAACTTCGTGGAGACCGTGCGCGGCTATGCCGACCATGAGCAGAGCACGCTCGAAGCCGTGGTGCGCGCCCGGAATGAGGCAATGGAGGCCGACACCATCACCGGTCAGGCGAGCAGCGAGAACGCACTGACGCAGGCGCTGCGTCGGCTGTTCGCTCTATCCGAGGCGTATCCCGAGCTGCGTGCGAGCGACAACTTCCGGATGCTCCAACTGGAGCTGTCGGACACTGAGGGTGACATCGCGATCGCTCGGCAGATCTTCAACGATGCCGCACTCACGTACAACAACGCCGTCGAGACGATTCCATCGCGTTTCGTGGCCGGGCTCGCCGGATTCGATGCGATGGCCTTTTTCCAAGCCGAAGACGAGGGCCGCAGCGTGCCGAAGGTGGAATTCTGAGACGCACCCTGGTGACGCTGAGCCTGCTGGTTCTCGGGGTCCTGCAGGCTGCGCCCGCGCTGGCGAAGTCATTCCACATCGCCGAAGCCGACGTCACCATCGAGTTGCAGGACGATGGGTCGCTGCTGATCACCGAGCTGCTCACCTTCGTGTACGACGGCTCCTTCAGCGGTGCCTTTCGAGACATCCCGCTGCGGCGCGGGGAGAGCGTCGGCGCCGTCTCGGTCGGCGAGGCTGGGATCGCCTACAGCCCGGGCGGAAACACCGAACTCGGCTCCAACGATGAGCCCGGCCGGTTCGGAGTGGAAGATCGCGGCGACGTCGTCCGTGTCGTGTGGCACTACCGCGCCGCAGACGAGCAACGGACGTACGAGATCTCGTATCGCATGACGGGTCTGGCCAAGGCGTACGACGACGTGCTCGACGTGAATCTCAAGGTGTGGGGCGACGAATGGGCGGTCCCCGTCGACCGGGTGACGGCACGGCTGCGCTACCCGCCGGCCGATCTCGACGTTGGTGATGTGCTGGTGTTCGGGCATCCCGCAACGGTGGACGGCACGACTTCGCTGGGGGACGACGGACTCTCCCCGTCGCTCCGTGCCGGCGACATCCCGCCGTACCAGTTCGTCGAAATGCGGACGGTGCTGCCGGCGACTGTATTGGCGAGCAGCGGCGGGGCAACCATCGTGTCCGGTGACGGTCTCCCCAGGGTGCTCGAGGAGGAGGCGGCAGAGGCGAATCGGGCCGAAAGCGAGCGACTCGCCGACCGCGTATCGCTGTTCACGCTGGCCGGCATCACCGCGCTGGTCCCGTTTGCTCTGCACGCCGGCTACCGCCGCTTTGGTCGGGAGCCGGACGTCGTCTACGACCGCGAGTACGAGCAATCACCCCCGTCCGACGACGATCCCGCTGTGGTGAACGGCCTCCTCGCCCAGGGGCGTGTCGACGAGGCCGGGTGGACGGCGACGCTGTTCGACCTGATTCGACACAACAAGATCACTGCAACGCCAACGAGCATCGACAAGGAGACCTGGCTCGGTCTGCGCAGTGAGACCATCACCGATCTCCTTCTTGCGTTGAGCGAAGATGAAGGCTCGTTGCGACGTCATGAGCGCCCCGTCTACACGATCATGAGCCGCGTGCTCGAAGATGGCCCGATCCCGCTGACGGAGCTGCGGCGCCATATCCGGGAGGACGCCTCCGCCAACGCCACCAGCTACGAGGCTTTTCAGGCGGCCGTCACCAAGCAGCTCGTCTCCGAGGGCCTCCTCGAGCATCCCCGTCAGGGGTATCCCTGGGCCATTGGCGGGATCGTCGCGGCCATCGCCGCCATCGGACTCTTCGTGGTGACGCCCCTGCTCGAACGATTCACCACCGTGGTGGATGGCGATCTACTGCGCACCGGGATCATCGCCATGTTCGTCGTCTCCTGGGTGATTGTCGTGCCCGTAGCGGTCTCGCGACGGACCTGGGTGCGGCGTACTGAGAAAGGTGCCTTGCTCGACGCCCGCTGGAGAGCGTTCCGCCGGTACCTCACCGACTTCGGTCGGTTCCACGAGGCGCCCGCCATCTCCCTCGACCTGTGGGAGGAGTACTTGGTCTATGCGATCGCTCTCGGCGTCACACAAGAGGTGCTCGCTGCCGCCCGGATGATGGCACCGGCCGAGCTGGCCGAAGTGTCGGATCTGTACTGGTACGGGAACCACGGCTACTCGTCGGGTCACAGCACCAACGCGATCTCCGACATCGGTGGCGCGCTGCGCGGAGCCTTCGCCCAGCCTTCGTCCACCGGTTCCGGCGGTGGGTTCTCCGGTGGCGGAGGCGGAGGCGGTGGTGGTGGGGGCGGCGGCGCCTGGTGACGTCAGGTTCTCCGCGGCAAACACCCGTAGAGTGCACCGGGCGCAAAACCGGGGAGAGACCGTGACCGAACGTCCATGGCAGCGGCTCGAGCAACTCGCCACCGTCCGCGAGGAGTTCGACCTGCGGAAGCTGTTCGCCTCCGACCCGGAGCGCGCGGCACGCTATACGTTCACGGCCGGCGATCTGCTCATCGACATGTCGAAGCACCTCGTGACCGACGACGTGCTGGCTGCCCTCATCGAGCTGGCGGAGATCCGCAACGTGACCGAACGGCGTGACGCCATGTTCGCCGGGGAACGTATCAACACGACGGAAGATCGGGCCGTGCTGCACGTTGCACTCCGTATGCCGCCGGACGCCATCCTCATGGTCGACGGGCGCAACGTGGTGGCCGATGTGCACGACGTGCTGGCCCGGATGGCTTCCTTTGCCGAGGCCGTACGCGATGGGACGTGGACCGGCGCCACCGGCGAGCCCATCCGGACCGTGGTCAACATCGGAATCGGCGGGTCCGATCTCGGCCCGGCCATGGCCACCCGAGCGCTGGCGCACTACGCCCACCCCGACATCGTCTCCGAGTTCGTCTCGAACGTGGACGGGGCGGATCTTGCCGACGTGCTGGATCGGACGGAGCCGGAGACCACCCTGTTCATCGTTGCCTCAAAGACGTTCACCACAGTGGAGACACTCACCAACGCACGCAACGCCCGCACCTGGCTCATCGATGCGTTGGGCGATCACGCCGTCGCCTCTCATTTCGTGGCGCTGTCCACCAATCGGGACGAGGTGGTCGACTTTGGTATCGACCCGCAGAACATGTTTGGCTTCTGGGATTGGGTCGGCGGGCGGTACTCGATGGACTCTGCCGTCGGTCTCAGTTTGATGATCGCCATCGGAGCCTCCGCCTTCACCGAGATGCTGAGCGGCTTCCACAGCATCGATCAGCATTTCAGGAGCACACCGCTACCAGCCAATGTGCCCGTGCTGATGGCGATGCTCGGGGTGTGGTACCGCAACTTCCTCGGCCTGCAGAGCCATGCCGTGCTCCCCTACAGCGAGAACCTGGCCGACTTTCCTGCCTACCTGCAGCAACTCGACATGGAATCGAACGGCAAATCCACCACTCTCGACGGCTCTCCGGTGGCGTGGGACACGGGCCCGATCGTCTGGGGTGCGCCGGGCACCAACGGGCAACACGCATTCTTCCAACTGCTGCATCAAGGGACGTCGGAGGTGCCGGCGGACTTCATCGGCTTCGTCCACCCTGTCGCCGACCCAGGTGGTCACCACGATCAGCTCATGGCGAACCTCTTTGCACAAACCGAAGCCCTGGCGTTTGGCAGAACGGCTACCGAGGTAGCGGAGGAAGGGGTTCGGTCTGACCTGATCCGCCATCGCACCTTTCCCGGCAACCGACCGACCACCACGATTCTCGGTCGAGCGCTCACCCCAGCCACGCTCGGCCAGTTGATCGCTCTCTACGAGCACAAGGTGTTCACGCAAGGTGTGATCTGGCAGATCAACTCGTTCGACCAATGGGGTGTGGAGCTGGGCAAGGAGCTCGCCACGGCGATCGGCGCCGAGATCGAGGCCGGCGCCTCGGCCGACCTCGATCACGACAGTTCGACGAACGCTCTGCTTCGCTACTACATCGAGCACCGCCAGCGCACGAACTGAGCGGCGAGTTCACGAAGCGCCATGACGACCCTGGGTGACGCCGCGCAGTGAGTGCGTCTAGCGTGACCGACGTGACCGATCCCGACATTCCGGCCCGGCGCAACGCCGACCTCATGTACGCCGCAGATGCCGCATCGCAGTGGCTCGGGATGCGGATCGACGATGTCGGGCCTGGATCGGCGACGCTCACGATGACCGTCACCGCCCAGATGGTGAATGGGCTCGACGTGTGCCATGGGGGCATCGTCTTCACGCTGGCGGACTCGGCCATGGCCTTTGCCAGTAACAGTCACGGCGATGTCTCTTTCGCCGTTTCGGCCGACATGACGTGGCTACTGCCCGCAACGCTGGGAGACACCCTGACCGCACGTGCCCGGGAGCAAGCACGGCGAGGGAGAACCGGGGTCTACGACGTCGATGTCAGCAACCAGCACGGCGACGTGATCGCGGTTTTCCGGGGACGCACCCGTGCGACCGGCCAATCACTGCGCAACGAGGGGGGCGATCACCTCAGCGGTGCTTGACCGATCGCCCGCGGCTCGATGTACGCAGATTGCAGAGCGAGCGCCGCTTCGAGGAGGTGAACCACCGCCTCCCGGTATGTGTCCAGATCGGGTGTTGTGCCGATGTCGGAACGCACGTCTTCACACGCTGCTTCGAGCATGTAGAGCCGATCGTTGAGCCGGCGCAGCTTCTCGGCATCGACCAGCGCATCCTTGGGTCCGAGGCCGTGGCGCTGGGCGAGGGTCATCGCCTCGTAATGCCGCTGACGATGGCTCCGCCGGCAGTAGAGCCGCGGCCGCCCGGGTCGACGTTCGACCGGAAACTCTGCACCACACCACCGGCACCGGCGATGCGAGATCTCAGGCATGGGACCGACTGTACGAAACGCTGCGTCTCAGTCCAAGGAACGACGGTCAGTCCGGCTGGCCTGCCAGCGTGCACAGCTGGGAGCGATCCATGAGCCGCACCATCCGATAGCCGGTGTCGACTGCGTTGCAGCTGAGGAGCTCGGCCAGAGCCTCGTTGACCGATTGGCGGCTGGCGCCGAGCATGTCGGCGATCGCGCTCTGGCTGAGCCGCACCTCCCCGAATGTATCGGCCTCGTCGAGCAACAGCTCGGCCACCTGCTGTTTGACGGTGCGGTGCATCAAGCGGACCACCCGGCGCTGTGTCGTCTCGAGCTGAGAGAGCCCGGCGACGAGCCAGCGCAATGCCACCGTGGGATGTTCGAGCAACACTGGAAGCAGCTTGTTGCGATCGATGCGGAATGCCGTGACCCGGTCGACGGCTCTGGCGCTCTGCAAGTACGGCTCGTTGCGGAACATGGCGATATCACCGATCACAGAGCCGGCCTTGATGCGACCCACCACCTTCTTCCCTTCGCCCCGGGTGCGATAGAGCTCGACCTCGCCACGTTGGATGACGAACG
This sequence comes from Acidimicrobiia bacterium, assembly GCA_041608535.1. Lineage (GTDB taxonomy): Bacteria > Actinomycetota > Acidimicrobiia > Spongiisociales > UBA5794 > JBFISM01. The sequence goes on from JBFISM010000050.1 coordinate 12,444, forward strand.
CGGCGATCGACGGAGCGCCCTCCCGGAACAAGTGGGTTCCCGGATACTTCTCGATGTACGAACCGGTCGTGGAAAGCGCTTCCAGATCGGCACGCGTCAACGGAAGGTAATCCGTTCGCCCGAAGCTCTTCGCCAGCCAAGCGAAATGCTCGAAGCTGGTGTTTGCGACAGTCATCTGCTTCGACGAACCACGTAGCTGGCGGGGTTCTTCCCGTTTTTTCGTCGCCTCCCGACAATGTGGGATGCCGCCGGCCGGCAACGACTGCAGAGACCGTCCAATCCTCGACGGTACGGAACACCGCAGCAGAACCGTGCGTTGAGCAAAATGTGCCCGACAACGCCAGCCGGGTGGAGAGCATCGCACGAGCATTCCTCGCACCCGCACTGCTCATCACGTTCTTGTTCATCGTCGCCTGGGCGGCCTGGCGCAGTCCGGGGACACCGCCGCGTCCGGAGGCGACGGCGGAGCTGGGCGAGCTCGCCGTCCCGAGCGAGGTGTACGACCCCGTGCGTGCCGGCGAGAAGCTCCCCGACGGCTTTCGGCAGGTGCTCGCTCGCGACGGCATTCTGCCCGTGTACGACCCACGATTCGTCTCGGCGGAGACAGCGGGCTGGACCCCCGATGCGCTTGTCATCGGTGTCGAGATCGACGGTGAGGCCAAAGCGTATCCCGTGGGCTTTCTCAACCGGCGGGAGATGGTCATCGATCGTCTTGCCGGTATTCCGATACTCGTCACCTGGTGACCGCTGTGTGCAACGGGAATGGTCCATTCCCGCAATCTGGACGGCGAGGAACTGGTCTTCGGTAATCAAGGAGCCTTGTGGGGCAGAGCCATGACATGGTGGGATCACGGCACCGGGAGCGTGTGGAGCCAGCCCATTGGAGAGGCCATCGCAGGTCCACTGCAGGGCGCCCGGCTCGATCTGGTCCCGTCGCGGCTGACGACATGGGACGAGTGGCTGCAGAGCCATCCTGAAACCGTGGCGCTCGAGGCCCCGGATCGGCCGAGCGGTTTCGACCTCGATTCCATGTCGATAGTCGTCGAGCTCGGAGAGGAGAGCATCGCCTTCCCCGTGCGCAGCCTCCGTAGTGCGGTGGCCAATGAAGTGGTCGGCGGTGCGCCGATTGCGGTGGTGGTCGCACCGGATCTACCCGATACGTGGACTGTGTTCTCCAGGACCGTGGACGACCGGGTGCTCACGTTCGAGTTCTCCGGATCCGACCTCGTCGACCGGGAAACCGGCACGGTGTGGGATCCGGTGCGTGGCATTGGCGTGAGCGGCGAGTTGCAGGGGGTGGGGTTGGACGTACTCCCCGGATTCACGTCGTTCGTGGAGGACTACTGGACCTTCTATCGCAACGGCAGATTGTGGGCGCCGTAGACAGACCGGGTTGCTCACGTGGCGAGCTGTGGTTCCAGCCAAGCCCAGAACTGGCCAACCTCATCGAAGACTGCTTCGGGCTCTGAGGCCGCCAGGGCGCATCGGTCTGCTGTGGTGGCCCAAGCAGCAGCAACGGGCCGTACCCCGGCCTGCCGGGCACGCGACACATCGAGGGGAACGTCTCCCACGGCGACCACCGCAGCGGGATCGATGCCCCAGCCCGTCACCACCGCCCGCATGTTCTCCACCTTGACGTCACCGTGATCACTGCCGGCACGGATCTGGGTGAAGCACTCGCGCAGCCCCCAATGGTCGAGCGAGACTTCGGCGCTCTCGAGCCCCTTACCCGTCACGACTGCAGTGGGAATCGAGCGCATGGCCAGCCGGGTGAGAACGTTGCGGACGCCGTCGAAGGGCTCGGCCGCCGCATCGTGCAGCTCGGTATAGAGCTGTAGGTAGCTGGCGAGCAATGTGTCGAGGTCGCCGACGGCTCGCGTCGCCAGTACACCGCGCTCGGTCGGCCCGAACATCGTCCGGATCTCCGCATCGTCGTAGACCACACCGTGGTCCATCTCGAAGACCCGGCGGAAGGCGGCGAAGCAGACCGGCAGGGTGTCGCCCAACGTTCCGTCCAGGTCGAAGATGATCCCGGCCACCAGAGGCGGCCCGCCGGCAACGCCCGTCATGGCTCGACGACGGCGAGACGAATTCGTCGGAAGCCTTTGCCCTTCGACTCGACCTTGGTGATGCGCACGGACCCGACCTCGGATGTGCTGTCGACATGAGTGCCACCGTCCGCCTGGCGGTCGAGACCAACTATGTCGATGACCCGCACTTCCCGCAGCGATGCGGGGAGCAGGTTGACCTTGGTGCGGATGAGGCTGGGATCCTCATCGGCTTCCTCACGCGGCAGGAAGGAGACCTCGACCGGAAGCGCCTTGTGCAGCTGCTCGTTGAGCTCGCTCTCGATCGGATCGCGGTCCTCGGGATCCCAGTCCGGCAGCTCGAAATCGAGTCTTCCGTTTCCCGGTTCCATGTTGCCGCCGGTCACCGGGCTGTGAAACCTCTCCCAGATCACGCCGCACAGAGCATGGAGCGCAGTGTGGGTGCGCATGGTGGCGTAGCGTCGTCTCCAATCGAGCTGGCCCGTCACCGCCGTCCCCACCGGAGGGAGCCCGCCTTCGACCCAATGCCACACGCCGTCGGCATCAGCGCCGACGCGGACCACGGACAAGCGGTCATCGCCGATCATGAGCTCGCCACTGTCTGGAGGCTGGCCCCCTCCCCCGGGGTAGAACACCGTTCGGTCGAGCAGCACCCGGCCGTCGTCGGCATCGATGCCCACGACCATGGCGTCCATGGAGCGAGCGTAGGCATCGGTGGAATAGATCTTCTCCGTCATGGCCGGCAGCGTACCGCAGCGTGCGATCGCTCCACTACCGTTCGCCACCCGGCACGGAGGGTCCATTTGGCAAGACCGAGCGCACTGCATTACACGGAAGACGAAGCAGCCAACAGGTTGCTGGCCGAGGATCCCATGGCGCTGATCGTGGGACTGGTGCTGTACCAACAGGTACCCATCGAGAAGGCCTTCGGCGGCCCAGCCGAGCTTCGGTCTCGGCTGGGAAGCGCCTACGACGCGGCATCGCTGGCGGCCATGCCGCTCGAGGAGCTGGAGGAGGTGTTCCGCCGGCGACCGGCGCTCCATCGATTCCCCGCAAACATGGCGAAACGAGTGCACGCCGTCGCCACCTACCTCGTGGACACCTACGACGGCGATCCCGCCAAGCTGTGGCGTGATGCTGAGACGGCCGCAGACGTCGTCGCCAGGATCGAGAAGCTTCCCGGCTTCGGCGAATACAAGGCGAGGGTCTACTTCGGCGTGTTGAGCGAGCGGTTTGGCGTTCGCCCGGACGGTTGGGAGCAATACCTGCCGGACTGGCCGTCGATCGTCGACATCCGCGATCCCGCCGATCTCCCGGATCTCAAAGCGCGCAAGAAGGCGTGGAAGGAATCCTCCTGACCATCTCGCGGGGTACCGATCACGCCGGGACGTGCTTCCGGCTCGTCCGGTAGAGCAGGACCGGGTAGCCGACGGCGACCACGGCGGCAAACGCCCACCATTGCACCGCATAGCTGAGATGAGGTGGCCCCCCTCCGGGCTCCGGAAGCTCCCCGATCAGGGGCAACTCGCCATCTCCCGGCGACGGTTCCAGACGCTGGATGTAATAGTCGACGATCAGCGGGGACGTGATCTGATCGGCGAGCCGAGCGGGGATGAGACGGGAGATGCGGCTGAGCCTCCCGTCCGCCGGATCGCGCGGACCCAGCCCACCCGACGGCTGGGGGCGCCGCACGAGTCCGATGACGGTGACCTCACCGGTGGGCGGGGCTGCCACGGCGACCGGTGGATCGTCTAGATCGATCGGTACCCACCCACGATCCACCACCACACTGCGGCCGTCGGCGAGCACCAGTGGGGTGATCACGTGGTTTCCAGATACCCCGTCCAACGTGCGGGCACGCCAGACGACCTCTTCCTCCGACGCATAGAACCCGGTGACGCTCACCGGCCGGTACTCGATGAGGTCGACCGGCTGCGTCAGCAGCGACGCAAGCGGCACCGGGGCTTCGTCGAGACGCTGCGCAACTCGCTCGTCGAGCGTGGTCCTGGCGAGGTGGCGGTCGTACTGCCAGAACCCCAACGCGATGAAGCCGACGATCCCGACCAGAGCGACGAGGTGACCGACCATCCACACCGGTCGCCGCCATAGCGGCCTGTTGTCGACTGCGGTCACTCTGTGGGGGTCTCCGTCACCAGATAACGGCCGCCAGTTCGCCAATACACGCCTTCCGCTCGGGTCATCAGCCCTTCGTCGACGAGGTAGCGGCGGAGTGCGGCATAGTCCGGGTGGAAGAGTTGGAGCCGGAAGTTGACTTCGGGCTCCTGATAGCGCACCCCAGGTTCGAACTCCTGAGCGAGACGCTCGAGCACGACCAGCCGCTTGGCACGAGCGGCGGGAATCCCGACAAGCCTGTCCCCCGAGAAGAAGCGAGCCAGCACGTCGGCTTCCTCGCTCGTCCATCCCTCGCCGACGAGTTCGGGATCGATGGGGGGGTCTTGAGGCAGCGCCATGGCGACTTCGCGCAGCCTTGCTCGCACCAGATGGTTGTTGCCGTCGATGAGACCCGCCGAGCGCAGCTTGCCGAGCTCGACGAGAACGGTGCGCTCGGCTACGCGGTGCCCGGCTGCGATGGCGGCGACATCGATGGTTCCCTCGGCCGCCCGACCCAGCAGCGACAGCCGGATTGGGCTGAGAGCCAAACCCACGAAGTCGCGGACATTCATGGTTCCAAGGCTAAGAGGTTTTGTGGTGGTGCGATCCGCCGACAGCGTCCCCGCAGTGAACACGGACGGCGTGGGTAGGCTGGCACCTCATGCGAGCCTACGTCGTCCGCCACGGTGTCACCAGCGAGACGGGCACCGTCCTCAGCGGGCGGCTCCCCGGTGTTGCGCTGTCGGAGGACGGCCGCCACGCTGCGGAAGCGGTCGCCCGCAACCTGACCGACGTGCGGTTCGCCGCTGCGTACAGCTCGCCGATACAACGCTGTCGGGAAACCGCAGCCATCGTCGCTCAGCCTCATGGTCTGCGGCCCGTCATCGAGCGCGCTCTCGTGGAAGCCGACTACGGGCGGTGGTCGGGCCGGACGCTGAAGAGCCTGTACAAGCTCAAGGCGTGGGGTGATTTGATGCGGGCGGCCAGCCGGTTCCGCTTTCCCGATGGCGAGACGCTCCGGGAGGTGCAACACCGTGCGGTGGCGGTCTTGGAGGGCCTCGCCACCACTCACGGCAAAGCCGACGTGCTGGTCGTGACCCACTCCGATGTGATCCGGTCCTTGGTGTGTCACTACCTCGGGGTCCCGCTCGATCTGATCCATCGGGTGCATGTCGGCCCGACCAGCCTCACGCTGATCGAGCTGCACAAAGGAGGCATGGTGCGGGTCCCCGTGGTCAACCAGACGTTCCGGATAACCGAGGATCGGGAGGTGTCCCGTGGCTGACCCTGGTGGTCCTCGCCCGGTCGACGACTTCGCCGTCGGGTATGTCGGCGTTCCCGGCGAGCGCACGTTCTACTTCCAGTTCGTCGATGCGGGCACTCCACACGCATATCTGCTGGAGAAGGGTCAGGTCGCCGCCTTCGCCGAATACGCCGGGCGGTTGCTCCAGGCGATTGGGTTCGCCGGAGCCGGCGCCGAGCTGGAACCGCCGCCAATCGTCGAGCCCGATGAGATCGCCTTTCGCATCGAGACGATGCAGCTCGGCTATGACGAGGCCACGGGGATGATCCGATTGACGCTCAGCCCCTCGCAGTCCGAGGACCCAGCGGTGGTGCATCTGCTGACACCGGCGCAACTCGATGCTGCGGCCCGCACGGGCGGCGAATCCGTCGATCAAGGACGACCCCGCTGCCCGCGATGCTCGCTGGCCATGGACCCGGACGGTCACATCTGTCCGACGTCGAACGGGGACCTTCGTCACCATCGGCCGTGAACGGTCGATGGTCTGGGCACCCTACGTCGCAGAGGTCGAGGGACGATTCGTTGCGGCATCGAATGCCACCCTGCTCGGCGTGACCGACCGGGGAGAACCCGTTGTCTACAAACCGGTGCGGGGAGAGCGCCCGTTGTGGGATTTTCCGACCGAGACGCTGGCGCGGCGTGAGGTGCTCACCTTCGAGATGTCCCAGCTCCTCGACATCGGGGTCGTTCCCGAGACTGCGCTGGGTGACGGTATCTACGGACCCGGCTCGGTGCAGCGGTTCGTCGACATCGACGAGGAATGGGACGCCGTGCCCGCCATCCAGCGGGCGGATGCGATGTTGTGGCCGATCGCCGTACTCGATCTGGTGTGCAACAACGCCGATCGTAAGGTGGGCCACATCCTGCGTACGGTGGCGGGCCAGATCGTCGGTATCGACCACGGCCTGACGTTTCACGACGATGACAAGCTCCGCACGGTGCTGTGGACCTTCGCCGGTCAACCCATCCCCGAGCACCTGCGTGCGGCCGTATCGACTCTCCCCGCCCGTCTCGACGGCGATGCCGGTGAACGGTTCCGCAGCTGGTTGACTGCCGCCGAGTGGCGGGCATTGCGGGGTCGGATCGCATCCGTGACGGATTCGCCCGTTCATCCCGAGCCGCCGCTCGACCGGCCCCCGCTGCCGTGGCCGCCGTATTGATCGGGTGGGATGTGGGGCGCGCTGTCAGCGGCCACCGGTGGCGACCGCTCCGGCCCTGCGGGCATCGCCAGCGCCCGCGAGTGATCCGTCGTGTCTGACGGCCGCAGCTTGTACGCCACCGAAGTACATCGAGCGCCCCGGGAACACCCTGATGCGAGCGGGATCGATGCCGGCGATGGCGATGTCCGATTCGATCGACACGTCGTACGTCTCGTTGGCGATCTCGGCGTGGAGGCGCGGGGCTGCCACCGCGTCTTCGAGGGCTTGATCGTCCACCAGGTGGTGGATGAGCACGCTGCTGAGGGCGGTGGTGATCCGATCGGCTCCAGGTGTCCCGATTGCCAGCGCCTCTGCTCTGGTGCGAGCCGTCGTCGGCGCCATGTTGGAGACCATGCGGGTTCCGGGTGCGAGCCCGTGATAGCCGCGCGGGTTGAGCTCGAGCTCGCCGAGCGAGTTGTTCAACCAGAAGCCGGTACCGGGTGGCATGGCGCCCGAGCCGTACCCCGCAGAGACGGTCACTGCACACACCCGGCCCTCACTGTCCGCCGTGGAGGTGTGCGACGTCGACGGTGAACCGAGAAGCGCCGCCATGTCCCCGTCCCTCGCCAAGCGGAGAAATGCCGCGGCCTCGCGTTCGATGGAGGTACCGTCGGCGAAGTGCGTGCTGCGATACCCCAACACGGCCCGCTGGTACTCGTAGAGACGTGCGGAGCGGGCGGCCGGTGCGTCGGGGAGACCGTGGTGCTCCACCAGAGCCAAGATGGCGGCCGTAGCGACGCCGCCGACGGCGGGCGGCGGATTGGTCCAGCCGGACCAACCGGCCAGCTGGAACTCCACCGGGGCACGTTCGACGGCCCGGTACTCCGTGAGGTCGCGCCGCGTGAGCAATCCGCCGTTTGCCTCTGAGGCGGAGGCTATTGCCAGACCTAGGTCGCCGGCATACAGCGTGTGTACGCCGTCTTCGGCGATCGCAGTGAGCGAATCGACCAGGTCGGGCAGCCGGACGAGGTCGTCCGGCCCGATCAGGTTGCCGGCTTCGTCGTGGAGCGCGGCATGACTGTCGGGATCCCAGCCGAAGATGCTCTCATGAGTGTGTTGCAGGTATTCGTTCGCCGCCTGTCCGAGCGGGAACCCGTCTCGCACCGCATCGATCGCAGGTTGCATGAGCTCTCGCCAAGGCAGCGCCGCCCACCGTCGGGCGGCGATGTCGAGTGCCGCAAACATTCCCGGCGCCGCCACCGAGCCGTAGCCGACAACGGTGGTCACTCCGCCGCCGTAACCCATCTCCACCCAGCGGCCCGACCCAAATCGCCCCGGGTCGGCTCCCCGACCCGCCATCTCGGCATATCCGTCCACGACAACAGCCGGTTCGTCGGGGACATCGATGTTCACGAAACCGATCGAGCCCGGAGCCACCACGCCAGGCTCGGTGCACATCGAGGTGACGATGGCGGCGATCGCCGCATCGATGGCGTTGCCACCTTCGTCGGCGACACGGGCGCCTGCGACGGCGGCGGTTTGTGTGGCGGATGCCACGACGACTCTCGGCACGCCGAGAATCTAGTGCGAACCCGGCGCCGGATCGGAGACGAGCCGGGCGGTTTCCTCGTCGGTGCGTGGCTCGAGGGTCCTGGCCACGATCTCGAGACGGCTTTTGCGCCCATCCGGCTCGGCCCAGAAGCGGCGCTGTACGGTGCCGGCCATCCACACACGCTGTCCTCGGCCGGAGATGCTCTGCAGCATCGCAGGGTTGGGTTCCCAGTAGACGACCGGGATCACGTCGACACGCCGCGGGTTGTCGCTGCGCACCGTGATGAGGCAGCGTAAGAGACTGGTGCCGGAATCGGAGACGCGGTGCTCCGGGTCCGCTGCGAACACACCGTTGAGCACGACGAGATTGAGGTCCATGACGTGGGCTCCTCCTCTCGGGGAGGTGCGAGCGAAGCGAACGTATCGCAGAGGTGTGACACGTTGCCCGAGACCGGCGGTCAGAGGTCGCCGGAGCGGGCGATGAGCGTCTCGAGCTCGTCGATTCCCGGGAATGACGGATCGTGCTCCAAGATCGCATTGCGCAGCCGCCCGGCAGTGTCGGTCTGCCCACGCAAGGCGGCAATGCGCGCAGCCACGTACCACATCCGGAGGTCTTCCTCGAAAGGATCGTGGGTGAGTCGACCCGGCTTCACCACCTCCCAGGCGGCGTCGAGATCCCCTCGATCGACGAGATGCGACGCATATACGACGGCGCCTTCCTTCAGCACCGCGGGTTTGCCCCCGAGGCGCTGCAGGTCTTCCCAGATCTGCTCGATCGCTTCGGGACGATCGAGGGCGCGCTGGATGTCCATCTCCACCGGCATGTGAGTGGTTTCGCCCGAGAGCCTGCGGTAGGTCCTCAGCTCGGCAAGTGCGACCTTCCAGTTGCCCACCCGGTATGCCGCCAACCCGAGCGTCTCGCGCACGGTTACGTCGCGGGGTGCCAGCTGCTTGGCGACCTGCGCCTTCTTGATTGCCTTGTGGTACGAACCGGTGGCGATCGCCTCGCTGGCTTCCCCGAGGGCCTCCAGGGCGGGTGCCACCTGTCGATCCGGTGTGACGCGCGCCAGATCCTCCACCACCCAACGGGGCAGCTGGGCTGCGGGGCCCCGCAGATCTCGCCGCGCGGTGCGCTGCGGTGATGCCTCACCGCGGCCCGACGAGCCTCTCTGCCGCTGCCCACCCGATGGCGCGGCCCGGCGATCTCCCTGGCTGGTACTGCCCTTGCGCGGGCCGTCGCTCCTTCCAGGGGCCTTGCGCGAGCTGGTGGGCTTGCCGCCCGCCTTTGCGCCCTCTGTTCCGGAGCGCTTCTTGCGTCTTGCGGGCCCGCCGGAAGGGGACTCACCGGAGCCGCGTTGCGAGGCCGCCGGTGTACCGGGCCGCCCGCGGGCAGCCGGCCGCCGAGACCCGGCGTCACGTCCACGGCTGCGCTTGCGACCGCGATGATTCGAATCGCTCATCGACTGTCCGTCCTCTGGGGCCGGGAACAGCTCGGGCCGCCCATGAGGGGCGGCCCGAGTCTTGAACTGTTCGGCGGCGACCTACTCTCCCGGGGCCCTTCGGCCCAAGTACCATCGGCGCTGGCAGGCTTAACTTCCGTGTTCGGAATGGGAACGGGTGGAACCCTGCCGCCATGGCCACCGAAACCCTGTGAAGGCCCTCGCAAGGCGCGTTCCCCCGAGTTCACACCCGGAGGACGCTCCTCGAGCCCTCCATAGCGAGCACGATCAGTCGTTGTATTCAAAGTCAAGCCCTCGGCCTATTAGTACCAGTCAGCTACACGCATTGCTGCGCTTCCACTTCTGGCCTATCAACCTGGTGTTCTGACCAGGGGCCTTACCCCTGACGGGTGGGAGATCTCATCTTGGAGCCGGCTTCGCGCTTAGATGCTTTCAGCGCTTATCCATTCCAGACGTAGCAAATCAGCCGTGCTCTTGGCAGAACAACTGACACACCAGAGGTCTGTCCATCCCGGTCCTCTCGTACTAGGGACAGATCTCCTCAAATCTCCTGCGCTCGCGACGGATAGGGACCGAACTGTCTCACGACGTTCTAAACCCAGCTCGCGTGCCTCTTTAACGGGCGAACAGCCCGACCCTTGGGACCTGCTTCAGCCCCAGGATGAGACGAGCCGACATCGAGGTGCCAA
>JBFISM010000051.1:0-22466 GCA_041608535.1 Acidimicrobiia bacterium
GCGGCGATTGTCCCACCCCACCGTCCCGCGGCAGCCCCGGGAGCCGATCCGCCCCCCTACCCGCCAGCGTGCCACCACGCGGATCTCGGCGACCAAAACAAAACGTGCACCACCTTCGCCCGCACCCGAACCGGTGCGGCGATTGTCCCACCCCACCGTCCCGCGGCAGGCCCGGGAGCCGATCCGCCCCCCTACCCGCCAGCGTGCCACCACGCGGATCTCGGCGACCAAAACAGAATGATTCGACCGCCCTACGTATCTACGTGAACTTTTGGCGAACGCGCGCCAAACTACTGGGTGTAGGTGCATCGGGAGCCGTCCCATTCCCCCAGCTTCCGGTGCTTGTGTGGTGCGGTCAGGCAACCCTCCACGACTGCTAGTTGCCTGACCGTGCCAACACTCTCCGTGACGACACTCTCCGTGACAACGGGCCCCGGGAGTTCTCCCTCACTCGCGAAGTGCCGTCCGGGTCACGTTTCGAGCTTCCTCTCCTTTCCCCGGGGAGACCAGCCGGCACGCGCTGCCACCTCGTCGACCGCGCGGCGCCACAGCTTCGAGTGAGCTCGTACCGCGGGCCCGAGGTTCGCTCCCTCTCGACGTGATCCGGGCAGAGGCCGCACGCGTGACGGGCCCGCACCGCGGGCCCGAAGTTCGCTTCCTCTCGATGCACTTCCCGGACAGGCCGGCATCGAAGGTCGCTCAAATGAGAAAGGGGCGGGCCCACGGGCCCGCCCCTTTGATCAGTGCGCTACATCATCCCGTCCATGCCACCGCCATGGGCGTGGGCGGCTGGCTCGTCTTCCGGCTGCTCGGCAACGAGCGCCTCGGTCGTGATGAGCAGAGCCGCGATCGAGGCGGCGTTCTGCAGCGTCGAGCGGGTGACCTTCGCCGGGTCGATGACACCGGCGGCCATCAGGTCGCCATACTCGCCGGTTGCGGCATTGAAGCCGTGACCGGTCTCGGCGTTGCGCACACCGTCCACGACGACGCCGCCCTCGTAACCGGCGTTCTCGGCGATCTGACGCAGAGGCCACTCGAGCGCCTTGCGTACGATCATCCGGCCGGCCTTCACATCGTCGCTGCCGCCGCGGAGCTTGTCGATGTCGCTCTGGGCACGCAGCAGGGCAACGCCACCACCGGGCACGATGCCCTCCTCGACCGCAGCCCGCGTCGCCTGGATGGCGTCCTCGATGCGGTGCTTCTTCTCCTTCAGCTCCACCTCGGTGGCGGCGCCGACCTTGAGCACGGCAACCCCACCAGCGAGCTTGGCGAGACGCTCGGACAGCTTCTCGCGATCCCAGTCGGAATCCGAGTTCTCGATTTCCTGTCGGATCTGCTTGGTACGGGCGTCCACATCGGCCTTCGAGCCGGCGCCCTCGACGATGGTCGTGTCGTCCTTGGTGACAACAATCTTGCGAGCCCTGCCCAAGAGATCGATCGTGACGTTCTCCAGTTTGAGCCCGACCTCTTCGGTGATGACCTGAGCACCGGTGAGGATCGCGATGTCCTGCAGCATGGCCTTGCGTCGCTCACCAAAGCCGGGGGCCTTGACGGCAACCGAGGCAAACGTGCCGCGGATCTTGTTCACCACGAGCGTGGCGAGAGCCTCGCCCTCGACGTCCTCGGCGAGCACGAGTACCGGCTTGCCCGTCTGCATCACCTTCTCGAGCACCGGGAGCAGGTCCTGAACCGAGGAGATCTTCTGGTTGGCGATGAGGATGTACGGATCCTCGAGCACCGCCTCCTGGCGATCCGGGTCGGTGATGAAGTAGGGGGAGATGTAGCCCTTGTCGAACTGCATGCCCTCGGTGAACTCCAACTCGACACCGAAGGTCTGGCTGTCCTCGACGGTGATGACACCCTCGTTGCCGACCTTCTTCAGCGCCTGGGCGATGTTCTCGCCGATGGTCATGTCGGCCGCCGAGTTCGATGCCACATAGGCGATCTGGTCGACGTTCGACGAGTCGACCGGGCTGGCCAGGTCACCGATGCTCTCGACGACCCTGTCTACTGCTTCCTCGATCCCGCGCTTGAGCTCCATCGGATTGGCGCCGGCAGCCACGAGCCGCAGCCCGTCGCGCACCATGGCCTGGGTCAGTACCGCCGAGGTGGTCGTGCCGTCGCCGGCTACGTCGTTGGTCTTGTTGGTGGCCTCGTAGGCGAGCTTGGCGCCCATGTTCTCCCACGGGTCGTCGAGCTCGATCTCCTTGGCGATGGTGTAGCCGTCATTGGTGATGGTGGGGGCGCCCCACTTCTTCTCCAAGACGACATTGCGTCCCTTGGGGCCGAGGGTCACCTTGATGGTGTCGGCGAGCTTGTCGACCCCCGACTGAAGCCCGCGACGGGCCTCCTCGGCGAATCTCAGGTCCTTTGCAGCCATATGCTGTTGACTCCTGTTCGTTGAATCTTGAGTACGACGGAATGGTTTGCCGGGTCAGCCGAGAATGGCGAGAACGTCGCGACCGGAGAGGATGAGCAGCTCGTCGCCCTCGTGCTTGATCTCGGTACCGCCGTACTTCGAGTAGACGACGAGATCGCCGACGCTCACGTCGAGCGGGATGCGCTCGTCACCGTCTTCGTTCCACGTTCCCGGGCCCACGGCGAGCACCTCGCCGAGCTGTGGCTTCTCCTTCGCCGTGTCCGGGATGACGAGCCCGCTTGACGTAGTTGCTTCCGACTCATCCTTCGGCTTGACCACGATGCGGTCGCCAAGTGGCTTGAGTTTCATTCGACTCCTCCTCAAGGACTAGCAGTCGATTTCCTAGACTGCTAGATGCTAGCACTTGCCCCCCGAGAGTGCTAGCGGAGGGCAGCAGCGAGTGCTAGCAATTGCAGCGGGCGAGTGTAAGCGATTCTCAGAGCGCTAGAGACGGAGTCCGGGGTCGACATCGATCGTCCAGTCGCTGTGCGTCCCCTGCTGCAGATGGAACGTTGCGGCGGCAGCGATCATGGCGCCATTGTCGGTACACAGATCGGGGCTGGGCAGGCGTAGCGCCACCCCTTCCGCCTCGGACCGCTCCGCCAGTTTGGTGCGCAATCTGCGGTTGGCCAGCACACCACCGCCCCCCGCCACAGTCTTCGCCCCGGTGTCACGCGCCGCGTTGAACGTCTTCTCCACCAGCACGTCGACGATCGCCTCCTGCACGGATGCCGCAACGTCTGCCAGCGGCGGTACCGCACCGGCCGCCTTGGCCTTGCGCAGATATGTGACCACCGACGTCTTCAACCCGGAGAAGGACAGATCGTATGGCCGATCGCGCAATGCTCGTGGAAAGTCGATGGCCGCCGGGTCACCGCCGTCGGAGGCGCGGTCTATGGCGGGCCCACCGGGGTAGCCGAGCCCCATGAAGCGAGCGAGCTTGTCGAACGCTTCGCCGGCAGCGTCGTCGATCGTCTCCCCCAGCACCTCGTAGCGCCCCCAATCGGCCACATGGACGATCTGGCTGTGCCCACCCGAGGCGAGCACGACCACTGCCGGCGGGGTGAAGTCGGAGCCATTCTGAGACGCAGTCTCGAGACGCGGTGCAAAGAGGTGCCCCTCCATGTGATCGATGCCGAGCAGCGGCACGCCGAGGCTCCAGGCGAGCGACTTGGCAAAAGACAGACCCACGACCAGCGAACCGACCAGTCCGGGGCCACGAGTGGCAGCGATCGCATCGATGTCGGAGGGATGGACTCCTGCGTCCATCATGGCTTCGTGGGCCAGTGGTCGCACCGCTTCAACGTGCGCTCGTGCCGCCACCTCCGGAACGACCCCGCCAAACCGGCTGTGTACGTCGGTCTGACTGGCGAGCACCGAGCTGCGCACGTCGAAGCCGTGCACGACGGCGATACCGGTCTCGTCACAGCTCGTCTCGATACCGAGAATCAGCGGCGCATCGCTCACGAAACACGCTCCAGTGCCGCCAGCTCCTCGCGGATGCCGGCGAGCCGTTGCTGGTATTCGTCGCGATCGATGTCGTGCGCCCACATGACCAGGGCATCCTCGGTGCGGTAGTAGTTCTTGCGCACACCGACCGGTGCCAACCCAAAGCGGCTGTAGAGCCGCTGCGCACCGCGATTGGAGATCCGCACCTCGAGGGTCAGATTGCGGCAGCCGTGACCGAGTGCGAGCTCCACGAGCGCCAAGACCATTCGCGTGCCCAAGCGCAGCCTCCTCGCCCGCTCCACCACGGCGACAGTGGTGATGTGTGCGTCGTCGTCGACCTCGAGCAAACCGGCGAATGCGACGATCTCGTCATCGATGGTCGCAACCAGATACGTGCGGTTGTCCGTGGCCAGTTCGTCACGAAAGATCTGCTCGGACCAGGGCTGATCGTAGATCTGATGTTCCAGAACCAGCACCGAATCGAGATCATCGAGCGTCATGGGACGGATGCGGACCCCGGTCATCGCTCAGCCCCGGCGCTCGTCTCTCCGGGCCACACGCCCTCCTCACGAAAGTCGCTCCAGTTGATCCTGGCATCCGGCTCCCGCAAGTACCTCGGCCTGACGTCGTCGGGCGACGAGTAGTCGTTCTTCTCGAAGCGCATCGCTGCGATCTCGACCAAGACGTCCGCTGCGGGGTAGCGAGGTCGTCCTCGCCGCACCTGATGCAAACCCCGCAAGACCTCGGGAGCCAGCGCCGGCCAGTCGCCAACCAGCAGGGTCTCACTCGAGTCTGCCTGCAGCAGCCCAGCGACCTCCTCGTGAGCGACGAGTTCCGGCGGCCCGTCGGGGGCAACACCCCCCGGCACCGGCCGGAACGGTGCAGTCGCCACTTCACCGCGGCGCACGTCGACGATCGGCCAGATACGCCGTCGGCCGGTTGCGGCGCGCAGCGCAAGCACGGTCAATGACGAAGCGGTGACCACCGGCACGCCAACAGCTGCGGCCACGCCTTGGGCCGCGGCAATGCCGGCGCGAAGACCGGTGTACGCACCGGGACCGATGTCGACGGCGACTCCGTCGAGATCGCTCGGTTTCCAGCCCGCCTGGCTGAAGCAGAAGTCGATGGCCGGAACGAGGAAGCCCACGTGGCCGCGGCGGTCGACGTTGACGCTCATCGCCCGCAACTCCCCGCTCTCCCCGAGCGCGACAGAGCTGGCCGGAGTTGCGGTCTCGATCGCCAGGACCTTCACGCAACCAGCCCTTCCAGCGAGCGGCTGCACCAGTTCCCCTCGGGGAAGAACCGGATCGAGCGCTCCGTCTCCGCCGTGACGTTCAGCTCCACGATGAGATGATCGAGCGGCAGCATGCCGGAGACCACGTTGCCCCACTCGACCATGAGGACCCCATCGTCCGCCAGAGTCGGGAGATCGAGATCGTCGAACTCGCTTGACGAGCCGATCCTGTACACGTCCGCGTGGTACACCGGTATGAATCCGTCGTAGCGCTTGGCGATGACGAACGACGGCGACGTCACCCGCTCATCGACTCCCAAGCCCTCGGCGACCCCACAGGCGAACAGCGTCTTGCCGGCACCGAGCTCGCCGACCAGCAGAATGATGTCGCCGGGACGCAACAAACCGGCGAGCCTCCGGCCCGCCGCCAGCGTGGCTCCCGGCGAGTCGCTGCTCATTTCGATGGCTGGTGCGTGGGAAGTCATCTCACCCAAAGAGATCGAGTTGGCGGCCACCGTTGTCTTGCTCGTCCGAACCGGAATCCTTGTCGTGGATGGCGGCGGCCGTCTCGCTCACCTCGATTTCGGTGTTGTCGGTCGCCGGCCCGGAACCTGGCCTCAGGTCAAGACTACCGTCGATCACGCTGCGCACCAGACCAAAGTCGTGGCGCATCTCCTCCAGCACCCTGACACTGCCCCGTAGCGCGGCAGCCGGATGAAAGGTGGGTACCAGGTGTCTCCCCCACCACGGATAGGCATGACCGCGCAATCTCGTTATTCCGGCGGTCGTGCGTAGAAGGAGTTTCGACGAGAAGTTGCCCAAGGTGAGGACGACGCTTGGATCGATCAGCTCGAGTTGCTCCCGCAGATACCCCTTGCATGCGTCGATCTCATCAGGCCGTGGGTCCCGGTTCTGCGGGGGTCGACACTTGACCACATTGGCGATGTACACCTCGGATCGAGCCAAGCCGATCTCACCGAGTAGCTGCTCGAGCAACTCCCCAGAGCGGCCGACGAACGGGAGCCCCTGTTCGTCCTCACGCTGACCGGGTCCCTCACCGACGATCACAAGCTCGGCGTCGGGATCACCGTCACCGAAGACCACCGTTGTGCGGTTTTCGTGCAAGCGGCAGTCGGTGCAGCTCAAGGCTCGCTGCTTGAGCGACTCGAGCTTGACGGCGCGCTCGCGGGCGGTTGTCACGAGGCCTCCTCGGCGGCGGCTACCACAGCATCTTCGATGGCTCGGCCCACGGCGACAAACGTGGCCTCTCCGGCGCTCTCCACATCACCGTCGCTCGAACCGCAGGAGACGGCGAACACGACGTCGCCGTCGAATCGGGTGTGAGCCGGTCGGATGCAGGCTCCCATTGCATCGTGGGCCCGCACGATGAGTCTGCTCAGCTCGGGACGTGTGAAGGCCATGTCCGTGGCGACCGCGACCAGGGTGGTGGCCTCCCACGGGGTCGGCGGCATGACCGGCGGACCGGGCTCATGTGGTCCCCCGGTGAGCGGAGCTCCCGAGAGGGAAAAGACGTCTCCGACACAGTTGACCACGGCCAGCGCGGCCACGATGCCACCGGCAAAGGCGACGGTGCCCGACCCGACCCCACCCGGACGCATCGCATCGACGCCACGCCACACGGCCACGGTGGCACCGCAGCCGGCGCCCACGGCGCCGGTCGCCACCGGAGCAGTGGACCGGGCGTGATACGCCGCGGCACCTTCGGCCGGCCCGGGACGCATCGAGCCGTCGCCGCGGAGCAGATCGAACAGAATCGCAGCCGGCACGATGGGCACCGGGCCCGCGCTGGTGGGATGACCCCGGCCGTCGGTCTCGAGTGCGGCCACGACACCATCGGCAGCCGCCAGCCCGAATGCCGAGCCTCCGGAGAACACGAGCGCCTGGATCGCCTCCACCCGATTGCCCGGAGCGAGCAGGGCGGTCTCGCGGGTTCCCGGTGCGGCACCTCGCACCTCCACGGCAGCCACGTTTGGTTCGGGAAACGACATCACGGTCACTCCCGTGGCCGCACGCCGATCGCTCCAGTGCCCGACCTCGACCCCCGCAACTGCGGTCAGCGAAGTGTTCATCGCTGACCGCCGCGATAGCGCCGGGGCATGCGCGGCCCGAACCGGCACACGATCTCATAGTTGATCGTTCCCAGGTGATCGGCCCACTCCTCAGCGGCGATGTGCTCACCGGCCTGGCCCCCCAACAGAACCACCTCGTCTCCGACTGCAACCGGTCGATCACCCAGATCGAGCACGATCTGGTCCATCGTGATGGACCCGGCGAACGGTACCCGCTCGCCCCGGATCAGCACCTGCGCTCCCAGCGAGGACAAACGTCGCGCCAACCCGTCCGCGTATCCGACGGGCGCCGTGGCCACCGTCGACTCCGCCGGTAGCGGCCGCCGCCTCCCGTAGGACGGTCGCGCACCTGCAGGGAGACGTTGCACGTGGCTGACATGGGTCACCACCCGCATCGCCGGCCGCAGGCCCAGATGATCGCCGACGTTGGGCGCAGGCAGCATGCCGTACATGCCGAGCCCGAGACGCACCATGTCGAAGCGGGCGTCGGCCCGTCCCACCGCACCAGCCGTGTTGGCAGCGTGAAGGATCCCCGGATCGATCCCGCTGCGGCGCATCAGCGCAACGAAGTCCTCGAACACGTCGAGCTGGCGCCGCGTGAAGTCGGGGTCCTCCTCGGCGACGGCCAAGTGCGTCCACACCCCACCCAGACTCGCCGTCTGCCCCGCTGCGATGCTCTCGACCAGCGCGAGCGCGTCGCCCCGCGATGCGCCGACCCGGTGCATCCCGGTATCGACCTTGAGATGGACCTCGACCGGCCGATCGGACGCCGCAACCAGCGCATCGAGGAAGATGCGGGTGTAGACGGTGGGAACGAGATCCCACTCCACGACGTCACCGGCCGTGCTCGAAGGCGGCTCGGAAAGCAACAGGATGGGCGCATCGATTCCCGCTTCCCGCAAGCGGATACCTTCCTCGACGAGGGCGACTGCGAGCCACCTTGCGCCCGCCTCGAGCGCGACGTGCGCCACCGGCACGTCACCATGTCCGTAGCCATCAGCCTTGACGACGGCACACACCTCAGCCGGCGCCACCTCGGCGACGACCGTTCGCACATTGTGTGCGATCGCATCCAGGTCGATCTCGATCCATGTGGGTCTCACCAGGCGTAGCCACCCATCGCCGTCGCCAGCTGGGGGGCCGTCACCGCCCCCGTCTTGGCCAGCTCGGCGCCGCCGCGCCCGTGCCAGTATGCGCCGGACAGCGCTGCGGTCTCCGGGTCGAGGCCTCGCGCCCAGAGTGCCGCGATCACACCGGCGAGGACATCGCCGGTCCCAATGGTCGCCAGCTCTGGACCGCCCGACGTCACCGCCCACCGCAGCTCGCCGATCACGAATGTGGGCGAGCCTTTCAGGAGCCACACGTCGTCGGTCTCCGTTGCGGCGGCCACAGCGGCGTCGAACGATGCGGGAGATCCGGTCAGTCGTGCGAACTCCCCGGCGTGCGGGGTGAGGACCGTCGCCGATTGTCTGGCAACGAGCGGTCCGATCCCAGGCAACCCGTTGAGCCCGTCGGCGTCGAGGAGCAACCCCCCGGTCCAGCGCAAGACGAGCTGGCGAACGAACCCATCGACCTCGAGCCCGAGACCCGGGCCCAGCACCATGACGTCGAAACGAGATGCCGCCTCCAGGACCTCGTCGACGTCCTGGGGCCCGAGGTGCGTTCCGGAGCCGACCCCGCGAGTCATCAACCCGGGGGCCTGCGCCGCATACACACCCTGGAGGCGGTTGGGCACCATGAGCGTCACGGCACCGGCTCCCATGGTCAGTGCGGCGTTGGCGGCGAGAAGCGGCGCCCCCGTGAGTCCCGGCGAACCCCCGACGACCACGACCGAGCCGGCCGACCATTTGTGATCGTGGCGGTTGCGAACCGGGCGTGGAGCATCCTCCTCCTCGCAAACCATGAACACCGACTCCGGACGCAGCCCGAGGTGGGCGAAACCGATCTCGGCGACGCTGACGGTGCCGCAGTGATCGGGGCCGTCTGCAAGAAGATGACCCGTCTTGAGGGCGGCGAATGTCACCGTGTGCATCGCTCGGAACGTCGGCGTGGCAGCCCGCCCCGTAGCGGCATCGAGTCCCGACGGCACATCCACAGCCACTACGGGGGTATCGGTCGCGGTCCACGGATGAATCGATTCCGGGAGCTCGCCGCGAAACCCGACGCCGAAGAGCGCATCGATGATCATCACCGCCGCCTCGGGAGCACCCAGGTCCGCCACGGGCACCCCGGCGGCTCGAGCGGCAGCTGCGGCGTGACCTGCCACCGTGTCTGGCGCAGGGCTCTTCCACGATCGCACCTCGACGGCCACCCCACGTCTCCGCAAGTGCCGAGCTGCCACGTACCCGTCGCCCCCGTTGTTGCCCGGACCGGCCAGCACGACGACCTTGTCGCCGTAGCCCGCACCAAGCCGTGCAGCCGCCAGCGCAACTGCATAGCCGGCTCGCTCCATGAGATCGGAAACGGCGTCGCCGGCGGCGCTGTCGAGACGAGCTGCCTCTTCGGGGGTGATGACGGGCTTCACGTGGCGTGGCCGCAGGGCATGGACGGATGCTACCGGCCGGTCGCAGCCCCATCGCATGACCGCATCGCGCACTCGAAACGGGTCGAACGACGGCTGCTCAGAACCGGAACGAGCACGTCGTCGCCTCCGGCATCTGGACGGTCACCGGAGCGGGGCAATCCGCAGCGGGTCCGAGCTGAGCCCCGACGAGCCAGGCGGCGCGTCCGGCGTCGAGAACCACGAACGGCCCTGAGGCACCCGCAAACGGCAGCGTGGTGACGGTTGTGCCAAATCTGGTGCCGTCGCTGCGCCACAGACCAGTGAGTCTTCCTTGAGGTGAGTCTGTGGCGAAGTACACGTGATCCCCCGTCGGATCCCAAGCGACGAACCGTGGGGCGCCGGCTCCGATCGCATATTCGGTGAGCACCACGACGACGGGATCGGTGGCGATGTCGGCGATGCGCACCACGGCCTCGGTGGTGATGACGACGAGCTGAGAGCCGTCGG
This sequence comes from Acidimicrobiia bacterium, assembly GCA_041608535.1. Classification (GTDB taxonomy): domain Bacteria; phylum Actinomycetota; class Acidimicrobiia; order Spongiisociales; family UBA5794; genus JBFISM01. Next base: position 10,203 of record JBFISM010000051.1, read on the forward strand.
GTGACCATGCGGCGGCCGTGTGATCGATTGGGCCGAGCCCCCGGGCGAGAGGCACCTCGATCCGACTCTGCGCCGCAACGTTGTCGACGAACAGCGAACGGCAATCGTGGGTGCACCACGCCACCAGCGGACCGGTCGTGGCCACCACCAACGCACCGCTTTCGTCGGTGATCTGCTCGATCTCATTCGCACCCGGTCGCCACAGGAACAGACCATCGATGGCGTCGAGGAGAACACCGTCGGCCACCGCGGCCGCCGGCACACCTCGCTTGGGAATCTCCACGGCCGGTCGCAGGACCTCGCCCTCGAGCGACACCTTGGTCAGCACCGGGATGGGGACCGGTTCGGCGAGCGAACGCACGTCCACCAGCCACAGAGCGCCGTCCGGGCTCCGCAGGTAATACGACGCCGCAGGGATGGGCTGGGTCTGCCGGGTCGCCAGCGACACCACCTCTATGGTTTGCCCGCCGACCACGAGGACATCGCCGATGTGGTCGAGCTGGGCTCGCTGCGACTGGCGCAGGAGCCCGGCACTGTCTCTGGTGGCGATGCGGCGGTCGGGATCGACATAGAGCAACCCGTCCAAGCCATCGTCGAACACCAGGATGACGTTGGTCTCCTCTCCGAACGCCGGACCTCGCAGCGAGAATCGAGGATCCACCCCCAACGACGGCGGACGGGCGTCGGGTTGCGGTGGGATCTCCGCAACGAGGTCCTCGCCGATGCCGCTGCGGCCGAGCACCAGCAGCAAGGCGGCTGCCGTGACGACGGCGACCGCAAGACCGATCCAGGGTCGTCTCGGTCTGGCCGGAGCGGGTTCGGTGTCAACGACATCGATCAGGACAACACCATCACCAGCGGTGGGATCGCCGTCCACAACCGTCAGCCTATATGCGGTTCACCGGCCGGTTTGCGGTGCGGATCAAACATCCCGCCGGAAGTACTCACCCGGGTAGTCGATCGACCCCGACGGCATGACCTGCAATCCACCCGGCACCGGCCCGTCGCGTAGCGACATCGCATACACCATGGCGTCGGTTGCAGTGTGCGTGATCGTCACCAGCACCCGCACGACACCGAGCGTCTCGGCACGCCGTGCGGCGGTCCCCCGGAGGTTCACCCGAGGCGCCCCACCACCGGTGATCTCGACGTCCTTCCAGTGAATCATGCGCCAGCCTGTCCCCAGGCTCTTCATCACCGCCTCTTTGCCGGCGAAGCGGGCGGCGAGCCGTCCGGATGGATCGGCATAGCGGTGGGCATAGTCCCACTCATGGTCGGTGAATATGCGCCGCTTGAAGTGTTCGCCGTACTTGCGATACAGCCGGCGCACCCTGTCGATCTCCGCCAGGTCTATGCCCAGACCGACGACGTCCATACGGGGCACGATAGAGCGCATGCGCCGCTTGGGGCGGATGCTGCGCTCAATCCACGCGGATGCGAGTGCCCATCAGATCGGAGAAGGCGTAGAACAAGAAGATGAGTGGTGCGAACCGGTAGCCATTGCTCCACAGGATGAACGAGAGCACCACCGCCAGCACGATGCCGACGATACGGGTGTGCCGCTCACCGTTGACGGGATCGATCGCCGTCCAGAATTCGCGAAGCATTCGCGACCCGTCGAGCCCACCAACCGGGACCCAATTGATCAACCCCCAGAAGATCGATACCCAAACGAAGGCCTGCACCGAAAACGCCACATACTCGCCGGAGTGACCGAGCACCCAGAAAAAATCGCTGAATATCGATGAGGCGAACAGCCGAGGAGCTTCACCGAACACACCCGCCCGCGCCGCGTAGAAGACCGCTACGCCAACTGCGATCTCCAAACCCGAACCGGCTGCCGAGACCAAAAACCGCTTCCTCTTGTCGAAAGGCCCGTCGGAACCGGGTCGCCACTGTGTGTAGCCACCCATGAGGTGGAGCGTCACATTCTCCACCCGACCACCAAAGCGACGCACCGTGAGCGCATGGCCGAACTCGTGGAGCAGCACGGAAGCGCCCGCAGCGACCATCCACAACACGATCGCCACGGCGGACAGACCGGAATCGATCACGAAGAACAGTGCGACGATGAAGAACGAGAAGTGCAGCCTCACCGGGAAGTCGAGCGTGCGGAACGTGATCACGTCCGCTATTCCACAGTGACCGACTTGGCCAGATTGCGCGGTTGGTCGATGTCGTGCTCGCGTAGCTTCGCCACGTGATAGGCGAGCAGCTGGAGAGGCACGATCGCAGCAACCGGGCTCAACAGATCATCGGTGCGCGGGATGCGCAGCACCGCATCGGCGAACTGCGTGATGGCGGTGTCGTCCTCGTATGCAACGGCCAGCACAGTGGCGCCTCGTGCCAGGACCTCCTGAACTGCGGACATCGTCTTGTCGTAGACGGCGGTTTGGGTGAGCACCACCACCACTGGAGTGCCTTTGGTCACGAGCGCCAGCGTGCCGTGCTTCAGCTCGCCGGCCGGCATGGCCTCGGAATGGACATAGCTGATCTCTTTGAGCTTGAGCGAGCCCTCCATGGCCACCGCATAGTCCAGTCCGCGGCCGATGAAGTAGATGTCGTCGGCGTCGACGACGCTGGCCGCGGCAGCCGCAACGGTCTCCTCGTCTTCCAGGACGGCTTCGACTTGTGCCGGGAGCAGATGTAACCCGTGGGTCACCCGGTCATACAGACCCTGATCGACGACACCGCGCGTCTTGCCGATGCGCAGCGCAAGCAGGTATTGGGCTATGAGCATCGCCATATACGCCTTGGTCGAGGCCACCGAGATCTCCGGACCCGCCCGCGTGTACAAGATGTCGTCCGCTTCGCGGCTCAACGTCGAACCCACGACATTCGTGACCGCCAGCAACCGCGAGCCCCGCACCTTGGCGAGGCGGGCAGCCGCCAGCGTGTCCGCTGTCTCTCCGGATTGGGAGATCGCCAGCGTCAGGCTGCCGGGAGCGATGAGCGGATCCGCGTAGCGGAGCTCGTGGGCGAACTCGACCGAAGTCGGGATCCGCAGGATGCGCTGGAAGATCTCGCGCCCGACCAACCCGGCGTGCAACGCCGTGCCGCACGCCGTCACCCAGATCTTGTCGAGATTGCGGACGAAGAAATCGTCGAAGTGGACGTCCTCCAACACGACGTCGCCGTGGATGTCGATGCGTCCACCTACGGTCTCGGTGACCACCCTGGGCTGCTCGAAGATCTCCTTGAGCATGAAATGCTCGTAGCCGCCCTTCTCCGCTTGCTCCGCATCCCACTCGACGTGCAACACCTCACGATCCACCCTGCCACCCTCGATCTTCTCGATGGTCGCGCCTGCGGAGTCGACGATGACCATCTCTCCATCCTCGACGATGAGAAAGTCACGGGTGTGGTGGAGGACCGCGGGGATGTCACTGGCGAGAAACGTCTCGTCCTGGCCCAGACCGACGACGAGCGGGCTCACCCGGCGTACCGCAACTATCCGCCCCGGTTCCAGCTCGGTCATGACCACCAGCGCATACGCCCCCTCGGCGTGCACGATGGCCCGCCTCACCGCGGCGACGATGTCACCGTCGTACTCGTTGGCGACGAGGTGAGCGAGGATCTCGCTGTCGGTGTCGGAGGTGAAGGTATGACCGTTCTCGCCGAGGACGGATCGCAGCTGGTGGAAGTTCTCGATGATGCCGTTGTGCACCACGACGAACTTCCCCGAAGGGTCGGTGTGGGGGTGGGCATTCGCGTCGCTCGGCTCCCCGTGAGTCGCCCAGCGGGTATGACCGATACCGACGTGGCCATCGAGGGGATGGGCGTCGAGGATGTCGCTGAGCCGGTCGATCTTTCCCTGGGTCTTGCGAACGTGGATCGCACCGTTCGCAACGGCGATCCCCGCCGAGTCGTAGCCGCGATACTCGAGACGCCGCAATCCGTCGAGAATGACAGACGCTGCTGCTTTGGGGCCGACGTAGCCCATGATTCCGCACATACGCGTGCAAACCTCCTGAGGAGGAACGGCGCACCACGAGCGGAGCCACAGGCTCCGGGTCACCCCGCTGCGGCCTCTGTTCCTCGGATCGCTCCGAGGGTTTGCTCCGCAGCGTCACGACCGTGACCGGCCGAGAGGGCATCCGCCGATACTTTCGATAACCCTCTTCCTCGTCGCCTCACCTGTGACGGTGAGGGCAGGCGCTACAACGGTGGATCACCGTTCGATCGATTGTCGGGATGACGTTACACCCGATCCGAGCACAACGATATGAGCCGCCCGCCTCAGGCCGCCGCAAAAGCAGACCGGCCCACCGCAGCGGTCAGCCGAGAGTCTCGGTGACCACCGCGGCGATGGCGGCAGCGTGCGCTTCGGCCGCTTCTGCGGTGGCGGCCTCGACCATCACCCGCACCAGCGGTTCCGTACCCGAGGGACGAACGAGCACCCGACCCTCGTCGCCGAGCGCCTTCTCGCTGTCGACCACCGCATCCCACACCGCCGTGGCGCCGTCGAGTGCGGTGCGGTCGCGCACGGGCACATTGATCAGCACTTGCGGGAACTGTCGCATCACACGGCGCAGCTCGGCGAGGGGTCGACCGGATGCCGCCACCACACCGGCAAGCCGGATCGCGGTCTGCAACCCGTCGCCACTCAGCCTGTCCTCCAGCACGATGTGACCGGACTGCTCCCCACCCAGGGACGCCCCGCTGCGCTGCATCTCTTCGAGGACGTAACGATCACCGACCGCCGTCTCCAACACGTCCACACCGAGGTCCCGCATCGCCAGCTTGAAACCGAGATTCGACATCACGGTGGCAACGACCTTGTTGGATGCCAGTGAGCCGTCCTCCTGCATCGATCGCGCCAAGATGGCCATGATGACGTCGCCGTCGACGATGGCACCGTTCTCGTCGACGGCGATGCAACGATCGGCATCGCCGTCGAAGCAGAAACCGAATCTGCCGTTCGCCTCGGCGGCCAGCGTGGCGGGTGCCGTTGCACCGCAGCCGTCGTTGATGTTCATTCCGTTTGGCGCTGCGCAGATCACGTCGACGTCGGCTCCGAGAGCGGCGAAGACGGGGCCCGCATAGTCCGAAGCCGCGCCGTTGGCGCAGTCGACGATCACGGCCAGACCGTCGAGGCGATTCTTGGCGGCCGCCAGCAACCCGTCCACGTAGCCGGCCGTGCGATCGTTGGCATGTTCGGTGACGCCGACACCGGATCCGGCGGGAAGGTGCAACGTCGCCGCGCCGTTGCGTACGGCGAAATATCGCTCGCTGATCTGGTCTTCGTGCGCATCAGTCAGCTTGTTGCCGTCGCTCCCGATGAGCTTGATGCCGTTATCCGGCGCCGGATTGTGCGATGCGCTCACCATGACCCCGAGCACCGCACCGCTCGATGCGGTCAGCCGGGAGACGCCGCCCACCGGAATCACTCCGAGATCGATGGTGTCGAGGCCCACGGAGTTGAAGCCCGCATGTAGCGCCTGAGAGAGCATCACGCCGGATCGCCGGGTGTCCCGACCGATCAGCACCTCTCCCTCGAGCCCGCTTCCCGCCGCTTGGGCGAGCGTGAAAGCGAGCTGGGCCGTCAGCTCGGTGTTGGCGACACCACGGACCCCATCTGTGCCGAAAAGAGAACCGCCCACGGAACCAGAGGCGGGCTCAGCGCTTGGTGAACTGCGGGGCTCGCCGAGCCTTGCGCAGCCCGTATTTCTTACGCTCGACACGGCGTGCATCGCGCGTGAGCAGGCCTTCTTTCTTCAAGGCCGGGCGCAGCTCCGGGTCGATGGCCACGAGGGCACGGGCGATACCGAGGCGAAGAGCATCGCTCTGCCCGGTGAAGCCGCCCCCTTCGAGCAAGGCGTGAACGTCGTACCGGCCCTCGACGTCCGCAGCTCGCAGCGGTTCGACGGCCCGCAGCCGCAATGCCGCGTGCGGGAAGTAGTCGTCGAGGGAGCGTGCGTCATTGAGGACGAACTGGCCCGTCCCGTCGTAGATGCGTACCCGGGCAACGGAACTCTTGCGACGTCCGGTTGCCTGTGTGAGCGGACTTGCCATCAGGAAGACCCTTCGTTGTTCGCCGTGGTGGAGGCACCATCCGCTCCCGCCCCGCTGCGAACGTCGAGCGGCACCGGGCTCTGGGCGCTGTGGGGATGGTCGGGACCGGCGTAGACCTTGAGCTTGCCAATCATCTTGCGGCCCAGTTTGTTCTTGGGGAGCATGCCTTTGACTGCTGACTGCACGATGCGCTCCGGGTAGCGTCTCCGCAGCTCGCCGAGACTCATCTCGGTGAGCCCACCGGGATAGCCGGAGTGGCGGTAATACATCTTCTGCTCTTCCTTGCTCCCGGTGGCGGCGATCTTCTCCGCGTTGACCACGACGACAAAGTCACCGCAGTCGAGGTGCGGCGCATACAGCGGCTTGTGCTTCCCACGCAGGATGTGAGCGACGCGAGAGGCCAGCCTGCCGATCGGAACGTCGGTCGCGTCGACGACGTGCCACGCCCGCTCGATCTCGGCGGGCTTGGGCGAGTATGTCTTCTGGAGCTTTGGTCTCATGGTGCACCCATCGGGTAGTGCCGCCACGATGCGGACACTGCTCGTGCTCGCACGTTGCCGGTCACATTTCCCGGAACAAGGAATAACCGGGGGAATCCCCGGCGTGGCACGGAATTCTACCCGTGAGGCGGACAAAGCGGCAAACCCACGCGTTTCGCAGAAGCCGCCTACGTCGAAGTGACATGACTCGATGCGGGCGACAGGGCGGTGGGGCCGTACATCACCTCCACCAGCGTCAGCCCGTGTGGTGGCGCCACCCCGCGACCCTGGCTGCGATCTGCCGCTTCGAGGATGCTGCGGACGTCATCGGACACGAGCTTTCCCCGCCCGACATCGATCAGCACTGCGACCAGCGAGCGGACCATCTGATGACAGAAGGAGGAGGCAGCGATGTCGAACCACAGCAGCCCGTCTCCGCCGCGGCGCCACACCGCGTGGCGCACCAGTCGAACCGTGCTGCGATCGCCGGATCGACGGCAGAACGAGGCGAAGTCGTGCTCACCCACGAGGCAGCGAGCGCCCTGATTCATCGCTGCGACGTCGAGCGAAGCAGCGACGTGCCAGGCGATGGTGCGCACGAACGGGTCGTGCACAGGGGCATCGAGGACGCGATAGACGTAGCGGCGCCCGGTTGCCGAGAAACGAGCGTGGAAATCGTCCTCGACCCGTTGGATCGCAGTGATCGCCACGCGGGGACCGAGCTGCCGGTTGAGCGACCGCATCACCTGGGCGACATCCAGTTCGTGGGGAGTGACGAAGCTGGCCACCTGACCGGTCGCGTGAACACCCTTGTCGGTGCGCCCGGCCACGAAGGTCTCAGGATGGTCGACGAAATGCGCCAACGCTCGCTCCAACTCGCCCTGCACAGTGCGGACCGTGGGCTGCTTGGCGTAGCCGTGGAACGACGAACCGTCGTAGGCGATGTCTAACCGGTACGTCGCCATCGGCGTTCGGCTAGATGAGGCCGCGCCCGATGATCGAAGCGACGATCACCCACGCCACCAAGCCGCCGACCGCAGCGAGTGCACAGCGGTCGGTGGGCAACGCAGACTCGTACTTCACGCCATGGCTGACAATGAGCACGAACCACACCGCGCTCAAAATGAAACCGATCAGGACCGGCAGGTCGAGCCGACCAACGATCACGAGCACGATGAACGTCGGGTAGGCGAAGCCCGCGATGCGCAGGATGGTGGCGTAATTCGCCTCCGCCTTGTACCCGTACTTGACGATCGCATACACCACGCCGCTGTACACCAGCCAGAATACGGCGGCGTTCACCGCAGCCGCAACGAGGATCTCGACGGCGCCGAAGGTGGACACGAGCCCGAACAGCTCCCAGCCGAGACCGACGAGGATCGCCAGCCGGGTCAACGCCACGAGGATGAGAGCATCGCCGGTGGCGCGGTCGTTCACGTCCATCCAGGCGAACGCCTCGCGATCGAGCCGAACAGCACCGGCGAGGGCGGTGAGCGCTTGATTCACCCGGCAACACTACCGAGATCGGCGATACAAGGGTCGGGCGGCGGTAGGGCACTAACCTCCGCTGCGGCTGCTGCATCGCACGGTGGCCGCGCCCATCACGTCGAGGTCACACCCATGCATCGCAACGCCCGCTCCGCCGCAGCCGTCGTCGCGCTACTGGCCGTCATGGCTGCATGCAGCGGACCCGTGACGGAGATCACCGAGTTCCCCGATGTTCCGCAGCGCATCGTGATCGTGACGACGACCGGGGATGTGATCATCGATGCCGACGCCGCCGTCGACGGTGTCCGTATCGAGAGTGCGCTGCAGGGCACCGACATCACCAGCACGCTCGAAGACGGCGTGCTCACCCTCGGCGACGACTGCGATGGCGATGGCTGCAGCGTGAACTACATCGTGCAGATGCGTGGCGATGTCGCCCTCGAGGTGACCACGGAGAGCGGATCCATTGCGGTGAGCGAGATCAACGGAGATGTCCTGCTGCAATCGCAAACCGGGCCCATCACGTTGAGCGCCGTGAGCGGATCCGCAGTGGCCACCACCGAGGAGGCCACGATCATCGCCACCAGGATGGAGAGCGCCCTCGCTGAGTTCCGCGCCGGCGAGGGGGACATCGATGTCACCTTCGACGAACCGGTCGAGGCGCTCGTCGTGGAAACCGGGCGTGGGGATGTCACCGCCCAGCTGCCCGATGGCGCTTACGCCATCACCACCGACACGGCAGACGGCGCAGTGGATCTGACGTTCGAGAGCGACCCTGCTTCCGACAAGACCGTATCGCTCACCACCGGTGAGGGCGACATCACGGTGTATCGGCGCTGAGGAGGTCTCCTCCCGGCTGCGCTCACCGGCCGCGACGGATCTTCTGTGCGGCTCGCCGCACCGATGCGTCTGTGGAGAAAGCATCCAGGTCGTCCAGTCGCACCCATCGCGCTGCTCGCGCTTCGGAGGACGGCGTCGGGGCGAGCTCGTCGGTGGAGAACAAGAAGCGAAGATCGTGGTGCAGATGGGGTGGTGCATCGCCGTGTGCGGGGATGCGGTGCACGTCCACATCGAACAGCCCATTCAGCACCAGATGTAGCGGTGCGAGGCCCGTCTCCTCGTCCAGCTCACGGCGAGCGGCGGCGACGAGAGAGACGTCGGCGGGTTCGATGTGGCCCCCGGGTTGGAGCCAGCGGTCGAGCTTGCGGTGATGCACCAAGAGGACGGCAGTGGCGTCTGTGTTCGTGATGAAGCCGCTCACGGTGAAGTGTCCGGGGTCGAACCAGTACGCCGAAAGCACGTCGCGAGGCGATCGGGCGAGATCCTGCATCAGGGCGTGTGCTCGCTCCTCACCCACCGAAGGTTGGTACGACTCGAGCAATGTCTTCAGCTCCAGGCGGCGGGCGGGGACCTGCACGGGCACAACCTACCTTCTGCCAGACGAGTCGCAGCTAGGCGCAAGATCGTCTAACTTTGCCTCGCTGAGAGAGAGGTCGTCCGGTCTCTGCGGCTGAACCCGTTCGCTGGTCGGGATGGTCCAGGGCCTGCCTCAACATACACATCACACAGATACGTGGGGGTATCGTCCATGCGTCACATCGCGATTGGGCTTCAGGGCGGCAGGAACAGCGTCTCCGTGCTCCGTAACGCCATTGCGCTGGCGTTCGCCCTGGCACTCGTCCTCGTCAGCTTGCCGCTGTTGTCGCCTCCGGCGGCGGCGCAAACAGTCTCCCAGCCGGCACCGTCGATCGGGTGTCTCGGCAAGTCCTCTGCGGGCGTGAGCCTGTTCAACGGGGTGCAGACCCCGGCCGGCGGTGTGGATCTGAACGCCGCCGGGCCGGTCGAGCAGGTCGTCGTGTCCTGGATGGGCTTCGACGACACCAGGAGCGGCGTCTCGTCGCTCGACCTCACCGTGACCCGTCCCGACGGGTCAACCGAGACCATCTCCGCCCCGGGAAACCTGGCGATGATCGACCAGAGCGGCCCGGGTGGCGGCAACCTCATCGTGTACTCGTGGTGGGCCGACATCACCGCTGCGTTCGGTGCCGGTGACCCCGGCGTCTACAACGTCGACATCGAGCCGTTCGCCACCCCCGGCGTCGGGCTGTCGTGGGGCTCGACGGTGCACGTCATCTACGACACCTCGCCCTGTGAGGTCGAGAGCGAAGTGCAGTGGAACATCGGTGCCGACTACTACTTCGGCGGTGGTGGTTCCACCCCGACCACCGACACCGTCGTCCTCACGTTCGACCCGTCTACCGAGCCACGGACAGGTTTCCTGACCCTCAGCCACGGTGGCAGCGACTCGACGACGTCCAACTGCCGGTTCTCGATCGTCTGGGCGGCCGTTGGTTCCGGAACGCCACCAGATACGGTTGTGTCTCCGGACGGTGTGCCCATTGCACCAGGTGCCACCGAGGTGCTCATCGATCCGTTCACCCCACCGAACCAGCCGTGCCCACCGCTGAGTCCGCAGTTGCCGGTCGTATCGGCGGTCGGCGGCAACGTCGGCCCGGAGTACGCCGTCATGGAGGTCGGGTTCGAGATCCCGGCTGGAGCCACCTGGCTGGCGATCCAGCTCGAGTCTCCGACCGACAACGATGGCTTCCCCGGCCCGCCGGAGTCCGGTGCCTCCAGCGTCGGCGGGGCCTTCATCCTTCCCCTACCCGTATCCCAAGAAGTGCCGTCTGTTGCATTGGAGAAGACGGTGGTTGCTGCTGGGGAGACCTGCCCTGGTGTCAACGGTGTCGACGAGTTGGTGACCGGACCGATCGGCACTCCGGTGACGTACTGCTTCTCGGTGACCAACACCGGCAGTACCCACCTGTTCCCCGTCACCATCGACGATCCCGACCTCGGCATCACCGACGCCGACATGACCCTCGTCTCCGGTGACCCCACCGCACCACTGGCACCGGGTGAGTCCATCGTCTGGTCCTACGACGCCACCATCCAAGGCGACCTCACCAACACCGCAACCACCACCGGCACCCCCACCGACGCCGAAGGCACCCCCACCGGTGACGAGCCCGTGGACGACGACGACGATGCTTCCGTAGGCCTCACGGCTGCGGACATCCTCCTCGAGAAGACGGTGCTCGCTGGTGCCGACCAGACGTGCCCCGGTGTCGAAGGTGTAGATGAATTCGTGGAGGCAACACCGGCGTTGGTCGATGTCACCTACTGCTTCCGTACCGTCAACACCGGAGCCACACATCTGATCGATGTGTCACTCGACGATCCCGACCTCGGCATCACCGACGCCGACATGACCCTCGTCTCCGGTGACCCCACCGCACCACTGGCACCAGGTGACGAGATCGTGTGGTCCTACGGATCGGTCATCACGGTTGCGCTGGTGAATGTCGCCACCGTCACCGGCACACCCGCCGACGAGGACGGACAGGCCCTGTCCACGACCCCGGTCACGGACACCAACGATGCCGAGGTGAGCGACGCAGGGCTCGTCTTGGAGGAGAGAGCGGGGATAGCAATCGAGAAGACGGTGCTTGCTGCGGGCGGTACCTGTCCCGGTGTGAACGGTGTCGACGAGCTCGTGGTCACCAACGCCACCGGTACGGCCGTTGTGTATTGCTTCAAAGTCATCAACACCGGGACGATCGATCACTTGTTCCCGATCAGCGTCGCCGACCCGGACCTGGACATCACCGACGCCGACATGACCCTCGTCTCCGGTGACCCCACCGCACCACTGGCACCAGGGGATGAGATCGTGTGGTCGTACAACTCGACGATCACCGCCGATCTCACCAACACCGCCACCGCCACGGGGACTCCGACCGATGCAGGAGGCGTGCCGACGGGGGCTGCCGATCTGACGGACTCCGACGACGCTCGCGTCGCCCTCGAGCTGCCCCGCACGGGATCGGAGGCGAGTGCCCAGCTCCGCTTTGCGCTCCTGCTGCTCCTCGCCGGCGCCGCCCTCCTCGTCATGGACCCGAAGACCTTGAGGTGATTCGAGCCAGGCAGGCCTAGCTCGAGTTTTCGCTCGCCGCTCCGGCTCGCTCCAATCGAGCGGCTCCTAGCGGAGCCGCGTCGGCTCCTGGCGGAGTCCACCGCACAGGTCGCTGGACTCCGCATCGAAAGGGACTCCGTAGGAACTCCGTCCCCTTCGAGCATCCCCTGCACCCGCAAACACTGAACCGCACTGAAACACCTCCGGCGAGAACTCGGGGGACGGAAGGGGGTGTTCGAGGGGGAACGACTCCGTCGTGCCCCCTCGATCTGGTCGCAGCGACCCGAGCGGTGCGACCAGGAGAAA
>JBFISM010000052.1:0-22044 GCA_041608535.1 Acidimicrobiia bacterium
AGCGACCGGTGAGTCGGAGATAGCTCGTCGTCTGCTCGTCGACCGGAAAAAATCCGACCGTGGCACCGTATTCGGGACACATGTTGGCGATGGTCGCTCGATTGGCGACGGGCATGTCGGCCAGCCCGGGACCATGGAACTCGACGAACTTTCCCACCACGCCATGCTCTCGCAGCATCTCGGTGACTCGCAGCACGAGGTCGGTGGCCGTTGCACCGTCTGCCAGCCGTCCCGTCAGCTTGAACCCGACCACCTCGGGCAAGAGCATGTAGATGGGTTGACCCACCATCGCCGCTTCAGCCTCGATACCGCCGACACCCCAGCCCACCACGCCCAGCCCGTTGATCATCGTGGTGTGGCTGTCGGTACCGACCAAACTGTCCGGGTACAGGGTGCCGTCGCTGTCCCAGACCACTTTGGCGAGGTACTCCAGGTTGACCTGGTGGACGATACCGGTGGCTGGTGGCACGACCCTGAAATTGTCGAAGGCTCCTTGGCCCCACTTGAGAAACTCGTAACGTTCCCGGTTGCGCTCGAACTCCCGCTCGGAGTTGATCTGCAGCGCCATGGCCGAGTTGAAGGCATCGACCTGCACCGAGTGATCGATGACCAAATCGACGGGCACCAGTGGGTTCACCTCGCGGGCAGCTGTCTCCTCGCCCGTCATCCTGACGATGGCTTCACGCATCGCCGCCAGATCCACCACCGCTGGGACACCCGTGAAGTCCTGAAGGACCACGCGCCCCGGGGTGAAGGCGATCTCGGTGTCCTCGACTTTGGATGCGTCGTACTGGGCGAGCGCCGTCACGTCATCGTCGGTCACAACGGTCCCGTCATGGGTCCGCAGCACAGCTTCGAGGAGGACTTTGATCGTGTACGGCAACGCATCGATGTCGCCGAGATCCTTGAGGGCATCGAGCCGGTAGACGGTGCGCTCCCCGAGCGCAGTGTCGATGGTGGACTTGGCGGCAAAGGGGTCGTGCACGCCGTCGGTGGGGGACATCCAGGCTCTTTTCTCCAGGTCGGTATCGTTCCCGCATCCTACCCAGCGTCTTCTCCCCCACTTGCTCCACCCCGGCGCAGCGGCGCCGGGGTCTCCTGGCGCCGCTTGCGGCGTTGTTCCTCACCACCGTGGCCTGCTCTCCTGCGGCGCAACCCACACAGGACGCGGCTGCGATCGCCGCCGAGGCGTCCCCCACCTCAGCCGCGCCAACGACGACGGTTCTCGCCGCCACCACGACCACCCCCAGCCCCACCACGACGACCACCACCACCACCACCACGACAACCGAGCCACCACCAACCACCGTGGTGCTCGACCGCAGCGACGCAGCCACGGCACAGCGCATGTTCACCGATCTCGCCACTCACGGTCTCCACCTTCCCCGTCCCGGCGGTTCGGCGGCGGAGAAGATCACGGCTGAGCTGCTCGGTGCCACGGTGTCGACGATCACCCGCAGCCCCGTGACCTTCCAGACGGTGCCGCTTCCCAACGGCGAGACGACCGCCAACGTCTGGGCGCAGCCGATCGGAGAGGGCCCGGTGTCGATCGTGCTGGGAGTGCATTACGACACGGTGCCGATCTCACCGGGGGTGGATGACAACGGATCCGGTGCGGTGGTCCTGCTCGAGCTGATCAGGAGGCTGCATGAGGCCCCCGCACCCGGTGTCGCCGTCCATGCCGTGTTCTTCGGCGCTGAGGAAGTGCTCGACGGCTACGGCCCGAACGATCACCACTTCGGCTCGCGCTATGCAGCCGATCGCCTGGCCACGCTCGGCGAGCTGCCCGACCGGATGGTCTCCATCGACATGATCGGGGTGGGCCACCGTTTGATGGCTGTGGCATTCGAGAACGGCGACCCGGCGATGGTGAGCGAGCTGGTCAACGCCGGCAGCAGCGTGGGGGTGGAGATCGTCGCTCTCGAGCGAGGCGACATCTCAGATCACGAGGCGTTCGCCCGCCATGGCGTGCCGGCGGCGATGCTGTGGCGACCCGACAATCCAGCTTGGCACACCTCCGAGGACGAGGCTCTGGACACCGAACTGCTCCTCGAGGACCTCGCTGTGTTGGAGGCGTTGCTGGCGGCGCTGGGATCCTGATGCGTCGCCAGACGCAGCGTCAACTACCCCAATACCGCTGCTCCCGGAACGGATCGCCGTACATGTGATACCCGTTCCGTTCCCAGAACCCGGGTTCGTCGTGGTCGAGCAGCGTGATCGAACGAACCCATTTCACCGACTTCCAGAAGTAGAGATGCGGCACGACGAGTCGGAGCGGGTAGCCGTGTTCGAGCTCGAGCGGTGCGCCGGCGTAGGTGTGAGCCAGCATGTTGCCCGGCCGCACCAGATCTTCGAGCGGGATGTTGGCAGTGAAGCCGTGATAGGCGCCGACCAGAGCATGGGTCGCGGTGGGATCTGGGTCGATCTGCTTCCACAGCTGCGTCAGCGGAATGCCTTCCCATTGCGTGTCCAACTTCGACCATTTGGTCACACAGTGGATGTCGGCGGTGAGCCGCTCGGTCGGCATCGCCCGGATGTCGTCCCAGGTCCAGCGACATTCTGCGCGGACGAGACCGGTGACGGCGAAGTCCCACTGTGCCAGATCGACGTCTGGTACCACCCCGGCATGGAGCACGGGGAACCGCTCTGTCACGTATTGGCCCGGCGGTACCCGTGCGGGGTCGATGCCCTTGGCGATCAGCTCCTCACGATTGCGGGTGAAGAAGCTCATGCCGCATCGTACCGTCGCCGGCAGACCCCCGGTTCGTGTACGGCGGTGGGGTTGGCAGAATCAGAGTGATGTACGACGACTCGCCCCAGGACGCGGAGGGCAAACACCAGCACCACCACCACGAGGGGTACACAACGCCGCGTGCTGGGGTAGGACGGCGTCGACTGATGCTGGCTGTCGCGGTTCTTGGCCTCATCGCCGCCGGCGCAATGGCATTCCTCCGCTCCCCAAGCCCCGAGCAGGAATCACGATCTCTCGTGGTGAGCAACGATCTCCGCGACCTCGCCTCTGCCGTCGACGACGCGCCCACCGGCGACGACGTTGCGCCTGACTTCTCTGTGCCCACCCTCCACGGAGAGGGTTTCACGCTGTCGCGCCACCTCGCCGAAGACGGGCGCCCCGTCATCTTGAATCTGTGGGCTTCGTGGTGCTTT
Organism: Acidimicrobiia bacterium; assembly: GCA_041608535.1. Classification (GTDB taxonomy): domain Bacteria; phylum Actinomycetota; class Acidimicrobiia; order Spongiisociales; family UBA5794; genus JBFISM01. The sequence goes on from JBFISM010000052.1 coordinate 3,166, forward strand.
CCATGTCGGGAGGAGATGCCGACCCTCGATGCATTCCAGAAGGCTCATCCGGAGGTAGCCGTCGTCGGGGTGGCTGTGCAGGACGACATCGTGGCGGCGGAACGGTTCGCTACCGAAATCGGGGTGGAGTACACGATCGGGTTCGACGAGAAAGACGTCGTCAACGTCGAGTACTCCCCACTCGGCCTTCCCGCCACGTTCTGGATCTCGAGTGACGGTGCAGTCGCAAAACGCCTCTTCGGAACACTCACCGCCGAGTCTCTGGAGACCGATCTCGCCGTTTTCTCCGGCTGAGCGCGAAATGTCGTCCGCTGGGGGCGACTTTGGCCACGCCGCTCTGGGGTAACGTCGCCCAATGACCTGGGTCGTCATCGTTCTGGTGCTGTCCGCAGGTGTCGGCGCTCTTCGCGGCGGGCGTCTGACGAATCTGGGGGACGTCGATGCGAGGGCCTGGTGGCTGCTCATGGTCGGCCTCGCCCTCCAGCTCGCGGCAACCCGGGTTCCCGCATCGTCGCAGCCGCTGGCGGTCGGCCTGCTACTCGGCTCCTATGCCCTGATCCTCACGATGGTCTGGATCAATCGCAACGAAGCGGGGATGTGGATCGCAGGGATCGGGCTGTTCATGAACTTCGTGGTCATCGCACTCAACGGTGGTATGCCGGTTCTCCCCGAAGCGGCCGAACTCGCCGGTCTCGGTAGCAACCTCACCGTCCAGGGAAAGCACGTTCTGCTCGACACCGACACCATCGCTCCCTTCCTGGCGGACATCATTCCGCTGCCGGGAACCGTCATCTCGTTGGGGGACGTCTTCCTCGCCGTCGGGCTCGGCGTGTTCATCGAGGAGCAGATGCGCAAGAAGCCACGCCTGTTCCGCCGCGGCGTTCGTGGCGAGTCGGGTTCGGCCGCCAAAGAACGGTAAGCCGGCTCAAAACGACGGCGACAGCACGACGACGTCGTTGAGGGCCTCGAGGAGGCGCCGCTCCTCGGGCGGGCTCGCAGCAGCGAGCAGATTGATCGCGGCCACCGGTCCCAATGCCTGACTCCGCAGGGCATCGTATCGATCAGCGATGTCGATGATGAGCACAGCCTGCCGGCCCCACTCATCGTCCCCGCGCCCGGCCAGGATGCCGGCGAGCTGCGCCCAGCTCGATACACACCCGGCGACGAGGGCAGGAGCGCACACCGGATCGTTGGGTTCGACGAGGCGGTCGAGCGAGCGCAACGTCACCGCCGTGGCGAGCTCCGTACGGCGTGCATCGTCAACCCCCGTGCGTGCCGCGATGAGGTCGGCCAGTTCGGCGATCCGGCGGTGCCGGGGCGTGGTATCCCCGGCGATTCGATCTGCCCGAGCCGCAAGCTCCGCAGCTAGGCGGCGCTGGATGCGGTGGATGCGGTCCTGGCGGAACATGGCGACTGCGGCCGCACCGGCGACGAGTGCGGAGAGGGCGGCCGCCCACACACCGAGGGGCGCTGCCGCGAACAGGACGAGCACGCCGAGCAGCGGAATGCCCACCGATGTCCCCCACTGCGGCGTCTCGCCCGGCGTCGGGTATCCCGGGCCGGCGATCACGCTGTCACACTCGCCGCCACGGTCCCGGGTGCCACGGCGTCCTCGATGAGCCGAATGATCGCTGCGTCTTCGATACCGCCGAATCGGGTGCGCAATGATGTCACGGCGGCACTCGAGGCCACTGCTTCGCCGCCTGGCCGCGGTGTTGTCGCCACGTCGTAGGCCGTTGCGATCGCAACGATGTTGCGTTCGACCGACCCAGCCCGAAACGATGTTCCCTCGGCCATTGCGGTGGCGAGCTCCGTTCGCCGCCGCGCCGACAGCCCACATCCGGCAGCAACCGCCAAGCTCAGCCTCAGGACTCGCTCCACGTGGCCTCGTCTGGCAAGCGACTCGATCTCGATGGCCATCAGGTGGGCTGCCACGGCCTCGTCCACCACCACGCGCCCACCGTGTCTGCTGAGCTCGACAGCGACCACGGCTGCGAGACCCAACATCACCGCGGGAAGCACCACCCAGGGCAGCACCGGCCACGGTGCACCACCCTCGCCGGACATCGCCATCCAGGCGAGGTGGCCGAGCAGTGCCGCCGTCGCCCCGCCGAACAGCGCATCTCGCATGTCCTCGCGTGTGTCGGATACAACCCAGCGCAGCTCATCCCCGCCCAGCCTGCCCTGAATGAGGAACCGCAGACCGCACAGCAACGCCCCGGCCAGAGCCCCACCAACCACGAGACGCCACACCGAGGCGCCGTCCTGCACACCTGCGGCCACCGCCACTGCGACGAGGATCGAGCAGAGCAGAGCGACGAATTCGGCAAGTGGCAGGACGGTGGTGCGCCGTCGCACGACACCCGCCACCAGTCCGGCCAGGGCGGGAAGCAGCGCCACGAGGACGGCGCTCTCCGGTGGCAATGCGAGCGCCAGCGCCAGGACCACCGGCCAGTGCACTGCTGCGGTGGCGTCACGAACGAGGAGCCCGAGCGATCCGGCGAGCAGCAGCACCCACGGGCCCAGCGCATGCGGCAGGGTCTGCGTTGCGACGATGGAGAACACGATGCCCGCAGCGAGCAACGCAATGGCTCCATCGATCCGAACAGACAGCTGGAAAGGATGGGATTGCGGCATCGTCGGGCTCCGGCTCGAGGCGATCAACGTTCGTTGGTGACGCTCAGTCCGCCCCGGCCGCCGTGACGACGCTCCGCCCGGGTGGGTCGCGATGACCCGTGAGGCGTAACCTACCCCGACCATCGCCCAAAGCAAGGATCATGCAGCGGACCCCTCCCCCAGCGCGCCACCCCGATGCACCGCTGGCGCTGATCGGCGACCACGACGGCGGCATGGTGGCGAGTACTCACCACCTCGCGTCTCGCACCGGGGCAGCGGTGCTGCGCGCCGGTGGCAATGCGGTCGATGCGGCAGTAGCGGCCAATGCCGTAGTCGGGGTGGTTCGTCCGGATACGTGTGGGCCCGGCGGCGATCTCTTTGCTCTCGTCCACCATCCCGGGGATCCACGACCGGCGGCCCTCAACAGCTCGGGCTACGCCGGATCGAACGCGTCTGCGGCAGACCTCCGCAGCCGCGGGCTGACCGAGGTCCCGCTGCGGGGTCCCGAGTCGATCACGATCCCCGGTTGTGTCGACGGCTGGGTGGCGCTCTTGGAGAACGTGGGGACGCTCGATCTCGAATCGGTGCTTCGTCCCGCCATCGAGCTGGCAGCGGACGGTTTCGAGGTGTCGCCCGAATTGGCGGCATCCATCGAGAGGTTGCAGCCGCTGCTCTTCGGGCAACCGGCAGCGGCATGGATGTACCCCGACGGCCGGCCGGCTGCGGCGGGCAGCGTCGTGACCCGACCGGATCTGGCGACCAGCCTCGAGCGTCTCGCCAGAGACGGCCGGGATGCCTTCTACCTCGACGTGCTCGGCGAAGATCTGGTGCGCCTCAGCGAGGGCTGCATCGACATCGACGATCTCGCCCGGTTCCAGAGCGTCTGGGTGCGTGCGATCGGTGTCGACATCGTCGACGTGGTCGGGTGGACCGTGCCCCCCAACTCGCAAGGCTTTCTGACGCTGGCCGCGCTGTGGATCGCCGAACGTCTCACCGCCACCGCTGATCCGGAAGATCCGGCATTCCACCACACGCTGATCGAGGCATATCGAGTGGCCGCCCATGACCGTGACGACATCGTCACCGATCCCGCAACCGCACCGCTACGACCCGAGGATCTGCTCGCCGAAGCTCGGCTCGGTCACCTGGCGACTCTGGTCGATGTCGACCGAGCCGTCGCTCGTCCCCCACTCGCCCGCCCGCCGGGTGGGACGACGCATCTCGTCGTCCGCGACGGCAGCGGCGCCGGCATCTCGCTCATCCAGTCCAACTTCCACGGCATAGGCGCCGCTCGTAGCATCGACGGGACGGGCATCTTCCTGCACAATCGTGGGGCCGGCTTCACCCTCCGTCCGGAACACCCCAACGAGCTGGCACCCGGACGCCGCCCGCTCCACACCCTGTCGCCGACCCTGTGGACAACCCCTGCGGGTCGTCTCGAGATGCTGCTCGGAACGAGAGGAGGACAGTACCAACCCCAGCTTCTCCTCCAGGTAGCCGCACGGATGCGTCTTGCGGGTCAGACCCTCGTCGAGGCGGTGGCGGCTCCCCGCTGGGTGATCGACGACTGGGCGGCACCGGGCCACACGGTGCGCATCGAACCGTTTGGCGCCCGGTATGGCGACCGGCTGCGCAGCCGGGGGCACCAGGTCGTCGAGGTGGACGACTGGCAGCGCGGCTGGGGACCGGTTGCCGCCATCCAGGTCGACGAGGAGGGAGTCATCGCCACCGGCGACCCTCGGGTGAGCACCTCGGGGGCTGCCACCACGTGAGGGTGTACTCCATATTCTTCCATGTAGAGTTGGATCGAGCCGGTCCATCCGTTTAGCCTCCGGCCCAATCTTGTAGGTCATGCGCTGTGACCAGACGCTTGCGCTGCGACACGGCGCCGTGCGCAACCCCTTTTTGGGCGCACCAACACAGAGCGGAGCCCCTCGAAGTGCCAAAACGCTCACCAGTAGCGTTCGTCGTCGTCATCTTGCTGCTGGCGGTGATGGGATTCGCGGCATTCTCGAGTGAACCTGTCGAAACCTCGGCGACCTCCAACGGAGTCGTTCTGCCGCCGGTGGCCTCAGGTCGCATCGCAGCCGCCGCCGTAGCCAGTCAGCTGCGCACCAGCCCCGTGCCGCAAACGCAAGCACCGCGTCCGGCGTCGGTGTCGCTGGTGGCCGAGCCAACGACCACGAGGACCGCACCGCTGCCGTCTCCCGAACAGGCCCGCATCGGAGAATCGAGGTTGGCCACTACGACGACGACCGAGGCCCCTCTCACCGCACCGCCGACGACCGCCGATCCCACCACGACAGCGGCCCCGACGACGGCTCCGCCCACCACGACAACACCCCCAACCACAGCTCCACCCACCACGACCCCACCGACCACGACGACGACCCCACCGACCACGACGACAACCCCGCCCACCACGACCCCACCTGACACAACGACGACGACTGAAGCCCCCGCTCCACCACCGGCCTCAGTCGAGCAGTGGCGTTCACTGGTCGAGGCGTACTGGCCGGCGGAGCTCGTCGATGATGCGCTCAACGTGATGGCCTGCGAGAGCGGTGGCGACCCCAACGCACTCAACCCGGCGTCAGGGGCGGCCGGACTGTTCCAGTTCATCCCGGGCACCTGGGAGTCGGCATCGGCAAGCGCCGGATGGGAAGGCGCGGACGTATTCGATCCGGAAGCGAACATCGCGGTGGCGTACTGGCTGTACGCCAGCACCAGTCCGCCGTGGCAGCAGTGGTCATGCAAGCCATGACCGAGTGACCATGAAGAAGTCGATCCTCCTCCTCGCTATGGGCGGGCTCGCCGGTCTCGTCCTGTGGTGGAAACGACATTCCATCTTCCCGGCGCCGCAAGTCGACACCGGACCCGCACCGGCTTTTCGCCGATCCCCCGCTCCCCGCCCGGCTCCGGTTGCCACCGAAGCCGAGCCGCCGGCTGCCGCGGCGGCCGCGGCGCAGCCGGAAGACGACTTGCGCCGGATCAAGGGGATCGGTCCGGTGTACGACGGCCGCCTCCATGAAGCCGGGATCCGCAGCTTCTCCGCACTCATCGCCGCAGACTCGCAGCACATCGCCGCGGCACTCGACGTCGCCCCCGAGGCAGTGGAAGACTGGAAACGGCAGGCCGCCGAACTGAGTTGAAGTCCATGCCGTATCTGCATGCCCCGGAGGAGCTGGGATTGCTGCTCCCCGGCGAACCCGCCTATCGCAGCGACCAGCTGCGTCGCTGGCTCTACGAGACACCAGTGCTCTCGGCAGAGGAGATGTCCAATCTCCCGGAAGCGGTCCGCAACACCCTGGCCGACGACTTGTATCCCTTCACAGTGGAGGCAACCCACCACGGCGATCGGGGGCGCACCGTCAAGTGGCTCTTCCGTACACCGACGGGCGCTGCCATCGAGGCCGTCGCCATGGGGTATGCCCGCCGGACCACGCTGTGTATATCGTCGCAGGCGGGATGTGCGATGGCCTGCACGTTCTGCGCCACCGGTCAGTTCGGCTTCGAACGTCAGCTCGAGGCAGGGGAGATCGTGGCCCAGGTGGCCTACGCCCAGGCTCACCTACGGAAACATCCGCTGCGGGGCGCACCGCAGCGGATCGGCAACGTGGTGTTCATGGGGATGGGCGAACCGCTGGCCAACTACGCCCGGGTGCGAGAAGCCCTGCGCAGAATGGTCGACACGATGGGTATCGGGGCACGGTCGATCACCGTCTCGACGGTCGGTTTCGTCCCCGGGATGCTGTCGCTGGCGGAAGAGCCATGGCAGGTGGGGCTTGCCGTCAGCCTGCACGCCGCCGACGACGACCTGCGATCGCAACTCGTGCCGCTCAACGAGCGTTATCCCCTCGGCGAGGTCATCGCGGCCGCCGAGCACTACCAGAGCAACAAAGGACGCCGGGTGTCCCTCGAGTGGACCCTGATGGCGGGAACCAACGACACCAGCGGGCAAGCACACAAGCTTGCGGCGATCGCACGGCGGTTGGGGGCGCACGTCAACGTCATCAACCTCAACCCCACACCGCTCACTCGAGAGCGACCGGCCTCGCTCGCCGCGGTGCGCCGGTTCCTCGACGCCCTCACCGCAGCCGGTGCCAACGCCACCCTGCGCGATACTCGAGGTCGTGGCATCGAGGCCGCCTGCGGCCAGCTCCGCAGCCGCCAGCACGAGCCATCGACCCCACTACCCTCACCGACCCTCCCCGCAGTTGAGTAACGAGCACACCGAACACCGCGGAGGTTCCCATGCGGCTCGAGATCGGCGACGCAGCTCCCTACTTCTCCCGACCCAACCAGGCCGGCGAGACGGTCACCCTCGACGACTACGCCGGCGGCGGGCTGGTCCTCTACTTCTATCCCCGTGCCTTCACACCGGGGTGCACCACGGAGAGCTGCGACTTCCGGGACCGCCGTGACGACCTCTACACGTCCGGTTACGAGATCCTCGGCGTGAGCCCCGACCCACCGTCGAAGCTGGCGAAATTCCAAGAAGAGCATGGCTTGACGTTCCCGCTGCTCTCGGATGAGGACCACACCATGGCTGAGGCATACGGTGCATGGGGAGAGAAGAAGAACTACGGCAAGACATACGAGGGTCTTATCCGATCGACCATCGTCATCGCCCCCGACGGCACCGTCGAGCACGCCTGGTACAACGTCCGCGCCAAAGGACACGCCGCACGCGTGACGGCCGAAGTCGCCACCACTGGATAACATCACGCCGATGACACATCCTCCCGTCCGCAAAGCCATCTTCCCCGTCGGTGGTTTGGGCACCCGTTTCCTCCCGGCCACCAAGGCGTTACCCAAGGAGATGCTGCCCGTCGTCGACACGCCGCTCATCGAATATGCGGTGCGCGAGGCGCACGACGCGGGCATCGAAGAGGTCATCTTCGTGACCGGACGGGGCAAGACCGCCATCGAGGATCACTTCGACCGTAACGGCGAGTTGCAGGCGACGCTGCTCGACCGCAACAAGACCCAGGCGCTCGATCTGATCCAACGCTCGGAGCCGAAGCCGGGCCGGCTGGCGTATGTACGCCAAGGCGAACCACTCGGTCTCGGACATGCGGTGTGGTGTGCGCGGCATTTCGTCGGCAACGAGCCGTTTGCGGTGCTACTCGCCGACGATCTCATCATGGCGCAGCCCGGAGCGATGACGCAGATGATGGACGTCTACCACGAGCGGGGTGGCAGTGTTGTGGCCCTCATGGAGGTGCCGCGTGAACAAACCCACCGCTACGGCATCGTGACGCCGGGTGAGGATGCCGGAGACGGGTTGGTCGAGGTGCGCGGTCTCGTCGAGAAGCCCGACCCGGAGGATGCCCCCTCCCAGCTCGCCATCGTGGGTCGCTACATCCTCCAGCCCGAGGTGATGGAGTACCTCGAGTTGGGCACGACGGGCGCCGGCAACGAGATCCAGCTCACCGACTCCATGGTGAAGCTCATCGGCGATCAACCCTTCCACGGATTGAGATTCGAGGGCACCCGCTTCGATTGCGGCACCAAGGTCGGATTTCTCGAAGCCAACGTCGCCTTTGCGTTGCAGCGTGACGACCTCGGTGACACCCGGCATCGCATCCAGGCCGTACTCGACGAGTTCTGAGCCGAAGCGCCGCATCGTCTGGCATATCCGGGGCACTGCTACGGTTGAAACGACCATCGCATCCGGCCCGCCATCAGCCGTGAAAGGACCATTGGAATGACCAAGCTGCATGACTTACATGCCGCCGGACAGTCGGTGTGGATCGACTACATCCGGCGCGACATGCTCACGACGGGCAGCATCCACGAGACCATCGCGTCCGGTGTTCGGGGTCTGACGAGCAACCCGAGCATCTTCCAAGCGGCCATCGGGTCGTCCGAGGAGTACGACGACCAGATCAAACAGATCATTGCGGTGGCCCCGCACACCACGGTCGAATCGGTCTTCGAGCAGCTCGCCATCCTCGACATCCAGGGAGCGGCGGATGCGCTGCGCCCGGTGTACGACATGAGCAATGGCGCCGACGGCTACGTGAGTCTCGAGGTGTCACCCCGCTTGGCCAACGACACTGCTGCCACCATCGCCGAGGCACGGCGGTTGTGGACGTGGGTTCACCGCCCCAATGTGCTGATCAAGGTGCCGGCGACCGCAGAAGGAGTTCCGGCCTTCGAGGAGCTGATCGCCGAAGGCATCAACGTCAACGCAACGCTGATGTTCTCGATGGAGGACTACGAGAACATCGCCCAGGCCTACGTCCGCGGCTTGAACCGGGCCGCCAACCCGACGAGCATCGCCTCGGTGGCTTCATTCTTCGTGAGCCGGGTGGACACCAAGGTCGACACCGCGCTGGAGAAGGTGGGAAGCGACGAGGCGCTGGCCATGCGAGGCACCGTGGCGATAGCGAACGCCAAGCTGGCCTATGCACGCTACCGGGAGATCTTCGAGGGAGAGGACTTCGCCGAGGCACGTCGCCGCGGTGCCCGGCCGCAACGGGTGCTGTGGGCGTCCACCTCGACGAAGAACCCCGAGTACGACGATGTGCTGTATGTGGAGAACCTGATCGGCCGTAACACTGTGAACACCATGCCGCCGCAGACCCTCGAGGCATTCCTCGACCATGGCGAGATCGAGTCCGATGCCCTCACCGACGACGTCGCCGGGGCGCAAACGGCAATCGCTCGCCTCGCCGAGCTCGATGTCGATTTCGACCGGCTCACGGCCGAGCTCCAGGAAGAAGGGGTGGTCAAGTTCGCCGACTCCTACGCCGACCTGCTGGCAACGCTGGACGAGAAGATCGAGCAGATCACCTGAGCGCACCGGCCCCGACTGCGGTCTTCTTCGACGTCGGCGGCGTCCTTCTCACCAACGGATGGGACCGTCACTGCCGGCGGGCGGTCATCGATCGGTTCGATCTCGACTGGGCCGAATTCAGCGATCGCCACGAGCTGCTGGCGCAAGGATTCGAGACCGGAGAGCTGTCGCTCGACGATTACCTCGACCGCACGGTCTTCTACCGAGAACGTGCGTTCTCCCGGTCTGCGTTCTGGGAAGCCATGAGGAGCCTCTCCCAGGAGCTACCGGGCAGCCTCGATCTGGTGCGCAAGCTCCGCAGCAACGGTGTGTTCCTCGCCACCTTGAACAACGAGTCGCGCGAGCTCAACGACCACCGCATCGCCGCCTTCGGTCTGCATGAGCTGTTCGACGTGTTCCTCAGCTCGTGCTATCTCGGGACGAAGAAGCCGGAGGCCGGGATCTACCGCATGGCGCTGGACATAACCCAACGCGATCCGCAAGACGTGATCTTCGTCGACGACCGTTCGCTCAATCTCGAGTGTGCCGCCGACGCCGGCGTCCACGGGGTGCTCTTCTCGTCCCTCGATCAGCTGGAGCACGATCTACGCGGGTTCGGTCTCCTCTGAGTCCCAACCCTGAGTGAGAGCCCGGCCCGTGACCGGACCGGGCTCTCTCGTCTCGGCGGTCGAATCGATCAGCCGGCGCCGGGCACCAACCGGTGCACGGTGCCGGTCTGGCCAACGGGGGCGAAGTTCTCGCTCGTCAGCACATAGATCTCGCCCGTGCCGTCCTGGCCGAGTGCCATCAGGTAGCGACCCAAGGCTCCGGAGTCCGGCACCAGCTCGGCGATCGAGCCGCCGTCGGTGAGATGGAACAGACGGCCGTTCGCCGGAACGAATCCAAGGGAGAAGTCCCCGAACACGTAGCTACCGGCGAGATCGCCGATGGCGGCCCCGTGGTAGACGAAACCGCCCGCCACCGAGATTCCCTCGTCGTGGTCGTATTGGGCAATGGGATCGATCATGCCGGCCGGGACACCCGGCGAATCGACGGTGGTGAACCCCGGAGCATCCCCGTTCATGTCGAAGAGGAACGTGCCCTCCTTGACGGGCCAGCCGTAGTTGCCTCCGGCGACGACGACATCGACTTCTTCGATGTCGTTCTGCCCGACGTCGGCGGCGATGAGATCGCCCGTGGCCGAATCGAACGAGAAGCGGAACGGGTTGCGGAAGCCGTACGCATAGATCTCGTCCGGACCATCGACCCCGACGAACGGGTTGTCGGCCGGAATGCCGTATTCCCCATTCGCCGAGTTCGATCCGCGTGGGTCGATCCGCAGGATCTTGCCCAACAGGTTGTTCTCGCTGAGGTCCTGACCGTTGCCACCCTCGGCGTGCCCGACACCTTGGTCATCGGCGGCGCCGCCGTCACCGACACCGATGTACAGCAGACCCTGCGCATCCATGGCGAGCGCTCCGGAGTTGTGGTTGAACTGGGGCTGATCGATGGTGAGCAGCACCCGAGTGCTCGCCGGATCGGCCGTCGAGTGCCCGCGGGTGGGGTTGGACACACGCCACTCGCGGATCACGGTCTGGTGGTTGGCCGTCTCACCGGCGGGCATGGTGGAGAAGTCGGCGGCGCCGTCCACCGGCTCGGACGTGTAGGTGTAGAACAGCCCATTGCGGGCGTAGCCGGGATGGAAGGCAAGCCCGAGCAGGCCACGCTCGTCGAAGGTGCCGGGACCGAAGGCGCCGAGCTCGACGAGAAGTCCGAGACCATCTACACCGACGTCCAACAGGAGATTGCGGCGCGGGTTCGGCTCATTGACGCCGAGCCGGATCGACCAGACCTTGCCCACCTGATCGACAACAACGAGGCGATTGGGCAAGCCGGGGGGGCTGATCGCCCACAGCGGGGTGGTGAAGCCGCCGGCAACCGGGTCGAGCGCCACGCCGACATCACTCTGGGGAATGACTTCGGGGATGACGTCCTCGTGGGTGGCCAGGGCGGGTACCGATACCAGGGTTGCCGCAACCAGAAGCCCGGTCACGACGAGAAGGCGCGCTCTTTGCGCAGACATGGGGGACACCTCTCTCTCCGTGTACCAGCTAGGTACGTACGAGGTGCGGTGTTCGGTTCGCGATGAAGCTCAGAGCTCGCGGCGGATCGGCCAGACGAGCCGCGCCAGCGCCCTTTCCGTGATCGTCGGTGGCCCCTCGTCGCACGCCGGCACACTGGCCTCCCGATCTTCCTCGAAATGCTCGAGCAGAGTCGCCACCACCCTGCGATCGTTGACGACCAGCGCGACCTCCTCGTCCTTCTCGACCGACCTTCGGTTGAAGTTGACCGATCCGACGACGGCGATCTCGTCGTCGACCACCATGGCCTTCACGTGCATCATGGTGGGTTGATAGATCCACACCCGGATGCCGTCCTCGACCAACGGGTGGTACCGGTACTTGGCCATGACGAACGAGATCTGTTTGTCGATGTTCGGGCCCGGCAGGAGGATGTCGATCTCGACCCCCCGGTGCTGCGCTTCCCGCAGCGCTTCGACGAGCTCGTCGGTTGGGTTGAAGTATGGCGTCTGGATGACGATGCGCCGCTCGGCGGCAGCCACCAGCGCTTCGAGCAGTCGTTCGGCGTCGTTGACCCCGATCTGGGCAGATCCATCGACGACTGCGACCTCCATGTCCCCGGCCGGCGGGGGGACGGTGACGTCGATGTCGGTGCGGTCGATGCGGTGACCGGTATCCCGCCAGTCGGTGAGGAAGGCGGCGCGCAGCCCCAGAACCGCAGGGCCCTCGATGCGGAAGTGCGTCTCCCGCCACTCGTCGGGGTTGCGGGCATCGCCCCTCCATTCGTCGGCGATTCCCACCCCGCCGGTGAATGCCACTCTGTCGTCGCAGACCAGGATCTTGCGATGTGTCCGGTGATCGGTCTCCCAGAACTTCCACCGCATCACCGGGCGGAAGCGCTCGACGATGACGCCCGCCGATTCCATCTCGTCGATCCAATCCTGTTTCATCGGGATCGAGCCATACCCGTCGAGAACCACACGCACCCGCACTCCGTTGCGGGCTCGGTCCGCAAGCGCCTGGGCAAAGGTGGCTGAGATCTCGCCACCCCAATAGACGAAGGTGACGAAGTCGATCGAGGTCTCGGCGTTCTCCACGGCTTCGAGCATGGCCGGGAAGATCTGCTCGCCGTTGCGGAGAACCTCCACATGGTTGCCCTCGGTGAAGATGTCGCCGAGCACGGTCCGTACGGCAAGCCGCGCCTGGCCCGGGGTGCCCTCCTCGTCGTTGGTTCTCATGTCTTGGACATCTGGCTGTACCTCGTGGACGTCTCGCAGGTCAGTCATCGAGCTTCTCCCGGAGCGCAGCCAGATCGAGATCGGGCTCGGGGTAGTCGAGCTTCATGTCCTCGAAGGTCTCCACCAGCAGCTGGGCGATCGCCCAGTTGCGGTACCACTTGTGATCTGAGGGGACGATATACCACGGCACTTCGTCCGTGCTGCGAGCCAGCATGTCACCGTAGGCCCGCTGGTAGCCGTCCCACAGCCGCCTGGTATCGATGTCCCCTTCTTCGAACTTCCATCGCTTGTCGTGACGCCGCAGCCGGCGGAGGAACCGCCGGCGCTGCTCGTCGTAGGAGATGTGGAGGAAACACTTGACGATGGCAAAGCCCCGCTCCACGAGACCGTCCTCGAACTCGGCGATATCGAAGTAGCGTTGCTCGAGCTCGTCCTCATCGACAGACCCGGTGGCGGCCGGCACGATGACATCCTCGTAGTGAGACCGGGAGAACACTCCGATTTGACCCAAGTCGGGCAGCGCTCGCTCGATGCGCCACAAGAAGTGGTGCGACGCCTCTTCTTCCGTCGGCTCCGCGAACTCGGTGACCCGAACTCCCGCCGGATTGAACCGATTGACGACATGCTTGATCGTTCCGTTCTTGCCCGAGGCATCGGTTCCCTGCAGCACGAGCAGGACCGCTCGATCCCGATGAGCGAACATGATCTCGTGCAGATCGAAGAGACGCTCACCAAGATCATCGAGCTCGTCTTTGGCCGCCGATTTCCCGTCGACGAGCGGCGTGGCATCTGTTGCGTACGATGCCAGCGTCAGAGAACCCTCCACCGGTCGAGCGCAAAGCTCGCTGCGCACACTCACGAGCCCACCGCCACGGGTTGTTCCACCGGCTGGCGCGACTGATCATGATCGTCTCGTGGCTCGCTGATCCCTGCCCGATACGCCTCGAGTTCGGCAGCGAACGACAAACCGTACAGAATCGCTATCGCTGAGAGCTGTGACCACAGCATCAGCCCGATGAACCCGGCGAGGGGACCGTAGGTCTCACCAACGGTGCCGCTGGCATTGAGGTAGAGGGCCAGCAGTGCAGAGACGGCGAACCAGCCAACGACCGCGATGAAGCCGCCGGTGGCCAACCACGTCCACTTCGGCTGCCGCCGGTTGGGTGCCGCCTTGAAGAGCGCGGCGAGACCGGCGCCGAGTGTGACGAGGCCGAGCGGCACCCGCACCCACATCCAGAGAGTGCTGGGACCGTCCTGAAACGAGTCCTGGATGGCGTCGCCCAGCGCGATGGCGACGAAGGCCGCAGTCAGCAAGACGCCTGCGGTGAGCGAGAGCACGGTCGCCAGCCCGTAGCGGCGCAAGGTGGGCCGATCGCCGTCGACACCGTAGATACGGGATGCTCCGCGCTGTACCTGGCTCATCCCGGTGACGGCTGCGATCAGCATTGCAGCAGCCCCGGCAACGATCGCCACCATGTTGCCGGTCGATGCCGCACTGGAGCCTTGTTCAAAAGCCTGGCGGAACATGTCCCCGGCTGGCCCGGGAGCGAGTGATTCGACGAGGGACGACAGCACCAAGCGCAGGCGGCCTTCACCGAGACGCACCGTCAGCGCAACGAGAAAGATCACTCCGGGAATCACGGTGAGGACGAGCTGGAATGCGATCGCTCTGGCGAAGCTGAAGCCGTCGGAGTAGCGGAAGCGAACGAAAGCGTTGCCTGCAACCGTGGTAACGCGTGCGTGGCGAAGCGTCTGCTTCGCATCGTCACCGTCGAGACCACGGGTCTCGGGGACATAGGAAACGGTGCTCATGTGGGTGGGTTGCCTTTCGGAACGCAGACGGTGACGGCGCGTGATCGGGTTTCGATCACCAGGCGGTCCGTGGCCGGACGTTCCTCACCGTCGAGCTGATATGGCGTGGGGACTGCAAACCTCAATGTGGCGTTCGATCCGGTCCAGCGTTCGACGAGCTGTGGGACCTCGCGCCGGGTCAGAACGGCTGCGGCCGATCGCAGCCAGCTTCCGACGGTGGAGGCGTTGATGGCCATGAAGTCGAGGGCGCCGTCGGCGGCGTCGGCCTCGGGGAACAGCTCAACTCCGGCCTGGAGCGAGCCCAGGTTGGCCGCCAGCACCGTGGCCACGTCTCCCCGGAACACCTCGCGATCATCGAGGTCGATCGAACAACGGACGGTGTCGTCACGAAGGTGCGACAGACCGGTGATGACGTAGGCAAGACTCCCCATGACGTCTTTCGCCCGACGAGACGTGTCCCGCATCACGGCGGCATCGAGCCCGGCACCCGCCATCACGGCGAAGGCCTCCCCATTGGCGAAGCCGACATCGATGCGCCGGCGCCGCCCGGTTCTGATCACATCGACGATATCGGCAGGATCGTCGCCGATACCGAGGTTGCGCACCAAGAGGTTGCCGGTGCCTGCGGGCACGATGGCGAGGGCGGTTTCGGTTCCGATGAGACCTTCGATGCATGCGCGCACAGTGCCGTCGCCGCCACATGCGATGACGACGCCCGCACCCTGCTCGGCCGCACGTCGAGTTTGGCCAACGCCGGGGTCGTCCTCTGTCGTGTCCAGCCAGGTCACTTCGAGACCGTGGTCTTGCAGCGTCGCAGTGAGCCCCTCCCGCTCCTCTTCACCACCCACCGGGTTGGCAACCACGGCGATGGTCTCATTCGTGACGCTCACGCTGCGACTCCTTGTTCCTGCCCGACAGGTTCGTCGGGGTTTGCTACTCCATCGTGGGAAGACTGGGTTCGATGCAGCACGTGGTTGATGACCGCCACGCTGGCCAAACCGACGAGTGCGCCGAAGATGACATCGGTGGTGAAGTGCATCCCGCGGTACAGCCGAGAGAGCGCAACGATCACCGGTATAGCCATAGCCAATGTGCCGGTGACGATGCGCACCGGCTTGCGTCGCGTCCACCAGAAGATGACCAACGCAAGGCCGACATAGAAAGCAACGGCGGCACCGGTGTGCCCGGAGGGGAAGCTCGCCGTTGGCGGCGACACATCGAGCTGTTCGACCGGGGGGCGGTCCCGTCCCACCACGAATGCGGTGGCGACGAAGACCGTCGTTTCGAGAGCGACGGCGAGGGCGACCAGGACGGCGTCCTTCCAGCGACGCGTGGTGAGCACGAGGACTGGTCCCACCACGAGCAGGGCGATGACGATGGTGATGGTGTCGGAAAAGGCCGACCCGAGATCCGTGAGCCTGTCGAAGGTTGCGGTACGGCGAGCTGCAAACCATTCACTGATGGCGACGTCGGTGGCGACCAGCCCGGTGCTGGCGAGGAGCTGCGTGACGATCAGACCCGCCGCGACCGTGACACCAAACATGACGACGGCGGCCCAGGCGATCGTGAGCGCATCTCGCTTGGTGAGCGGCCACGGAGCGAGCCGTCGGGACTTCGTGCCGGCCTCGACGCGTGAGGGGACCTGCGCCGTCATGCGGCCACCCCTGGTGGCGAAGCGACCTCACGTCCGGTGTCGGGAACAGTCGCCGCCGCCACGGGTTCGCCGAACTGCATCAGACGACTGCCGAACGCCACCCCGCAGACGATGAAGCAAACCCAGCCGACTGCGAGACCGGCAAGCACGTCGGTCAGCCAGTGGACTCCGAGCAGCGCTCGGGTGGCTCCAACAGCCAGTGCGATCGAGATGGCAGCTGCCGCCAGCCAGGCGCGGACGCGCTCCGAGTGGCCGAGCCCGATCACCAGTGCGACCGCGGCGTACGTCGCTGCAGCCGCCGCAGTGTGCCCGGAGGGGAACGACGACCCGGCCCATCCCGCCAGTTGCGATATTGCCGGGCGCTCCCTATCGATGATCCATTTCAACCCGTTGTTGACCACGGCTTGGGAGATCGCCACGCTCACCACGAACATCGCCACGTTGAGATTCCGGTATCGCCACCATGCATATGCGGCAACGGCGATGGAGACGGCGATGATGACCTCGGTGCCGCCGAGTCCGGTGATCAGATTCAGCACGAAGGTGGATGTGGTCGTGGCGTTGGCGGCACCCCACTCCGCAACCGATTCGTCGAACGCAGCGAATCCGCGTACTTCGTCGAGCGTGTCGAAGACCCATCCGGCGAACACGCTGAGGACGAACACGAACGTCAGCGCTGCGGTGAGGAGCAGACCTCCGGCGGCCTGCCGGCTCAGCCGGCGTGCCACGAAGGAAGCGACACCCGGATGCCGAGCCAGTGCGGTGACGAGCCAGTGCCGCTCGATGCTGGGATCGATCACGGGCATCGCACCGTGTCGTCGAATGGACCAGGCGGCCACCAGCACGGTGGAGAGGATTCCGACTATGGCGATTGTCAACGCAACCACGTCTCTGCCCTTCCCTCAGCTGTCTGCATCGATGTGGCTGGCCGGCTCATACCCAGCGGTGGACCCGGCAAACCTCGCCTCACCAACGGCGCGTCGCCGCAAGCGCAAGCCGAAGGCAATCGGAACGATCTGGAGCAGCGCGAGGATCGCTCCGAACATCACAACGAGGAGCTGGCCTTCGGTCCGTTGTGCATCCAGTTCGGCGCTGGTCGCCGCAACCAGGGCGGCCACGCTGTTTGCGGTGCCCGCATAGCCTTCGACCAAGCCGTCCGCCCGCTCCAAGTTGCTTGCGAGCGCAGCGAGGTCCTCGTCAAGCGAGCGAATATCCGAACCGAGCGTGCCGACATCGGAACCGACGGCAGCGAGCTCGTCTGCGCCGTTACGAAGGGACACGGCCACATCGACCAAGGCATCGTCGACTCGCTGCAGCGACTCGGCAGGCGGGATCTCGGGGGCGTAGTCGATGCCGAGGAAGCTGACTGCGCCCAGTGCCGTCTCGAGCAACTCTGCGCTCTGCACGAGAGCCGGCACCGTGTCACGGATGGCGTCGATGCTCTCCGGTACGTCGGAGCCGAGCGTCACCGTGGCGTCGGCGATCAGCTGGTCGACCCCGTCGAGTGACTCTCCCGCCGTGTCGAGCGCTCCCCTGAGCGTGTCGAGGCCACCGGCGGCGATCCCGAGCGCATCGGCTGTGGCGGCCACGGTTTCCTCGACGGTGGTGATCGCATCCGAGGTGAGGTCGAGGCTCTGGGCGACTGTCGACCCGGTGCGATCGACGAAGCGGAAACCGATGGTAACCACGACAGCGGTCGCGACGAGGCCGATGACGCCGAGTATGACGAGGAATGTGCCGAACCGGTGGTCGGACCAGCCGGGCCCGGCAGCCTCCGCCACGGGTCTGGGTGCCCGTCCCGGGATCTGCTGACTCGGACTCGAGCCGGTCGAATCGCTGTGTGCTGCGTCGGATTCGGCCTGATCCAGGTGGTGCGTGAAGTTGGAATGCATGGAATCGGGTTACCCACCGCCCTTCTCCCACAAACCGCGACCGCAGCCTCGGCACCGGCCTCGATCCGTCCACCCGAGCCGTTTGATGCTCGCCACCCAAGGGTATGGATGGGGAGCCGAACAGCGGCACAGACGCCCACCACCGACGCCCGCCGAGCCGCGGGCACGATTCACGAGGGAGACGAGCTGGAGTGGATGGCATGGACACCATCGGTCACGGCACCCCCGTGGTGATGGCGCATGAGATCGAGAAGACCTTCGAGACGGGTGACGGGATCCGCAACCTCGATCTGATGGTCCCGGCGGGCAGCATCGTTGGCCTCGTCGGTCCCAGCGGCTCCGGTAAGACCACCGCCGTTCGCCTCATGACCGGAGTACTGGAACCATCCCGAGGCTCGCTGTCGGTACTGGACAAGACGCCGACCGAGTTCGACGCCGCGACCCGCCGCCGCATCGGCTACATGACACAGCATTCGCTCCTCTATCCGAGTTTGTCCGTGGAGGAGAACCTCCGCTTCTTCGCATCGCTGTATGGCAGGCACTGGGCACATGACGACGTGATCGCCCGTGCGCTGGAGTTCGTTGAGCTCGATGGTCATGAGTCGAAGCGGGCGGAAGACATCTCCGGCGGGATGCAGCGGCGCCTGGCGCTGGCCGCGACTCTCATCCACCAACCGGACCTGTTGTTCCTCGATGAGCCCACCGCCGGCATCGACCCGCTGCTGCGGCGCAAGTTCTGGGATCGCTTCACCACGCTCAAGGAGCAGGGGCGTACCCTCATCGTCACGACGCAGTACGTCGG
>JBFISM010000053.1:0-21547 GCA_041608535.1 Acidimicrobiia bacterium
CGGGGGGACAGACACAAACCCCCAACCTGCCTCTCCCTTCGCCAGCACCACCCACCGCCGCCACAGACCCCACCGAACGACCCGACAAACGCACCCCGGTTCCCCTTCGCCAAGCAACACCGCCGCCATCTCAGACTCGGCCGAAGATCCCGACAACGTCACTCGACTTCCCTTCGCCGGCGATACCCCCTAGTGCGGACCACTTCAGATCTAACCTCGGATCATGTCGCTGACCGCGGATCAACCGAGTGCGCTCATCGAGGAGCGGCGAGAGCGAGTGCTAGACAAGGCGGAGATCGTGCTTGCGGAGCGCGGTGTCGACGTGACGATGGACGAGATCGCCACGGCGTGCGGTGTGGGGCGTCGCACGCTCTTTCGCTACTTCACCACCCGGGAAGAGCTCGTCGCCGCAGCCGTCGCCAGGAGCTATGTGCGGCTCACCGGGGAGGTGTTTGCCGAGCACGCAATCGAGGCATCGACCCCCAACGAGCTGATCCGCATCGTGCTGGAAAAGACACATGCGGTCGCTGCCGAGATGGGGAGAGCACATTGGCAGGTGGCCGCTGATCCGGAATCACACGGCGAGTTGGGTGCGGCCATCGCGGCCCGACGTCAAGCTCGCTCCGCCTACGTCGCAGCGTTCTGCCGGAGGTTGTGGGCGATGTCGGGTCAGGACGGCACGCCTCCCGAGTGGCTGGTCGATGCGTTTGCGCTGCTGGAGAGCCTGTTTGCGTACGAGGCGCTACGACGGGACTTCGGCCGTTCTCGCGAGGAGATCGTTGTCACCACGACGCATCTCATGCAGGTCGCCCTCGAGGCAGCCGTGGCTGAGGCCTGAAGCGAGGTGGAGCCTCAACCCCCGCTGCGGCTCGTGGGCTCGGACCGGGGGAATCGCCGCAGCCAGCTGTCGATCGCATCGATCACTCTCGGGTCGATTGGCTTCTCCAGTTGCTTGCGGTACAAACGGGGATTGGATATGGCGGCCCCCTCGTAGCGCAGGATGTGATCGACGTCGTCGATCACATGCGCGTCGATTCCCTCCGGTGCGATCTCCCGGATCGTGGCGATGTCGGCGGGGTCCACCTGAACGTCTTTGCTTCCCGTGATCGCCAGCAGTGGAATCTGCGCGGAGCGCAGCGCCGGAAACGGGTCGTAGGCCATGAACTCTCGCATCCATTTGGCGTTGGTTCTGACGAGCTGGATCCTGGCGACGTCGGTCGTCGTTGCCTTGAGGCTCTGGATCGCCTTGTCCTGCTGCTTGAGCACGCTCGTTCTGAACAATCTGAGCAAGGCCTTGATCGGAGCCGGCACCAGCACGTCCTGCATCTCGGCCGCTTGCCAGCGCAGGGTCTCCTCGCCGGTCTTGGCCGAGGTCGCCAGCAACACGCCTCCGTTGAGGATCGTCTCTCCGGCGGCGAGGTGAGCGATCTGGATGGCGCCGGCGCTGTGCCCGATGGCAACGATGCAGCCCACATCAGGGTGCGCGTCGAGCCATTCCACCGCGGCCTCGATGTCGGCGATCTCATCGAAGAAACCGGTGCTCAGATACTCCCCACCGGATTCGCCGATACCACGCTTGTCGAAGCGCAGCGTCGCCCATCCGATCGCGGCGAGCTCGCCGGCGAGGTCGTGGCTCACGTTGAGCTGCATCTTCTTGTGGTTCCCGTCCCGGTCGAGCGGTCCTGACCCGGCAATCAGAAGTGCCGTCGGGAAGGGTGGTGTTCCCTCGGGCTGGACCAGTGTGCCGGCCAGCATCTCGGTCGCGGAGAGGAACGAGACGTTTTGAGTCACCGTCGTTCTCATGGTTGCGATTGTCCGAGCGACGCTATCGCATCGACGAAGCGTGCTCGAGAAGTGTTCAACGAGTGCCCGGCACAGGGCCCGCGCCCGCGCCGCAGCAGGGTCGTCCCGAACATGATTGTGATCCCCGAAATCGCCGAACGGGGCTGAGCCGAGCCCCGACAGTGGGTCGAGCGAATCATTGGGACCCCGAGCGGTAAGGAGCAACGTCTCATCGGTGTCACACCTGTAGAGGTCAACAATGACACCGATACCAGCCCACAGCAGCAATTCCCACGATGCAGCCGGTGGTGTCGCTCGGCCCGACAGGACCCACCATGGCTGAGCCCGTACGGATCCCGATGGTGGAATGCCACGGCGGCCCGCTCGACGGCCTGATCACTCGATGGCCCCTTCTCGATGGCAATCCCTCCCCCAGTGTGGAGTTCCAATACTCTGCGCAACGCGCCGACGGTCCCGATGAGCCCGGCTCGGTGCACACTGTGACCTATCTCTACGTCGACCGCAGCAAGGCGATCTTGCGGGGCATGCGGATCATCGACCCGCCCGCAAACGACGCCGCCTGAATCGCGCGGTCGCCGATCAGCTGGTGACGAGATCGGCGGCAAAGCCCTGCCGCATGGTGTTCTCCGTCACCACCATCGCATCGCACAGCAGGCGTAACGTGTCCGGTCCGCCCGCCTTGCCTCCCATGCCGGATTGCCTCATCCCCCCAAACGGCTGGCGTCCGACGACGGCGCCTGTGGTGCCGCGGTTGATGTAGATGTTGCCCGCCTGGAGTTCTGCAGCGCGATCGATCACGGCGGGGGAGCGGGAGAACAACCCGGCAGTCAAGGCGTAGTTCGTGTCATTGGCGAGGCGGAATGCATGGTCGATGTCATCGGCGCGGGCGACGGCCAGGATCGGTCCGAACTGCTCGTCGCGCCAGAGGGGCGCGTCGAATGGCACCTCGTCGACGATGGTCGGCGGCACGAAGTACCCCACGTCCGGCACATCTCCGTGGCGGTAGCGCACCCGGCCACCGGGCTCGTCCACCATCGCCATGAGCCGCTGGTGCGCCTCGGCGTCGATGACCGGCCCAACGTTCACCTCCCCATCTCGGGGGTGGCCCACCCGCAACAACTCGGCGTGGGCGATGAGCCGGTCCATCAACTCGTCGTAACGGGCACGATGCACGATGAGCCGTGACGTCGCGGAGCACTTCTGCCCCGAGAATCCGAAAGCCGAGTACGCGATCGCCGGTACCGCCTCATCGAGGTCCGCGTCGTCGTCTATCACCATCGGGTTCTTGCCACCGAGCTCGGCGATCACGCGTTTGATGTGCCGGCTACCGGCTGCGCTCTCCGCTGCCTGCCGGTTGATGGCCAGCCCCACAGCTCGCGACCCGGTGAACGAGATGGTGGCGACGTCCGGATGGGTGACGAGATGGGCGCCGACGACCTCACCGAGCCCGGGAAGGAAGGACAGCACGCCCCTGGGCAGACCGGCTGCCGTGAACGCCTCGACGAGCTTGGCGGCGATGGCCGGTGTCTGCTCGGCCGGTTTGAAGCACACCGTGTTGCCGGCGGCGATGACCGAGGAGACCATCCCCGTCGGAATCGCCAGCGGGAAGTTCCACGGTGTGATGACGGCAGTGACACCACGCGGTTGGTAGCGCATCCGGTTGGCCTCGCCGAGCGGCGATTGCACGGGAGCACCGTGGCTGAGCCTGATGGCTTCACGGGCGTAGTACTCGCAGAAGTCGATCGCCTCGCACACGTCGGCGTCTGCCTCCGCCCAGGGTTTGCCCGCCTCGAAGACCTCGAGGGCGGCGATGTGGTCGCGTCGTTCGCGCAACCACGCCGCGGTGCGCTGGAGCACAGCTGCCCGGTCTTCCGCCGGGGTGTGGCGCCATGTCTCGAATGCCTCCAGAGCCACCGCCACCGCGCGATCCGCATGTTGGGGGTCGGCGCTGGCCGCCAGGGCGACCACCCGTTCGGGCTGGCCCGGGTCGACCGAGCGCAGCGTGGCGGCGGTGTCGAGCTGCGTTCCGTCGATCACGACACGTACCCGAAGATCGCGCGCAGCCGCGTCTTGTTCGGCAACCGCTACGGCGAAATCGCGACGCACCTCGTCTTCGTGCCAGCGACGCACCGGCTCGGGTTCGTACGGCGGGAGGTTCATGCGGCGTCGACGTTGGGTGGTGGTACCGGTTCGCTGAACTCAGGGCGCTCCAGGAGTTGATCCAGCGCTTTGATCCCGCCCTGCTGCTGGCGCACGAACGACTCGTTCGAAGTGTTCTCCAGGAGACGCCGCACGAGGTACGCCATCCCCGGGATCAACTCGCCCACCGGGAGGTACACCCGGCTGCGCACGCCCATGGCGGCCAGTGTTCTGGGCACATCGGTCGCCATCCCTTGCAGGGTCTGCACCTCCAACGCCTCCCGAGGAGCACCGATGGCTTCGGCATGGCCGAGGGCGTGGGCCAGCGAACGCAGGTTGTGACTCGCATAGGCGGGACGCACCGACCGATAGTGGTGGTTCAGCAGCTCCGTGCACCGTTCGAAATTCGCATCCGTGTCGACCTTGCGCTGATACACCGGGATGGGCCAACCGTGGGAGCGAGCTACCACCGTCTCGTAGTCCCAATACGCACCCTTCACCAGCCGGACCCCGACTGGTGTGCTCCGGTCCTCTGCCCAGGTGAGCAGCTCGGTGAGGTCGTCATGGCTGTCGGTGAGGTAGGCCTGGACGACGATGCCGACGTTCGCCGTCGGGAACTCGTCCGCGAGCTGACGAAACAGTCGCCGGGTCATGTCCTTGACCGCGTAGTGCTCCATGTCGAACCACACCATCACGTCGTGTTCCACGGCCGCGCTGAGCACTGGGCGCAGCCGTGCCGCCACCTGGGCGATTCCGGTCTCCGCGGTCAGCGGCGAGAACTTGGCGGACAACGCTGTTGGCTTGATGGCGATGGCGACACGGGGTACCGGACCGTGGTGGTCCTGCTCGAGACTCGGCTGCGACGGCCAGATCGTGGCCTCGGCGCCGAGTCCCGTGACCAGTTCCAGCACCCGGTCCGCATACACATCCGCTTCCCGGTCCGTGATGGTCTTCTCGCCGAGCGCGTCCACGATCACGCCGATACCTCGATCCCACAACTTGCGCACCTTGGGTGCGGCATCGGAGGCATCGGTGCCGGCGATGAACTGGTGCGCCATGCGGCCGATGGCGATGCGGGCGATCCGGTGAGCGAGGTAGGCGGCGAAGGGGAGCTTGGCGGCGAGACGCACGGGTGTGCGCATCCAGGCCGGGGTCGCATCGTCACCCAAGTACTCGACGATGTGATCGAGCGTATCGGACGGCCCTTGCATGGCGGGGAAGGCCTCGGTCAGCCGGAACAGCTTCACCCGCAACACCGGGTTCGCCATGACCAGACCGATGAGTTTTTCCTCGAGGCGGAACCAGCGCTTCCACCACGGTGTGCCCGCAGCAAGCTGGTGAGCGATGGCACGCGTTCGCGGCTCCACATCGCTCGAAGCGGAGGGGGCGCGATCGCGGACGCTCATATTGGCACTCTACAGTGCCAGTCTCTTGTTGGCTAGGGCTTTTCGCCGTTCCAATGCCGATCGCGCCGTTCCCACGATGGGCTGCGCGGCGGAGCCGGAGAAGCCAGTTCTCCTGCAGAGGGCGTGCTGTCGGCGGCGCCGGCGGTCAGCCGGAGAGAGCCGTGGCGAGGCGGTCGATGCCCCAGCGCAGGTCGTCCTCGCTCGTCGTGAGTGGAGGAGCGAAGCGGATGGTGTGCCCGTGAGTGTCCTTGGCGATCACCCCGTGCTCGATCAATCGCATTGCCAGCTCCCGCCCCGTCGGGCCGGGATGTGCCAGATCGATGCCCGCCCACAGCCCGCGGGAGCGGATGGCGGAAATGATGCCGGTGTCCTCGGCGATCCGGTGCAGCCCCTCGGTGAAGATGGCGCCGAGCTTCACCGCCTGCTCCTGAAGATCGCCCTCGGCCAGCATCGCCACCACCTCCCGGCCGATCGCCGCAGCGAGGGGATTGCCCCCGAACGTGCTGCCGTGCTCTCCGGGACGGATCACCCGCATCACGTCCCACCGACTGACCACTGCGGACAGCGGCACGATGCCCCCGCCGAGGGCCTTGCCGAGGACGAAGACGTCCGGTTGCACGTCTTCGTGGTCGCAGGCGAACGTACGACCGGTGCGGGCGAGACCTGATTGGATCTCGTCTGCGATGAACAGGACGTCGTTGGCGGAGCAGATCTCCCGAACTCGGCGCAGATATCCGTATGGCGGGATGATGATGCCGGCCTCACCCTGGATGGGCTCGACGAGCACGGCGACGGTGGACTCGTCGATGGTGGCTTCGATTGCGGCGGCGTCACCGAACGGCACGGCGACGAAGCCGGGGGTGTATGGGCCGAAACCGCCGCGGGCGTCGGCGTCACTCGAGAAGCTGATGATCGAGATCGTGCGGCCATGGAAGTTGCTTGCGGCCACGATGATCTTCGCAGTGCCCGGAGCCACACCCTTCTCTTCGTAGCCCCATTTTCTCGCCAACTTGATTGCGGTCTCCACACCCTCTGCCCCGCTGTTCATCAACAGCACTGATTCCATCCCGGCCAGCGCAGCGAGATCGCGACACAGGGCTCCCATCTGGTCGTTGTGGATGGCGCGACTCGTCAGGGTCAGTCGATCGAGCTGGCGATGGGCCACCTCGAGCAACCGCGGGTTGGCGTGTCCGAAGTTGAGCGCCGAATAGGCCGAGAGCATGTCGAGATAGCGGTTGCCCTCGACGTCGGTGATCCACGAGCCGTTCGCCGAGGTGGCCGCGATGGGGAGTGGGTGGTAGTTGTGCGCACCCCAGCTCTCATCGAGCGTAATGATGCTCTCGTTGGTGCTGTCGCTCACTCGTGCCCCTTCTTGTTGCGTAGCAGCGCGCTGTACCGTGTGGTTCACTCTGAGATACTATCATGTACTGCACCGCCTGGTGCAGTATGTTGACTGGCCCCGGGCGGACACCCGGTGCCCGACAGCCGACGGATTGGGGTCATCGTGGCCGACAGCCAGGTCGTCAAGGAGAGCGTCACGGAAGCGGTGGCACGCAACGTCCGCGAAGCTCGCACGGAGCGCCGCTGGACGCTCGAGCAGCTGGCGGCTCGCTCCGGGGTGAGCAAGGGCATGGTGGTCCAGATCGAACAAGGGCGGACCAATCCGAGCATCGGCACGCTGTCCAAGGTCGCCGAAGCACTCGGTGTGTCCCTGCCGGATCTGGTTGACTCCGGTGGCGGGCCGCTGGTGAGGGTCGTCGCGGCGGAGGAGATCGCCGAGTTGTGGGCCACGGAGGCAGGGAGTGCGGCTCGCCTCCTCGTCGGCGGGCGCCGCCCAGACTTCATCGAGCTGTGGGAGTGGCGGCTTCGTCCCGGAGAGAGCTACGAAGGTCGACCCCACCCGGTGGGTATCCGGGAATTGCTCCACGTGCTCGAGGGGACACTGACACTCACCGTCGATGACGAGGTGCACACCGTGGGGGCAGGGGGCTCGGCAGCGTACGCCGGCGAGCAGCCCCACGCCTATGCCAACCAGACGATGGCGCCCGTGCGTTTTGTGCTGGTCATGGTCGACCCGACCGGGGCGCGGCAGGCCCGGATCACGGACCGCTGAGACACCGGATCGCTAACTCTTGCCGAAGGTGAGCTTGAGCGCGGTTTGGGCGGCGTGGTACCCACACATGCCATGGGTCCCGGCACCGGGTGGTGTGGCGGCGGAGCAGAGGTAGACGTTGGGTATGTCGGTGGCGTACGGGTGCGGAGTGAACCGGGGCCGCCGCACCGTCTGACCAACGGTGAGGGCGCCACCGCCGATCGCCCCCGACACGTTGTTCGGGTTGTACCGCTCGAACTCCGCCGGTGATGTGGTGTGCATGGCGAGGATCGTGTCGCGGAATCCGGGGGCGAACCGCTCGATCTGGTGCAGGATCGCCTCGCTGGCGTCGCCGTCCCACCCGCTGGGAACGTGACAGTAGGCCCACACCGTGTGTTTGCCCTCCGGCGCCCGCGTCGGATCGACGAGCGTCGGTTGGGTGAGCAGCACGAACGGAGCATCCGGCATGGTTCCCTTCCACGTCTGCCATTCGGCGGCAGCGATCTCGCGATACGTGCCCCCGAGATGCACCGTGGTGGCGCGTCGCAGCTCGCCATCTCGCCAGGGAATCGGGTCGCTGGCTGCGATGTCCACCTTGAACGTCGCCGGCCCGTACTCCCACGTCTCGTAGCGGCGCCGGCTCTTGGCGCCGAGCCCGGCTCCGGCCATCTCCACGAACTGGTTGGGGGTCACGTCGAGGAGCACGGCATCGGCGTCGGGAAGCTCATCGAGCGATCGGATCCAGCGTCCGGTCTCGATCGACCCACCCAGCGAGGTCAGATAACCGACCAGCGCGTTGGTCAAGGACATCGATCCACCGGCGGCGATGGGCCATCCCACGAGATGCCCGGCGACGGCGAGGGTAGCGGTCACCCCGCCGACGAACGGTCGATTCAGCGGTACCACGGTGTGCGCTGCAATACCGGCGATGAGACCCTTGCCCCGCTCGGTGCGGAAGCGACCGGCGAGCGCCTTGCCTGAACGCAGCGCCACCAGACCAAACCGGGCTAGCGCCACCGGATGGCGCGGCAGTCTCGGAAGTGGAGCCAGGGCCGCCGGGATGTAGAGCCTGGCGTTGTCGACGAGCGGGTTCATCAATCTGCGGTATGGCTCGGCGTCGGCGCCGAGACTGGTCGCCGTCTGCTCGACCGAGTGCTCGAGGAGCGCCGGGGCGGCATCGTCGAACGGATGGGCCACTGCCGCCGGTGAGCTGACCATCTCGAGACCGTATTCGGCCAGGGGGAGACGCTGCAGGAACGGTGACAGCTCGGCGAAGGGGTGGGCGGTGCTGCACACGTCGTGGAGAAAACCGGGCTCGGTGAGTTCGGCAGTCCTCATGCCGCCACCGACCTGATCGTCGCCCTCGATGACATGAACCCGGAGGCCGCGCCTGGTGAGCTCGATGGCTGCGGCGAGACCGTTGGGGCCGGATCCGACGACGACGGCGTCATGGCGGGAAGTCACAGGCGCAGGTTATCCCGGTCGACCGTCGTATCCTCGCCGCCGTGTTGCGCATGTCCATCGAGGAGCGCCGTCGCCGGCTGGCAGTCCGCCATTGCCTGGCCGAGCCCGCACCTGACATCCCCACACTGGCGCGGCAGCTGGTGGGCTTGCACACGTCCGATCCGACAACGCCGTTCCTGGCGGTCCGGCAAAGGATCTCCGACAGCACGGTCGAGGAGGTTGAGCAGGCGCTCTATGTGGATCGGTCCGTCTTTCGCATGGTCGGTATGCGGCGGACGCTCTTCGTGATCACACCGGACCTCCTCCCTCTCTTCGATGCTGCGTGTAACCGCAAGAACACGGCTACTCAGCGGCGCAGGCTCGCCAAGCTGGTCGAGGAGCAGGGCATCGCCGCCGACGGTGAGCGCTGGATCGACGACGTCGGCGACCGGACGGTGGCGGTGTTGGAGAGGCGGGGTCCGACGCCGGGGAGGGAGCTTTCCGCACTCGTCGAAGGTTTCGACGCCCGGCTCTCCTTCGGCGAGGGGAGGCGATGGGCGGGCACCGTCTCCGCAGGTACCAGGGTGTTGTTCATCCTGGCTTCGTCAGGGCGGGTGATACGGGCGCAACCGCTGGGCTCGTGGGTGTCCGGGCAGTACCGCTGGGCTGCCCTCGGCGACTGGCTCGGTATGGAGATAGAGCCGAGGGAAACGCATGAGGCGCAGCGCGAGCTTCTCGAGCGGTGGCTGTGGTCTCACGGCCCGGCAACTCTCACAGACATGCAATGGTGGTCGGGGTGGACGAAGACGGACACTCGCCGTGCCGTTGCGGCCGCGGGCGCCGTCGAGGTGGATCTCGACGGGTCCCCGGGCTTCGTGCTTCCCGACGACGGAGCTGTGACACGGCCAGTCGCTCCCGCTGCCTGGTTCCTTCCCGGGCTCGATCCTTCGGTCATGGGCTGGAAGGAGCGTGACTGGTTCCTCGGTGAGCATGCGGAGGCGGTCTTCGACTCCAATGGCAACGCGGGTCCCACGGTGTGGTGGGATGGTCGCATCGTCGGGGGGTGGGCACAGCCGGAATCCGCCGAGGTTCGCTTCGAGTTGCTCGAGGCTGTGCCCGGCGGGGCCAAGGATGCCATCGAGTCGGCAGCTCATGAGCTCGACAAATGGCTCGACGGGACCCGCGTGATGCCTCGGTTCCCGGTCCCGATCTACAAGCGGCTCGCCGGCAACGGTTGACCTCGGGTTCACCGTGCGGCTCCGACCCGGGTACATTCGGGTCCATGCGAAGACGCGCCGGGTTCCGCAACCGAGACGAAGCCGGCGAGCAGCTCGCCGAGCTCGTCGCCGAGGCGGCGCCCCGCGATCCCGTGGTGCTGGGGCTGGTTCGAGGCGGGATCATCGTCGCTGCGCCCATCGCCCGCCGCTTGGAAGCGCCGCTCGACGTGCTCGTCGTCCGCAAGCTCGGGTTGCCGTCGCAGCCCGAGCTGGCGATGGGCGCCATCGCCGAGGGAGGGCAGGAGTGGATCAACACCTCCGTCGTGCAGGCCGCCCGAGTCTCTCCCGAGCAGCTCGATCAGGTCCGTCGCCGAGCCCTTGCCGAATTGCACGCTCGAGTGCAGCGATTCCGTGGCGACCGGGCGCGCGTCGACCTCACCGGACGAACTGCCATCCTCGTCGACGACGGTCTGGCGACCGGGGCGACGGCGCGCGCGGCGATAGCCGCCGTCACCGGCGAAGCCGCTTCCGTGTGGTTCGCCGCACCCGTAGGAGCGCCGGACACCGTTGCCGGAATCTCGCAATCGGTGGATCGGGTGCTGTGCATCCTGCAACCGGAGCGAATGATGGCGGTGGGGGCGTGGTATTCGCAGTTCGACCAGGTCAGCGATGCGGAGGTCGTCGCCACGCTTCGACTCGCATGAGTCTCGTGCACTGCAGGCGGCGATGCCCAGCGCATCGCGTCCCCCTACGGCGTGTCTGCTTGCGGACGACCTCGCATGCCTTTGCGCAAAACCACGATGCAAAACGACGTGCAATCCGATCCAAAGGGACCTATAGTCTCGGAACGCGCGCTTGGATACTGAATACAAAGGCTTCATCTCTTCTCTCTGATGGTCAGATTCACCCGCATTGGCCAGCAAACCCGGCGTCTCGCCGACCAGGTCTATGAACAATTGCACCGCGCCATCTTGCAACGCGAGATAGAGCCCGGCGAGCGTCTCATCCAGGAAACCCTGGCGGAGGAGATGATGGTCAGTCGCACTCCGGTGCGGGAAGCCTTGTTGCGGTTGGAGAGGGAGGGACTCCTCGAACCGGCTCCACGGCGCGGGTTCCATGTCGTCGAGTCCACGAGAGAAGGAGCCCTCGACGTCTACGAGGCGAGACAAGCGGTCGAAGGCTTTGCCGCCCGGCTCGTGGCGGAGAGAGCCACAGATGATGAGCTGGAGAGACTCCGTCCGGTACTCGAGAACGTCATCCAAGTGGAGAGTCTCACCGACACCACCGAAGAGAACAGAGTTGCGCATCGTGCGGTGATGAGCGCCAGCGGCAACGATGCGCTCGTCGAGATGTTCGATCTGTTGTGGGAGCGGGCGATGATGTTGCGCATCCAGTCCGACGTCTGGTTTGGTGGGGGTGAACGCGGCGATCGGACCCACAGCCACGCCGAGGTCTTCGCCGCTATCGCATCTGGCGACGGAGATCGGGCGGAGATGGCAATGGTGGACCACATCCGCCAGGGTCTCGACCAGCACCTCGCAGCTCTGGAGAAACGCAGGAATGCGTGACGGCCACCACGTGACATGCGCGTGATGCCGCAAGATCAGTTCTACAAGTCCCCTGGAGGGCAACCATGAGTCGCTTCGCAAGAATCGACCACCCCCAACGCCGGCTTGCCGACGAGGTTCATCAACGGATTCTCGATGCGATAGCCGACGGCACGATCCGCTCCGGCGAACAACTCGTGCAAGACGCCCTGGCCGATGAGATGACGGTGAGTCGTACGCCCGTACGAGAGGCGCTCTTGCGATTGGAGCGAGAGGGCATCTTGGAGCCCGGTCCAAAACGTGGCTTTCTGGTCGTCGAGTACACGGTGGAACGTGTCCGCGATGTCTATCAGGCAAGACAGGCCGTCGAGGGCTTCGCCTCGCGCCTCGTGGCCGACCAAGCAAGTGACGAGGCGGTAGCGACCCTGGATCCCATCCTCACCGCGCACATTGCAACAGCCGATCTCGAGCGTGCGTTCAACGAAGACCGGCTGGCTCACCGGGCCGTCGTCGCCACCTCCGGCAACACCGCTCTGGTGCAGCTGTTCGACTCGCTGTGGGAGAAGGTGACGCTGCTCCGAAACCGCGCTGATTCCTGGGCCTCACTGTCGGATCACGACCATGCGGAGCTGTTCGACGCCATCGCCGCTGGTGATCCTGATCGCGCCGAAGCCAGCATGGTTGCGCACATCGGCCGTTCCCTGGACAAGCAGATCGCGGCGATGCGACGGTCCTGAGCGGAGGGTGCCGACCGGCTGCGTCCGCGGACTCAGCCGGCGGTGCGCACCACCGCCACATCGTCCTCCTCGGGCTGCAGTGTCGCCTCCGGGAAGACGATCAGCGGAACCGGAGACCGCTTCAGCACCGCCTGGAAAACGCTGCCAAAGACGGCTCGGCCAACACCGCTGCGGCCGTGGGTGGGCATGGCGATCCAATCGACACCGTGTTCGCTCGCATAGTCGGTGATCGCCTCGGCCACCGTGATGCCGGGTCGCGCTTCGAGGTGGGCTTCGGCGGCAACGCCATGACGTATGAGCCAGTCCGCTTGCTGGTCCACATAGGACCGCTCCACCTCGACGATGGAGGCGTGCTCGGCCCCGGCGAATCGCTCGAATCGGCCATCCATCTTGGGCTCTGCCACCGCCAGGACGACGCACGTGGCGTCCATGGCTCGTATCAGCGGAGCGATCTTGCGTAGCGCCGCAGCCGCCGCCGCCGACCCATCGACGGGGACGAGGATCTTGGGGCGCACGAGGACCTCCTTCCAGAGAACGGGGTCATCGTCCATGCTCGGCTCTGCGGTGCGCTACGGCACAAGGTCGGTTGCCTGCGGGCTACTGGTCCCGGGTCAGCGGCTCCGCTCCAGCTCGGCAGAACCGGGAGAGCGAGGGTGGAGGCGAGTCAGACCGGCTCGTGATCGTGATGATGTTCCTCGATCTCGGCCCGCACGGCATCCATGTCGAGGGCCAAGGCCTGATCGATGAGATCCGTGAGCGCCGCCTCCGGAAGCGCTCCCGGCTGGGAGAAGATGCCGATGTTGTCCCGAAAGATCATGAGGGTCGGGATCGAGCGAACGTCGAAGTACTGCGACAGCTCTGGTTGGGCCTCGGTGTCGACCTTGGCGAACACCGCATCCGGATACTGCTGCGATACCTTCTCGTACACGGGAGCGAACTGCCGGCAGGGCCCGCACCATGCGGCCCAGAAGTCGACCAGCACGACATCATTGTCGACGATGGTCTGCTCGAACGTGTCTTTGGTGAGATCGACGGTTGCCACGATTGTCCTACCTCTGCACCCGACGGTGCGGTTGGGGATTACTGCGAACGCACCCGAAGGCGCTTCGATGCAACGCCGGATACGCGTCCTGCATTCCCATGACCGGCAACCGCATCCGCCGGGACGTTCCCCCGGCGGATGCAGCATGGAGTTTGCCGCTAGGGGCCTGACGCCGGCTCAGCTGCCTCCGATGATCAGCTGCACCGGACCAAACTCGAACTCGACCCTGCGATTGGACGCACGCCCCTCGTCGGTGTCGTTGCTTGCAATCGGCTCTTCCTCGCCCCTGCCGCGTGCGACCAGCCGGGCGGGATCCACACCGGCGGCCAGCATGTACTCCACTGCCGACTGGGCGCGGGCCTCGCTGAGCCGCTGGTTGAAGTCGGCGGGACCCACCGAATCGGTGTGACCCGTGACCCGTATGCCCAGTGATTGGTCGCGCACCAGCAGCGCCACGCCGATGTTGAGGATCGCTTGGGTCTCCGGCGTCAGCTCCGCGCTACCTGTGGCGAAGTTGGCGCCGTCGTTCAACGATCCGGTCGTGACGCCGTTGGTCACGTCGATCTCATAATCAGGGAAGGCGGCAAACAGCTGGAAGACTCCCGGCATGGTGTACATCCAGTACGACGTGTAGAGGCCGGCGCCGACGACGGTGGTGTCGGTGACCGCATCTGCTCCGTACGCCAGCTGGGCGCCACCGACGATGATCTCTCGAATCTCGGTCGAGGGGAGAACCCCGCTCAGCGTTATACCGCTGCGGGTGCGGCGTGCGTTGAACGTCGGCGGCAAGAGATTGGTTATCTCGACGTTGGACTCGATGTCGGCGACTCCGAACGTGGCCCCGATGGCTTGCTCGAAAGCAACCAGATACTGCTCGTTCGGCGAAGTGCCGCTCAGCTCGACCTCGTCGCCGATGGCTGTGATGGTGCCTTCGCTGATCATCGGGATGAGTGTGATCCCCTGGTGGGCGCCGGCGAGCCACACGGGTGAAGCGACGTCTGGGGCAACCACGAGGTCGGTCGCCACGTCCGGGCCGTAGGCGACGCTGGCCGCCTCGACGAGTCGCGTTGCCGTCTCCTCGTCCGGAACGATGCCGTTGAGGGTGAAGTCGCCGCCATCCAGCGTGGCCGTCAAGCTGGCCACCGCCGGTGGTGCCTCCGTCGTCGCCGTGGTCGGTGTCTCGGCAGGTGCGAGGGTGGTTGTCGTTGCAGGCGCTGTCGTTGCCGGCGCCGCGGAGGTGGATGTGGTCGCCACAGCCGTCGCAGCCGGTCCGGCGCCGCCCGTTGGGGAGCGCCGGCCCAACGATGCCCCGCCCGCAAGGAGAAACGCTCCTGCCACGAGCGCGACGAACGCCAATCCCAGACCGATACCCCTGGCCACTTGTCTCACATCCATGGTGATTCCCCTGAGATGCACGCCTCCACAAGCCCGACCCGGGTCATCACACCCAGAGTTGGTGCGAGCAGGACGAGAATCCGGCCCTCCACGGAGCCACCCGGGAATCTCGGCATCCCCCACCTGTTTTCTAGCCGCCGCAGGGTACCGGAGCAGGCGATGATGCTCAAGGACGACCCGACCACCGTGGATTCGTCCTCCGCACGCACTTCGTGCCGGACCATGTCCCGGCTGCGGAGCTGTTGCCCATAGACTCGGCGGATGACCATCACACCCCCGGTCGTCGAGCTCGCCGGTGTGACGGTGCGCCGCGGGGTGAGCATCGTGTTACGCAACGTCGACTTGTCGATCCAACCCGGCGAGATCGTGGGGCTGTTTGGCGGCAACGGAGCTGGCAAGACGACCTTGCTCGAAGTGCTGGCGACGTCGCTCCGGCCCACCTCGGGAAACGCCGCCGTGCTGGGAACCGACCTCCGTGGCGAGCGGCGGCTCGAGGTGCGGCGCCGCATCGGGCTGATCGGTCACTCGCCCGCGCTCTACCCGGAGCTGAGCCTTCGGGAGAACCTGGTTGTCGCATGCCGGCTCACCGGCGCTCCGGATGACCGCATCGACGATGTGCTCGCCATCGTGGGGCTCGGCGGGGTGGCCGGACGTCGCGGCCGCGAATGCTCGTACGGGATGCAACGCCGCACAGAGTTCGCCCGAGAGCTGCTCCTCGCTCCCGAGTTGCTGCTCATGGACGAGCCCCATTCGGCGCTCGACGTGGCAGCCTCGGGACTGGTCGAGCACCTCGCGGCCGATGTGACCGCTCGGTCGGGTGCCGCTGTGCTCGTCTCGCACGATAGGGAGCGGGTCGAGAAGATCTCAGATCGCAGCGTCGAGTTGGTGGGAGGCACCATCGGGGGTGGTGGCGACGGTGGCTGACCTCTCCTTGATCGAGCAGGCCCGCGTCATCGCAGGTCGCGACCTCGTGCGGGAGCGCCGGCGGGGCGAGGTGGCGTGGGTGATCGTTCCGTTCGGCGCAATCGCCATGATGCTCATCCCGCTTGGGATCGGTATCGATACTCCGACGCTGCGAAGAATCGGGCCCGGTCTGTTCTGGGTGGTCGTGCTCCTCTTCGGCGTGCTCGTGACGGTACGGCGCACAGCCGCAGACGGGCCGGCGGAGCGGGCGCTGCTGCTGCGGTTCGGCGTGGATCCGGTTGCGGAGCTGTGGGGCCGGACCGCGGCTCATGTCGTGTTGTTACTGGTGTTCCAGGTGGTCGTGGGTCTCGTTACGGTCGTCCTCTACGACGTCGACGTGTCGCGCTGGCCCGTGGTGGCGATCCTCCTCCCCCTGATTGCGCTCGGTTTGGCGCTCCTGGGGACCATCACCGGCGGTGTCGCCGCGGCCACCGGCGGCTCCAATCTCGTGCCGTTTCTCGTTGCGCCGCTGGCAATCCCATTGCTCCTGGCCGCCACCGAGTCGATTGATGGAAGCACCACGACCCGGGGTATCCTGGGCTGGCTTCTGCTGATCGTGCTCGTGGACACGATCCTCGCTGTGGCAGGAGTGTTGACGGCTCGGCCGCTCCAGGAGATCACATGACCGCCCCCGCAACCCGTCGGGACGCACCCGACTCGCTGCGTCTCGATCTGCTCGACAAGACGGCGATCGTCGCCCTGGCGGTGGCTCTCGGATTCGCCTTTTTGACGCCGCCCGAAGCGACGCAAGGCAACGTCGCCCGGCTCTTCTACGTCCACCTCCCCACCATCCTGGTGGCCTACGCCTCGTTTGCAGTCACGCTGGTTGCCGTCGTCGCCTATCTGGCCACCAAGCGACTGGCGTGGGATCAGCTGGCCGGCGCCGCCGCCGAGGTGGGTGTCGTGTTCACCGGGTTCACCATCGTCGTCGGGATGATCTGGGCGAAACCGACGTGGGGGGTGTACTGGACCTGGTCGGCCCGGCTGACGCTCACTGCGGTCATGTTCTTTGCGTATCTGGGATACCTGGCGCTACGTCGGGCGATCGAGGACCCGGTGCTGCGGGCTCGTCGATCGAGCGTTCTCGGCATCTTGCTCATCGGGATGGTCCCCATCGTGCATTTCTCAGTCATCTGGTGGCGAGACATCCATCAGGGAGGCACCGTCCTCCGGCCGGACGAGATGCAGATCGATGGAATCCTCGCGGCTGCGCTGGTTGCTGGGTTCGTGGCCTGGTCGCTCGTCGGATTTGCTCTGATCCGCCGCGGCTGGCGGCTCGCCCGGCTCGAGGGTGATCTCGAGATCGCTTTGCGCTCCGGGGACGGCCCGGCCGCCGGCGATGCAGTGACGGCACCGCTACTCGATGGACCGCGGGAGGGGACATCGTGAGCGGCTGGGGCTGGGTGCTGTGGGGCTACGGCGTCGTGTTTCTTGCCGTTGCGGTGTATGTGTGGTCGCTTCTGGTGCGCACCAGACGCGTGGAACGCCGTCTCGACGAGCTGAGGTGAGGCTGCGTGGGGCGTCACCGCCGGTTGCTTCTTCCGGCCGTTCTCCTGATCGTGGTGCTCGGCCTGGTCACCTTTCTGCTGCTGGACAACACGGTGTTCTTCAACACCCCCACCGAGCTGATGGACCAGCCGGCGAGTGAGGAGCGCCAGCGCTTGGGCGGCCAGGTCGTGGCCAACAGCGTTGCGGAGACCGCCGGCGGGGTTCGCTTCGAGGTCACTGATGGGCGGCGCACGGTTGCCGTCATGCACACCGGTGCTCCGCAGGCGCTGTTCCAGGAGGGGATAGGTGTCGTCGTCGAAGGTACGTGGGACGGGTCGGTGTTCTCCAGCGATGCCATGTTGGTGAAGCACGACGAGCAGTACCGCACCTCGGACGGCGAGGAGTACGTCCCCGGGGAGCCGATCGCCCCGTGATCGCCGTGATCGGTCTCGCTGCGGTTTTCGTCGCCACCGCTGGAGCGGCCCTGACGGCATGGCGAGGGTGGCAGGCCTCGGCGAGGGGCGCGACTTCGTCGGTCCTCGCGTTGCGCAACGCAGTGACGCTGATGCTGCTCGGGGCCCTCGTAGCCATGGTGGCTCTCCAGCTCGCCATCCTCTCCCATGACTTCTCCATCGCCTACGTGGCACGCAACACGGCAACGACGACACCATTCGTGTTCCTGTTGGCCTCCGGCTGGGCCGCACTCGAAGGAAGCATCGTGTTGTGGGGTCTCGTGCTGGCCGGCTTCGCTTACGTGGCTGTGCGCAGGGTCGAGATGGGCGACGGCCTCGGGGCGCTCGCCCTCGGCATCGTCGGTCTCGTGGGTGTGTTCTGGTTCGGGTTGATGGCCACGGTGGCCAACCCGTTCGCCGTGTGTGTGGATGCCGCCGCGGTGGGTTGTGAGGCGCAGGCATGGTCGCCGTTCGCCGGTGCGGTGGCCGCAGCCGAAGGGTTGGGTCCCAACCCGTTGTTGCAGAACCACATCTTGATGGCGGTGCATCCGCCGATGCTGTATCTCGGCTACGTGGGGCTCACGATGCCTTTCGCCTTCGCCCTGGCAGCGCTGCTGCGTGGCGAACGGGGCAAGGCGTGGCTCGATCGGACTTATCGCTGGTCGTTGATCTCGTGGTCATTTCTCACCTTCGGCATTCTGCTCGGGGCGTGGTGGTCATACGAGGTGCTCGGCTGGGGTGGGTACTGGGCCTGGGACCCGGTGGAGAACGCTGCGGTGCTCCCGTGGTTGGTCGCCACCGCATTCATCCACTCTGCCGTTGTGCAGCGGCGCCGCGGCATGCTGCAGGCGTGGAACTTCGCCCTTGTGATCTCGACCTTTGCCCTCACCATCCTGGGCACCTTCCTGACGCGATCTGGTGTGGTGGCCTCGGTGCACTCGTTCACCCAGTCGCCGGTCGGTCCGGCGC
This sequence comes from Acidimicrobiia bacterium, assembly GCA_041608535.1. Taxonomy (GTDB): domain Bacteria; phylum Actinomycetota; class Acidimicrobiia; order Spongiisociales; family UBA5794; genus JBFISM01. The sequence continues at coordinate 18,694 of JBFISM010000053.1, forward strand.
TTCTCGGCTTTCTCGGCGTCGTGGTGATCGGATCGTTTGCGATATTCGCCACACGTATCCATCTCGTGGCCTCGGCGCCGCGGCTCGAGTCCCTCGCCAGTCGCGAGGGCGTGTTTCTCGCAAACAACCTGTTGCTCACCGTCTTTGCGCTCACGGTGCTGCTCGGCACCATGTATCCGCTGCTCGTCGAGGGGTTCTCGGGGCGCCAGGTATCGGTGGGGAGGCCTTTCTTCGACCGCGTCACGCTTCCAATCGCATTCGCCCTGTTGCTGGCGATGGGGGTCGGCCCGATCACGCCGTACCGCAAAGCGCGTGCCACGATCGTGTGGAATCGGATTCGCACGCCTCTGCGGGTTGCGCTGGTCGCCGGTGCAGTGTTCGTCGTCTGGGGTGTGCGCTCTGTACCCACCGTGGTCGTCGTGATCCTCGGGGTGTTCGTCATCGGTGTGATCGTGCGCGAATTCACCCGCCAGCTGGGGAGGATGTCCGGCGACCGGTCACGGATGGAGCGCGCCGGGACCCTGCTGCGGAGAGACGCCGGGTTCTGGGGCGGTCAGATCGCCCACATCGGGTTTGCGCTGGCCGCCATCGCCATCGCCACGACGACGGCCCTGGCGGTTCGTACCGAGGTCCGACTCCAGCCGGGGGAGGCAGAGGTGGTGAGTGGCTATTGCCTGGAGTACCTCGAACCCTTCGTCCGCGACGAGCCGAACCGCCGGGTGGAAGGGGCGCGGGTGCTCCTCCTCGACGCGTCATGCACTGATGCGTTCCGTCTCATCGAGCCCCGAATCAACCGCTACCCCGGTGCGACGCAGCCGGTGGTGACCCCCGAAGTGCGCACCGGATTGTTCGAGGACGTGTATGTGTCGCTCGCCGGCGGGAATGCGGATCAGCTCGTGCTCGATGTGTTTGTCTTCCCCGGGATGTGGCTGTTGTGGTTCGGGGGTCTCATCGTGACCGCCGGCGGACTGTGGTCGTTTGGTGCCCGCACCCTGGTGCGCCGCAATGGGGATGAGGGGGCGGCCATCACCGGCGACGAGCGCCCGCGCCCGGTGACGGTGCACGGAGATCGCGATGGCTGAGCTGCTCCGCTGGTCCGGGTGGGCGGCGACTGCCATTGCCGTGCTGGTCATCGTGGTCGGGCTGCTGCCGGAAGCTCCGGCGCCCGTGTCGGAGGAAGCCAGAGTGACGTTGTTGGCGAGCAATCTGCGATGTCCGTTCTGCAGTGGCGAGTCGATAGCCGACGCTCCGTCGCAGGTGGCTCGCGATCTCGAAGCCTTCATCGCCGAGAAGGTGGCAGAGGGCGCGAGCGACGACGAGATCTACGCCTTCTTCGAGGCGCGATACGGCGAGCAGGTTCGCCTGGATCCCCCGTATGGCGGCTGGGGTGCGTTGTTGTGGACGGCGCCGCTTGCGCTGCTGGTGGTCGGAGCCCTCGCCATCATGCACCGCCGCCGTCCACATCGAGACCACGAGGACCTCGGCCACGACGCCCGCACCGTAGAGGTGAGATCGTGAGCCGGCTACAGCGCCTCGAGGAACAGATCGAGCAGGTCGACGCCGATCTGGCTGCCGTCGACAGCGATGAGGCCGCCGGCGATCTGGATGCGGCCACCGCCGAGGAGCTTCGAGCCACCTACCGCAGCGAACGCATGCGCCTCGACCGGGAACTCGATACGGCAGCCGCAGATCAAGACATTGGACCCAACCGGCGGCGCGTCGCATGGGGTGTGGGGGTGTCTCTTGCCGCCCTGGTGGCGGTCGGGTGGTTCATGTCGACCGTCATCGACGACCGGGCTCCGGGTGAGCTGGCTACCGGCGGCATCGCCGGCGAGGTTGCCAGCGGTGGCGTCGATCTGGCGTCCGTCTCGAACGAGGAGATGGAAGCCGTCATAGCTGAGAACCCGGACATCGTCGGGATGCGGGCGGCCCTGGCGCGTCGCTATTTCAGCGAGGGCGAGTTCTCCGCCGCATTGGGCCACTATCTCATCGTGCTCGAACAGGACCCCGGCAACGCCGAGGCGCTGGCGAACGTCGGCTGGATGTCGTATCTGTCCGATGAGGCTGAGCTGGCTGAGGCGTACGTCACTCGCGCCCTCGATGCCGCCCCGGGCTACCCCGAAGCCCTGTGGTATCTCGCCAACATTCGGCTGTTCGGGGTCGCCGATCCGCAGGGAGCAGTCGAACCTTTGGAGCAGCTCCTCGCCGTCGATGGTCTTCCTGATGAGGTCCAGGCCGAAGCTCAGTCTCTCTTGGAGATGGCGCAGAGTGGGTGATCCGTCAGCGCCGGGCCGAGGTGGCGAGCAGTCGGTCGGAGGTGGCGGCGGCGACCTGCGTCATACGCACCCCCCAGATTGTGAGCCCGGCCTGCACCCGCGAGAGCAGCGAGCCTGCGCATGGCATCGGCGCGCATGGTCGAGAAGAATCCGGCTCGCCGGGGTGCGATGACAGACACCCGTCCCTCGCTGGTGCCGTATGCCGCCGTCCTGGTCGTCGGCATCGTCGTCATCGTGTTGGGCATCATCTTCACGGACCGCTTCGGTTCCGATCCGACGCTGGTCGCCTCGCCACTCATCGGTGAACCGGCGGCCGACGTCACCCTCGAGACGCTCGACGGTGATGAGACTTTCGAGCTGAGTGAGACACAAGGCGACATCGTCGTCGTGAACTTCTGGGCGTCATGGTGTCTGGCCTGCCGGACCGAGCACGAGGCGCTGGTGCAGGCAGCCGCCACCTACGCCGACGATTTCGACGTGTCGTTCGTCGGGGTGCTCATCCAAGACCAAGCCTCCGCCGGCCGCGCCTGGCTCGATGAGCTCGGTCGCAGTCCGGAGTTCGTCTACGTGGTCGACGA
>JBFISM010000054.1:0-21442 GCA_041608535.1 Acidimicrobiia bacterium
CCTCCCGGGATCGCTCCCGGGAGGCACCCCAGTATTTCACGTCAGAGTTGTTGTTCGCTACTCGTTCTTCCTAGTTGCGGAACCACTCCTCGACGTTCCAGTACTCCGAATCCCAACCGTTGAGGTCGCCGAAGCCGCCGATGTCAGCGGACACGGCCGACACCTCGGCACGATGGATCAACGGGATGATGGCTCCAGCCTCGATCATGGTGTCCTGAAGCTGGATCACCAGATCGTTGTACCCCGGGTCACCGATCGGCGTCTGCGAGGCTTGGGCCCACACATCGTCGTACTCCTGGGAGTTGAGACGTGGGATGTTGTTGCCACCCCAGCTCGTCCCCGACGTCGGGATCTCCGTGGTCAACCAGCTGTTCAAGTAGCTGACCGGGTCCGGACCCGAGGCGCCGTTGGTGAACATCTGCATGTCGGTGAAGAACTTCCAGATGCAGGCGTCGCTGGCGCAGGTGCCGTCGAAGAACAGCGAGGCGTCCTCGTTGCCCATGTTGGCCTCCACGCCGATCTCGGCCCAGTTCTCCTTGATGATCGCCTGGTTCGACTGACGCACCGCGTTGGTGGACGTCACATAGTCGAACGACAGCGGGGTGCCATCGGTGAACTCGCGGATGCCGTCACCGTCATTGTCGAGGTAGCCGAGCTCATCGAGGATGGCGTTGGCTTCGTCGACGTTGCGGGTCAGACACCAGTCCTGGTTGGTCGTCGCCTGGTCACCGACCGGCCACAACGTGCAGATCGGTGCACCGGCAGCGCCATAACCGACGGCAACGAGTGCTTCACGATCGATCGCCAACGACAGCGCTCGGGCGAACTCGCCGTTGTCGAAGAAGACCGGGTTGGCGCCCGAGTTGTCGTCGCCGAACTCCGAGGGCGGGTCGGCATCGGGGTCGGTCTGGTTCAGGTTGATGTGCTCCACCGAAGCGGCAAAGCCCGACTTGATGATACCGTTGCCGGCAGCCTCCATGGGCTGCAGGATCTCGGGTGCAACCTGCAGGTTCCAGCCGTAATCGGCTTCCCCGATCTCGAGGACGGAACGGGCCGATGCCTCGGCGTCGCCGCCACCCTTGATCTCGACGGTGCCGAAGAACGGTTGTCCGTCCGCAACACCGCGGTAGTTCGGGTTCATCTCGTACGTCACGGTGTCCTCAGGACGCAGCTCCGTCACCATGTACGGACCGGTACCCACCGGAGCGAAGTTCTGCTCGGTGCACCCGGCCGCAGCGGCGCCGACACACCCCTGGAACTGCGCCCGCTGCAGCACCGGCTCCGTGTACGACACGAAGTCCAGATACGGGTAGGGCAGCGGATCGGTGAAGTTGATCTGGACCGTCTGATCGTCGAGCGCCACGACACTGTCCACCGTGGTGAAGTCTGCGGTGCAACCCGTCGCCGCGTCGGCGCAGTACTCCCACGTGAAGACGACATCGTCGGCCGTCAGCGGAGTGCCGTCCGACCACAGGACGCCTTCCTGGAGAGTCCACGTGATCGAGGTGAAGTCGGCAGCGACACCACCGTTCTCCACCGTCGGGATCTCCGCGGCCAGCGCCGGGACGATGGTCCCGTCCGGGGCGAACTCGGCGAGCGGCTCGAGCACGAGCGACCCGGCGAGCAAGTCCTTGGTTCCGGATGACAACAGGGCATTGGCCTGAGATGGCGCCTGCCACTGCAGCATCAGCAAGTTGCCACCCTGGCCGGCTGCCGAGTCCGGGGCGGGCGCTTCAGTCGTGTCGGCTGTGTCATCAGGGGCCGCCGTCGTATCGTCGCTCGGGGCCGTGGTGGTGGCTGCGGGTGCAGCCGTCGTGCCGTCGTCGTCTCCTGCGTCACCACACGCCGTTGCCACGAGGGCAATGACGGCGAGTAACGCGAGGAGCTTGAGTCTTCTCATTGACTACCTCCTGTGAACGTCGGGGCAGAGAGACCCGACGTGTCATGCACGTTACCAGCGCATCGAGTTCTGCACCTGCGAATTGCGCTCGGCGGTCTTCCGTGCTCGGGGCAGCGCCCAGGCCGTCACTCGGCGAAATGGCACGCCGCCCAGTGGCCCGATTTGAGCTGACGCCACTCCGGAACCTCGGCGGAGCAGCGCTCTTGTGCGATCGGGCAGCGGGTATTGAACGGGCATCCGGGGGGTGGGTTCGCCGGACTGGGGATGTCGCCCTCGAGGATCACTCGCTTGCGGTCTGCCTCGACGACGGGGTCCGGCACCGGAACCGCCGACAACAGCGCCTGGGTGTACGGGTGGCGTGGCGTCATGTACAGCTCGTCGACGTCGGCCAGCTCCATGATCCTCCCGAGGTAGAGCACCGCAACCCGGTCGGCGATGTGCCGCACCATCGAGAGGTCGTGGGAGATGAACAGATAGGTCAGACCGAGCGTGTTCTGCAGGTTCTCCAATAGGTTCACGATCTGGGACTGGATCGACACGTCGAGGGCGGCGATCGGCTCGTCACAGACGATGAAGTCCGGGCTGAGGGCGATGGCGCGGGCGATACCGATCCTCTGCCGCTGACCTCCGGAGAACTCGTGGGGGTAGCGGTTGCCGTGTTTCGGCTCGAGCCCGACGAGGGTGAGCAGCTCGTCGATGCGCTGGGTGCGGTCTTTGGCCGTGCCCGCACGATGCTCCCGCAGCGGCTCACCGATGATCGAGGCCACCGTCATGCGTGGATTGAGCGATGCATGCGGGTCCTGGAAGACCATCTGCATCTTGGGGCGTATCTTGCGCAGGGCCTCGCCTTTGGTCTCGGTCAGCTCGACACCCTCGAACACGATGCTGCCCTCGGTGGCGTTGTCGATTTGGAGCATCACCCGGCCGATGGTCGATTTTCCCGACCCGCTCTCGCCGACGAGACCCAGTGTCTCGCCGCGTTTGATGTCGAACGACACGCCGTCCACCGCCTTGACGTCGCCGATGTGGCGCCGGAGCAGCCCACCGAGAATCGGGAAGTACTTCTTGAGGTCACTGACGCTGACCAGCGACTCACCGGTTGGTGGCAACGTTGTCTCGGGGGCGCCGACCTGGTCGTGCTCAATAGACACGGCGCTGCGTCCCTGCTTCGACATCCCACCAGCACGCCACCTTCCGCTCGGCGGAAATGGGGATCAGCGGCGGATTCTCCTCCAGACAGCGGGTGAATGCGTAGGGGCAACGGGGAGCAAAGGTACACGCCTGCGGCTCGTCGTACAGGCTCGGCGGTGCCCCCTTGATGCTCACGAGATCGGACCCCTTCTGGTCGAGCCGGGGCAGCGAACCCAGCAACCCGATGGTGTAGGGATGCCGTGGCGAACCGTAGAGCTCACCCACGGGCGCTTCCTCGACGATCTGCCCGCCGTACATCACGATCACCCGGTCGGCCAGACCGGCGATGACGCCGAGGTCGTGCGTGATCCAGATCACCGCCGTGTTCAGCTTCTCCCTGAGGTCCCGCACCAGCTCGATGATCTGCGCCTGGATCGTCACGTCGAGGGCGGTCGTCGGCTCGTCGGCGATGAGGATCTGCGGGCCGCACGCCAAAGCGACGGCGATCATCACCCGCTGGCGCATGCCGCCGGACAACTCGTGAGGGTATGCCTTGAGTCGTTGTTTGGGTGAGGGGATGCCCACCAGCTCGAGGAGCTCGATGGCCCGCTGCTCGCGGGCCTCCTCGGGAAGACGCTGGTGGATCCGCAGCGACTCCTCGATCTGGAATCCGACGGTGAGCACGGGGTTGAGCGATGTCATCGGGTCCTGAAAGATGAAGCCGATGCGCCCGCCGCGAATCGTGCGGAGCTCTTCGACGTCGATCTTGAGCAAGTCCTTCCCCGCATAGATCGCCTCTCCTTTGACGATCTCACCGGGTGGCATCGGGATGAGACGCAGCAGCGACATCATGGTGACGCTCTTGCCCGAGCCACTCTCCCCGACGACCCCGAGAAACTCGCCAGAACGGACGTCGAAGCTCACACCGTTGACCGCATGGACGACCCCGTCCTGCGTGTCGAACTGGGTCGTCAGATCATTCACCTGAAGCACAGGTTGAACTTGCGTCACAGGCCTCCAAGTCGTCGCAGCCTGCGTAGCGTACCTGGATCGCGCTTCTTCCATCGAGCAAAACAGGAATGGCCAGGGCGGCCGATCATCGGCTGAACATCGACCTGGAGGTGCGGCGTCACCGCCCGCTTCCACTGCGTAGGCTCGGTCGCAAGCTCCTGAAGGAGGATGGATGAAGTTCAGCCAGCACATCGTCGTCTATGCAGACGATGCCGCCGCTCTCGGAGACCTGCTGCACGACTGGCACGCTTCGCAAGCAGGCACCGCCCCCGGTTTCACCGGAGCGAAGTTGCTGGCGTTCCGCGACAAGCCGGGCAGATTCGTCATCCAGGCCGACTTCGAGTCATGGGAGCTCGCCCAGAAGAACAACGACCGGCCGGAGACGCAGGAGTGGGCGGAGAAGCTGCTCGACCTCATCTCAGGCGAGCCGAAGTACGAGAACCTGGACGTGCTCGCCGTCTTCGACTCCTGAGGCCGCTTCGGCACGGGGACCTTCGGGTCAGAGCCGAGCCCAGACGTCCTGCTCCGCCATGTCGATGATGGTGTACGCCATGGCGAGCGCTCCGTCACGCAGCGCCTGATGGCCGGACGGGGTGATCGTCGCCGCGGCGAACTCGGGTTGATGATTCACGGCTCCGTTGGTCTCGATGCCGATGCCGGGATGGATCGCCGGCACCACCTGCGACACGTTGCCCATGTCAGATGAACCGCCGCTCGGTCCGCCCGTCTCGGCTTCCGTCGGCATCGGTCGTCCCAACGACTCGGAGTTGGCCGCAAACAACGACGTCATGACCGGGTTGTTCACCATGTTCAGATAGGGGTGGGCCACCGTGTTGACCTCGAGCCGGCATCCCGTGGACAGCGCGGCGGCATCGAAGCACGCCATGACCTTCGGCACCAGCACCTCGAGACGCTCGCTGTCGGCGGAGCGAATCCCCCACGTCGACTTCGTGTAGGACGCAATGATGTTTGAGGCGTCTCCGCCGTGGTTCACCATGCAGTGCACCCGATCTCCCGCCAGCAGCGACTGACGCAAGGTGGCCACGTTCATGTAGGCGTTGACGAACGCATCGAGTGCGTTGACACCGTCCCACGGCGCATACGCCGCATGGGAGTCTTTGCCGAAGTACTCGACGGAGATGCTGTGGTTCGCCTGGAAGGAGGGATCCAGCTGATCGTCCGGCCCCGGATGCACCATCATGGCCGCTGCCGCATCCTCGAATGCCCCGGCGTTGATGAGATCCACCTTGCCCCCGCCACCTTCCTCGGCGGGCGTTCCCAGCACCGTGATGCGGACACCGAGCTGGTCGACGAGCCCGGCAACGGCGATCCCGGCGCCGAGCGCCGCCGTGGCGATGATGTTGTGCCCGCAGGCATGCCCCACCTTGGGCAGGGCGTCGTACTCGCAGCAGATGACCACTCGGGGGCCGGCCGAACCGACTGTGGCCTCGAAGGCCGTGTCGAGACCGTACGCCGGATACGTGACGGCAAAGCCCCTCTCGGCGAGGAGGCCGCTGAGCCACGCCGAGGACTCGTACTCCTCGTACGCCAGCTCGGGATTCTCGTACATCCACTGTGATGTCGCCCGGAGGACGGGCTCCACGGATGAGAATGCTGCCTCGGCAGCTTGCTTGGTTGACATGTCAGGACTGTATCCGGGGTGGCGACCTGCGCACCATTCAGGCGAGAACCTCCCAACCCGCCGGGAGCGGGCGCATCACTGCCACGCCGCGCACTCCGGCCGGCACCTGAGCGACCGCCGCGTGCGCTTCGTCGTCGTCCACGAAGAAGCCATAGAGCGCCGGACCGCTACCGGACAGAGCCACCGGACGCTGCCAGGTGGCGGCCAGGGTTGCTCTCCAGTCGTCGAGCTCGGGGGTCAACGCAACCGCCGCCGGGTGGAGATCGTTGCGCAGCGGTGCGTAATCCCGCACTGCAGGCGGCAGGTCGGCGCCGCCGATCTCGGGGCCGTGCGGTGCGTCGAGCCGGTCCCACGCAGCGAAGACGTCTGCAGTGGACAGCTCGAACGGGGGGACGACCATCGCCAGGGCGAACCCGTCCAGTGGTGGCACATGGGTTACCCGCTCACCGCGCCCCTCCACGATCGCTGAGCCACCGGTGGTGCAGAACGGCACGTCAGACCCGAGCGTCGGCGCCAGTGGGAGCACGTCGTCGATGGGGAGTCCCAGCGACATCGCGGTTGCGACCAGTGCGGCTGCCGCATCGGCGCTGCCCCCACCCAGCCCGGCTGCGACCGGGATGCGTTTGCGCAAGCGAAGTCGGAACGCTCGGGACACTCCGGTCTGCTCGAGCACGGCGCACACCGCCCGCCATGCGAGGTTGTCCTCGTCATCGGGCACGGCTTCTCCCTCCCAGCCCACGATGCCGGGCTCAGCGGTGCCGCCGACCAGCTCCAGCTCGTCGCGCAGCGATACCGACTGGAACAAGCCTCGCACCGGGTGGTAGCCGTCACTGCGCACCGATCCAACGTGCAGTGCGAAATTGACCTTGGCGTGGGCAGCTATGTGGATCACGGTTGCTCCGCTGCCTCGGCGATCTCGAGGTACGCCTCCGGCGGCAGATCCTCAGCTCGGCTCGTGGGGTCGATGCCGGCCCGACCCAGCACCGCAAGCGGATCCGGCAACACCGTGGCGAGGGAGCGACGCAACATCTTGCGGCGCTGGCCAAAGGCGGCGCCGGCCAGCCGCTCTGCCGCGTCGACCAGACGATGTGGTGTCACCCTCACGATCTCGATCACTGCAGAGTCGACATCGGGTGGAGGAAGAAACACGCTGCGCCCTACTGGGAACGAGCTCCTCACTCGACTCCGCAACCCGACCACCACCGAGGGGAATCCGTATCGCTTGGAACCGGGTCCGGCAGAGAGCCGAGCCGCGACTTCGCGTTGCACCATGACGACGAAGCGGGTGAGGTTCGGCGCGGCGCGCAGCGCCTCGAGCAGCAGCGGCGTACCCACGTTGTAGGGCAGGTTGGCGACCATGGTCCACGGTCCATCGCCCAACTCGGCCACGAGATCGACGGCGGTGACGTCGGCGAAACGGAGATCGACGTCGACGCCGGCAAGCGCCTCCGTGAGCACGGGACGCAGATGCTCGTCCACCTCGTAGGCCACCACCGCGGCGCCGGTGGCGGCCAGCGCCAGGGTGAGGGTCCCTGTACCCGCACCAACCTCGACCACCCGATCACCGGGACCGATCTCGGCCAGCGCAACTATGCGCTCGATGGTGTTGGGGTCGGCGAGAAAGTGTTGACCGAGCTGCTTGTTCGGTCGATGGCCGTGCTTGTCGAGCAAGGTGCGAATCGCTGCCCGCCCCTGTGCACCACTCATGACCGGGGTCCACCGAAGATCCGGCGGGCGGTGCCTGTGGTTCGGGAGGAGACTTCTGCGGAGTCCATTCCCCACACCTCCGCGAGCACTGCGCCGACGATGGCGACGTTGGCGGGCTCGTTGAGCTCGTGACGATGGGGTGGCGGCGTCAGATAGGGCGTGTCGGTCTCGACCATGGTTCGGTCGGGTGGGGCGTGCTTGGCTCCGAGCCGCACCGTCTCTCCTGTGTCGAACGTCAGCGGCCCGGCATAGGAGAACGTGACTCCCAACTCGGCGAAGCGCTTGGTCCACCGGGTGCCGCCCGTCCAACAATGCAGCACCGCAAGCTCGCCAAGCTGGATGGCCTCGAGCTCGGCGTGAACGTCGGCGAAGGCATCGCGACAGTGGATGATCACCGGCTTGCCCAGCGCCGCAGCCAGCTCGAGCTGGTGGCGAAACGCGATACGTTGCTCATCTCGTCGTGACAGGTTGCGGTAGTAGTCGAGCCCGCACTCGCCCACGGCCGCCGCATCGGCAGCCAGACCTGCGATGACATCGCCGGCCTCCGGCCAGCGGGACGCTTCGTGGGGGTGCAGACCTGCGGTCCACAGCGCCATGTCCGGGAACCGCAATGCCAGATCACGGGCGGCCACAGATGTCGCCTCGTCGATCCCCGGTACCACGAGCCACTCGACCCCTGCTCTGCTCGCCCGTTCGATGAGCCGCTGCGGGTTGCGGTCGGTGAAGAACAAGTGACAGTGCGTGTCGACCCACGTCAGCGCTCGGGAGGGGTGTACCGCCGGCTCCGTCACTCGCCGGCCGGCAGCTCGGCTTTGCTGAAAAGTGGTTGCAGGTCGGCGAGCTCGGTTCCCGCCGCCACCTGCGCCACTCCCCACGCCGGCTGTCTTGCATCCGTGTCCATTCCAAAGGCGTCGAGGATCGCCCGCGAAGTCGTCGGCAGGTATGGGGCCAATCCGGTTGCGAGTACACCGATCGCCTCGGCGGCCACGGCCAGCGTCGTCCCCGTCCGAACGAGGTCGTTCTTCGCCGTCTGCCACGGTTCCCGCTCGGAGAGGTATACGTTGACGTCCTGGGCTCCGCTCATCAGCACCTGCAGGCCCTGGCGCAAGCGCACCTCGCTCATCGCTGCGTGTGCCTCTGCCAGCCGGGACGCTACCCCGGCACTCAATTTGTCGTCGACACCATCCGGATCGACGACGGCTTGCACCACCCCGTCGAAATACCGATGCGTCATCGACACGACCCGGTTGACCAGATTGCCCCACGTCGCAACCAGCTCCTCGTTGATCCGCCGCACCAGCTCCTCCTCCGTGATGTCCACATCGGAGTTCTCGGGGAGGTTGGCCGCCATTGCGTAGCGGATGGCATCCGGCTCGAAGACCTCGAGAGCTTCGGGGATGGTGAGCCCGATCCCCCGGCTGGCCGACGCCTTGCCCCCCTTGAAGGTCACGTACTGATTGGCCGGGATGTTGGTGGGTAGTTGGAGACGGCCGTAGCCCATGAGCATCGCCGGCCAGATGATGGCGTGGAACGGCACGTTGTCTTTCCCGACGAAGTACACGTGCTCGGCGTCGTCGTTTTCCCACCATTCGCGCCAACGCTCCGGCGTTCCCTGGATCTGGGCCCATTCCTTGGCGGCGGACAGATAACCGATCACGGCGTCGAACCAGACATAGATGCGTTTGCCCGGTCCCAGACCGGGGACGGGGATCTCGACACCCCAGTCGATGTCCCTCGTGATGGCCCGGTCGTGCAATCCCTCCTCGATCCAGCCGAGGGAGAAGTTGGTCACGTGCTTGCGCCATCCTTCCCGGGTCTCGAGCCACGTCTTGAGCGGCTCCGCAAAGTCGGACAGCCGCAGGTAGAAGTGCTCTGTCGAGCGTTGCTCCGGGGTGGCGCCGCTCAACCGGGAGCGCGGATCGATCAGATCGATTGGATCGAGAGTGCGGCCGCAGTTGTCACACTGGTCGCCACGGGCATCGCCGTAGCCGCAGTGAGGGCAGGTGCCATAGACATAGCGGTCCGGAAGAAAGCGCTCTGCCTCCGGGTCGTAGAACTGCTGCGATGTCCGCTTGTCGATGTGTCCCTTCTCGTAGAGCCTGAGAAAGACGTCCTGGGTGACGGCATGATGATTCGGGGTTCCGGTGGTCGTGAACAGATCCCAGTCGAACCCGAGGTCGTCCCAGTTGCGCTGGAACTCGTGGTGGTAGCGGTCGACGATGACCTGCGGCTCGACGCCTTCCTCCTCGGCCCGCACCGTGATGGGAGTGCCGTGCACGTCGGAACCAGACACCATCAGCACGTCGTTGCCGATCGCACGTTGAAAACGCGCATAGATGTCGGCCGGGAGGTACGCCCCGGCGAGATGACCGAGATGGCGCGACCCGCTGGCATACGGCCAAGCGACCGCTACGAGGACCTTGGTTGGATGGGGGGGCGCGGCCATCAGATCATCCACCACGGGAAGAGGAAGCGAGCACGGCCGGGCATTGTACCAGCGCTACACTGGCGTCATTAGGCACACGACGGTTTGGGGGACGCACGCCGTCAAAGACTCTATGTGGGATGGGAGCGCGTGAACATAGGAATGGTACGGAAGATCGACGATCTCGGGCGCATCGTCGTACCCGCCGAGACACGGCGGCTCTTCAACATTCATGAGGGGGACGAACTCGCGATATCGGTGGAGAACGACGCAATCGTGATCCGAAAGCTCGAAGCCGTGTGCGTGTTCTGCGGTTCCACGGATGAGGTCTCGAACTTCAAGGGCCGTGGTGTTTGTAACTCCTGCCGAGGTGAGCTGAGCGGCTGAGGCCGTACCGGTAGGCAAGCCGGCCTCGGCACATCCTGGATCGACGATCGAGGGTGAGCTCAACGCGTCCAGCTTGCTGGCGACGGCCGCAGCACGAGCCGGATCGCCTCTCAGCCGTCCGCCTGTGAGCGGAGGGCGAGGTCATACAGGGTGCGCCGCCGCACTCCGTGAGCCGCCGCAGCGTTGCGCACCGCTGCGGACAGCGGAGTACCTGCGGCCATCTCCTCCGTCACCTGGCGCAGCGCATCGTCCATGTTCCCAGGAGTCGCCGGGACACCGGCGATGACGAGTGTGAACTCTCCGCGCACCGAACTCGGCGGCGAGCCCGCGGCGGCTTCTGCCAGCGTGGTGTACTCGATCTCCTCGTGGAGCTTGGTGAGCTCTCGGCAGACCACGAGCGGACGATCGCCGAGCGCGTCGGCCAGATCCACCAGATCGACGGCGAGTCGCTGCGGCGCCGCGAACACGACGATGGTGCGCTCCTCGCCGGCGAGGTTCGCCAGGCGCTGCTTCCGTTCCTTGCCCTTCCTCGGGAGGAATCCCTCGAACACGAATCGATCCGCTCCCAGCCCGCTGACGGCAAGCGCCGCGGTGACCGCCGATGGGCCCGGGATCACCGTCACGTCCGCCTCCGCTTCCCGAGCAGCGGCCACGGCACTCACTCCCGGATCGGAGATGGCCGGGGTTCCCGCATCGGTGACGAGCGCAATGGTCCTCCCGTCGCGCAACCGGGCGGCCAGCTCGTGGCTGCGATGTGCCTCGTTGCCGGCGAAATACGACCGCACCGGCACCCTCACGCCGAGATGCCGCAGCAGCGTGGCCGTGCGACGGGTGTCCTCGGCGTACACCAGATCGGCGCTGCGCAATGCCTCGCCAAGCCGTGGCGGAGCGTCGGCGAGATTGCCGATGGGCGTTGCGCACATGATCAACCGGCCGGGCACCGGTCGAGCATAGGTCGGACAGCCAGGGGGACACCTACCGTTGGAGCAGGCCACTCGACCGGGATCTCGAGGAGCCAGCCGGCTCCCGGGATGTCGACCCGAGCGCCCGGCCTCAAGCGCCTCACCTCCATGACCATTCCCGTCTCGTCGACGGCGACGACGGCAACCGGCACCACCATGCCGAAACCGTGTACTGCGTCACCCCCGATGAGAGCGCCCAGACCAAACGGGGCCGGCCGCAGCCCACGCCAGCGGGAGACCAACGTCACGCAGGGCATCACGGGACGCCACCGCCCCGCACCGTCTCGGATCTGTAGCAGTCCCGGCTCATCACCGCGACCTGGTATCCTGTTTCCCATGGCCAAGGCAAAACGGAGAAAGCTGCGCGCTCGTCGGAGCAAAGCGAACCACGGCCGCCGCCCGAACGCCGGCCGCGGCTGAGTTCGCACGTTTCCGTTCTTCACCCACATCTCTTCGACCCCGTCGCGTCTGCGAACGCTCACGGCACATCATCCGGACGGCGAGGCATCGTCTCAAGACGAGCGCGCTGATGCGGACTGTGTGACCGGACCGATCAGGGAATCTCGACCGAGGCCGCCAGCCTGCGCCCGGCGTCGATCTGGTGTGCAATCACGACGACGAGACCATCGCCATCCCTGTCGACGAACACGTAGGGTCCGCGCGGTTCCGTCGGCGCTTCCTCGCCCTCCTCGAGCCGAGGGCCCGAGATCTCGACTCCCCCACCGACGGCGACGGGTTCGTTGAGATTCATCGCCCCTGCAGCGAGATCGAGGAACGCCTGCGCCACCTCCACGGTGTCTTCGACACTGTCGCCCCGGTACAGGTAGACCCACGCCACGTCGTTGCCGGAGGTGAACGTAGCGAAGTGGTCGGCGCCCCAGCCATCGACAGCTTGCCGCACCAGCCCAGGCGTTTGCGCTTCGGCGAGCAACACCCGGAGCCCCAGCTCCCCGAGAGTCCCGGTGCGATGCAAGCGATAACCGGTCAGCGCTAGCGGGCTCGGTCCAACGGGGTCATGCGGATCGTGTAGTCCCCAGCGCTCCGGATGCAGCAGATCCTCGGTGGTCAGCGGCGCAACGCCATAGGCCCGATCCAGCCCAGCGATACCACCACTCTCGACGACCGTGCGGACGAACTCGATCCCGGCCTCGTAGGGAAATGCAAGCACGTCGGCCACCGCCGCCGGTACTCGAGCCGGCAGGGAGGCGACCGGCGCACCATCCACCACGGCGCCTACTTCCTGCGCATAGATGAGCGAGAAATACGCTGCGTCGGCGGCGACGAGGCCTCGCAGCGCATCGGCCTCGTCGAGCAGAGCCTCGGTCTGGAACCCGGCGATCCGCTCGCTGTGCCGGTGATACTGGTCGGTCAACCCCACGACGATGGCAGCGACCGCGGCAGCCCCCTCGGTCGGAGTCGGCTCCTCGCTCGGCGTCGATATCACGATCTGGTTCTCGACGGTGTCGAAGAACCCAGCCGGTGCGGTCTCGAACGCCGGTGCGATGATGGCGCGCAGACTCTGCTGCGGATCGAGCACGCCCAGCAGTTGGAGAAACCGAGTGTCGACTGCGAGGTCGGAGGGGTCGATGGCCCTCTGCTGACGTAGTTCCCACAGCTCATCTGCCGCTTCACGGCTCAGAAAACGGATCTCCGGCTCATCGAGGAATCGCAGGCCACGGACCAGTTCAGCCGCCCCGCGAAGATCGGCCACCCATTCGGTCAGCTCGTCGTGCCTCGAGCCGGGGACATCGTCACCGAAGCTCACCACGGCAGCCGTCGCCGGCTCCAGATCCAGCTCGATGAGAGTGGTCGACGTCGTGGTGGATGCGGTCGGTGCCGGCTCCCCGCTACTGGAGCACGCGGCTGCGGCTACTGCAAAGACCAGCGCCACGGCGGAGACGGACCGGCAACGGGCGTGCATGGCCGCGCAGGCTACCGGCTCCGCACCCGGTGCCGGATGGTTCCCAACGAGTACCATTGCCGCCGATGGATGGGACCCCCACCCTCGATCCTGCGGACCGGATCGAGCTCTACTCCTGGATGCGACTGACCCGCACATTCGATGACCGCATGGTGGCCATGTGGAAGCAGGGACGCGGTGTCGGCGGAACCTTCAGCGGTCGCGGACACGAGGCGATCGCCGTCGGTGCGGCGTGGGCCCTGGCCGACCGTGATGTCATCGCACCCATGCATCGCGATCTCGGTGCGTATCTGGTGCGCGGGATGACGCCCGAGCGCATCTTCTGCAACCTGCTGGGCAGGGCTACCGGGGTCACTGGTGGTCGTGACGCCAACCTGCACGGCTTGGGTGATCTCTCGCTCGGGATCATCGGATTCGTATCCCACCTCCCCATGTCGCTTCCCGTCGCCCTGGGAGCAGCCATGGCGTTCAAACAGCGGCAGGAGCCGCGGGTCGCCCTCACCTTTGTTGGCGACGGGGGGACCAGCAGCGGGGGATTCCACGAGACGCTCAACATGGCGTCGGTCTACCAGGCGCCGTTCGTCCTGATCGTGGAGAACAACCAATACGCCTACTCGACTCCGCTGGAGCAACAGATGCGCGTGCCGGACATCGCCGGCCGGGCGGCGAGCTACGGGATGCCGGGGACCACCGTCGACGGCAATGACGTCGAGCAGGTGGTTGCGGCGACCGCCCGCGCCGTGGCGCGGGCCCGCAGCGGTGGCGGTCCTTCGCTCATCGAGGCGAAGACGATGCGCATGCTGGGTCACGCCATTCACGACGGAGCGGAATACGTTCCCGACGAGCTCCTGGCCGAGTGGGAGGCAAAGGACCCAATCAGCCGGTACGGAGCCCGGCTCATCGAGCTGGGGGTCGATCCGCTACGGCTGGCCAAGATCGACTCGGATGCGTACACGCGGATCGAGACTGCCGTCAAGGCGGCCCTCGAGGCGCCGCTCCCCGACCCGGAGACCGTGCTCGAAGGGGTGTACGCCACATGACCGGCGAGAACTTCGGGTTCAGCGAGGTGGAGCGCAGCCCCGACCGCAGGATGACTTACCTCGAGGCGATCCGGGAGGGTCTGCGGACGGCGATGCTCGCCGACGGGTCGGTTTGTGTGATTGGGGAGGACGTCGGCGGCGAGTTCGGCGGTGCCTTCAAGGTGACGGCCGGGCTCGCCGACGAGTTCGGCGACGATCGGGTGCGCAACACACCGCTGTCCGAGCTGAGCTTCGTCGGGATGGCCACCGGGATGGCGCTGATGGGTCTGCGCCCGGTGGTCGAGATGCAATTCGCCGATTTCATCTCGACAGCGTTCGACAGCATCGTCCAGTTCGCCGCAACCAATCACTATCGCTGGGGCGCACCCGTTCCGTGGGTGATTCGCGCCCCCAGCGACGGTGGAATCTCGAGCGGACCGTTTCACAGCCAGAACCCGGAGGCCTGGTTCGTGCACACACCGGGGCTCAAGGTGGTGGCGCCGGGGACCCCGGCAGATGCGAAAGGACTGCTGCTTGCGGCCATCGCCGACCCGAACCCGGTGATCTACTTCGAGTCGAAACCGCTCTACCGCTCGCTCAAGGGCGAGGTCCCCGAGGCGCCGGAGCAGGTTCCGATCGGTGTTGCCAACGTCGTCCGGGAGGGATCGGATCTGTCGATCGTCACCTACGGGACCCAGGTCCAGGAGTCGCTGACTGCGGCCGCCGAGCTGGAGGAGGAGGGTTTCGACATCGAGGTCCTCGACCTTCGCACGATCAAACCCCTCGATTGGGATGCGATCTTCGCCACCGTGCGCAAAACCGGCAAGGTCGTGGTCGTCCATTCGGCCAACCGGCTCGCCGGGGTCGGCGCCGAAGTGGTTGCCGAGGTCAGCGAGCAGTGCTTCGACGACCTCGATGCAGCTCCGGTGCGGCTGGGCGCCCTCGACACGCCCGCACCGTTCAGCCCTCCGTTGGAAGCGGCCTACCGGCCGAGTGCGAAGAAGATCGCAGACGCAGCACGGAAGCTGGCCCGCTACTGAGTGCGGTGCCCTGCGGTGGTCCACGCCGGATCTTCGAAGCGCTGTATCTCGATGACGTGACCGTCGGGATCTCGATAGAGCGCCTGATAGATCGAGTACTGCTCGTTGCGGGCCGGGGAGCGGTCACAAGGTACGCCGGCAGCGACGAGGCGGCGATGCCAGCCATCGACATCATCCGTGACCAGGGTCACCATCAGACCCGTCATGTCTCCCCGTCCGCGCCGCCGGCAGATGCCGATCGCGGAACCGGCCGCGACCTCGAAGATACGACAGTCTCCTTGGTCCACCAGAAGCGGTAGCCCGAGCGCCCCTCCGTAGAACTCCGTTGCCCGCTCGAGATCAGCCACCGGGAGAAACGTGATGTGGTGGTCGAACCTCATTCCGGCACGATCCCGGCTGCCACCCCGGCCTTGCGGTACCACTCGGCGAGCGAGGCGGTGGTCTCATGGGCGTTGAGACCGCTGGGATTGGGCACCACCCACAGCTCGGCGTCTTCGAGTCCTTCCGGTTGGCGACCGAGTGCCGCATTCCGGTTCGAGAAGGCCGTGCGGTATGCGGTCACCCCGGCCACCGCAACGACCTTCGGCTCTCGTGAGCGCACCAGCGATCGCAGCCGCTGCGCACCGCGACGCAGCTCCTCGACAGCAAGCTCGCTGGCCCGCACCGTCGCCCGATTCACCAGATTGGTGATGCCGATGCCCCGGGCAATCAGATAGCTCCGATCGTCGTCTGTGAATCCTGTGGTGCGATCGATTTCGCGCTCGATGAGCCCGCTGGCAGTCAGTGCCGGATAGAACCTGTTCCCCGGGTGCGCAAAATGCGTCTGGGTCGCGGCAGTCCACAGACCCGGATTGATGCCGACGAAGAGGAGCCGCAGCCCGGGACCGATCAGGTCGGGTACCGCGGCATCACGGTAGGTCTCGAGCTGTTCCTTGGTGAACCCCACGATCTTCAGTCTCGCAGCCTTGCCGGGGTGCACGAGAGCGCACCGCTAGCTTCTCGAGCCATGGAGCTGACGGACCGCGACCGAATCATGCTCGAGGGAGCACATGGCCCGGCGGTGGCGATGGCGATGCGACTGGTCTCGGGACTCGGCGAGGCGGTCGGCGCTCACCGCCTGATAGACATTTCGGCCGCACACATCGACGGAGCCCTCTACGTGGGTCGGGCGAGCCTCGATTTCGCCGCAAAGATGCGCGATCTCGGGGGGCGGGTGGCGGTGCGGACCACGCTCAACGTGTCGTCACTGGATCTTCTCCACCCGGAGCTGATTCGTACCGACGACGAGACCCGCACTGCTGCGCGCAGCACGATGCAGGCCTACGAGGACATGGGGTGCACGCCTACGTGGACGTGCGCTCCGTATCAGCTGGCAGAGCGTCCGCAGGTGGGTGATCGAGTGGCGTGGGCGGAGTCGAATGCGGTGGTGTTCGCCAACTCGGTGCTGGGGGCGCATACGGAGCGCTTCGGCGACTTCATCGACATCGCAGCGGCCGTGACGGGGCGGGTACCCGAGTTCGGCATGTATCTCAGTGAGAACCGAGCGGGCGGAGTCCGCTACGACGTGTCCGCCATACCCGAGGAGGTACGGACCACCGAACACTTCTTCGCCCTGCTGGGACTACTCATAGGAGCCGATGCCGGCCGCAGCGTTCCGGTGATCACCGGGATCGATCAGGCGAGCGAGGATCAGCTGAAGATCATGGGTGCGGCGGCGGCGACTTCGGGAGCGGTGGCGCTCATCCACGTCGTCGGCGTCACCCCCGAAGCTGCCACCCTGCCCACCGCCACAGGAGGTGCGGACATCCGTCGCCGCGACGTCACGATGGATGCGCTGCGGCAGACGCGTCGCCGCCTGGCCACCGCTGCTGGTCGGACTCGGCTGCGGTCGGTCAGCGTCGGAACGCCCCATTACTCGCGGGAGCAGATCGTTCGGCTCGCCGAGCTGCTCGACGGGAGGTCGATCCACGAATCCATCCGGTTCTACGTGAACACCGGCCGGGACGTGCTGGCAGCGTGTCCCGATGCCCAAGAGCTGACGGCTCTCGGTGTCATCTTCGTGACCGACACCTGCACGTATCTGACGCCCATCCTCGAAGTGGACGATGGTGTAGCCATGACCGACTCGGCGAAGTGGGCGTACTACGCCCCCGGCAACATCGGAGTCGAGGCGGTGTTCGGGTCGGTCTACGACTGTGTCGAATCCGCAGTCGCCGGGGCCGTGGTGCATGACGATCGAAGCTGGACATGATCCTCAGTGGCATCCCGCACGTGGCAGGCGCCGCGGAAGCGGAGAGCCTGGTGCTCACAGAGCCGCTGAGCTTGTGGGGTGGGGTCGACCCGGCGACGGGGACCATCATCGACGAACATCACCCGCAGGCGGGTAGCAGCATCGCCGGGAAGGTCGTCGTGATCCCATACGGGCGGGGATCGTCTGGTGGATCCGCAGTGCTCGCCGAGTGCATCCGCGCCGGCACGTCCCCGGCTGCGTTGGTGATGGGCGAGTTGGATCCGATCCTCATCGTTGGGGCGCTGGCCGCACGCGAGCTGTATCCGGATCGCTCCTGCCCGCTGATCGAGGTCGGAACGGGGTTCGCCGAGCTCGCCGACCAAGCGCACACCGTCGTCCATACCGACGGCCGCATCGAGCAACCGTGAGTCACGAAGCGGTCGGGTCCGTGACTTGTCCCATGAACAACACCAGACCCGAGTCGCGGTGGCGGATCAGGTAGAAGAACGGCCTGTCCGCAGCAACGACCAGCTCGGGTGCCGGTGGCGCCGACTCGAGGAAGCCGAGAGCGGTTGCGGCCGCAGCCACGGTGCCCCACTCATCCACGGCGATGTCGGCAGCGTGGACGGCGGCGCCGAGGAACGCATCAGGGCTGATGGCCGGATACGAACCCGGTGCAGCACCGATCTGCTCGAGGAAACCCAGCAGGTCGATGGCACTGTCGTCTTCCCACTTCGGCAGGAGCAACTCGTACGGTCCCGTCGTGAACGTGCCGTCGATCTCGGCGAGCAGATCCCCATCGAGGCGGTTGCGGATCTCCTCGAAGCGTCCCTCGTCCGGCACGATCACGAGCATCGAGAACTCGTTCCCCCGGTAAGGAATCTCTGCCCCCACGTACCCGTCCCCGGAGCCGCGCATATCGCCCAATCCGAGCTCGCGCATGAACTCTGCAGTGACGGTGCTCCCATCGAGCTTGGTGAACGTCCCCGGCCCGGTCGGATTTTTGCCGAAGACGGTCTGCCACTGCGCCTTGAAATACAGCGCATCCGTGAGGACGAGCACCATCTGCGGTTGGATGAAGCCTTCAGGGAGCAGCTCGGGAATGAGCTCTTCGGTCTGTTCCGCGACCCAGTCGTTGATGGTGTTGCGACTCCCAACCGGATCCCCGGCGAAGTCCAGCGCAACCGTGTCGGCGCCGTGATGTGACGCAAGCAGATCGAGCCACTCCTGGTCCGGGGTGACATCGCGCCGAGGCCACAACCGATCGGCGATGGCCACGGTGACCTCGTCCTCTGCCGATGCCGCTGCAGCGATCGCCTGGTCGATGGCGTTCCAGCCGTCGTGGGCCGCCATGCCGTCGGGCCAGGCGAAGAACGCATCGATGGCCGCCGCCGTGGCATCGTCGGCGGCGGCCCTCGCCATCAGCAGCGCATGAGCGATGCTGGACGGGCTGAACACGATATTCTCATCGACAGGTTCCTCAGCGAGCAGCGCATAGCCAACACGGTTGAAGGCTGCAGCCGTCTCCCGCTGCGGTGCGTCGGAGTCGGCCGGCTGGCGGGCCGCATCGGAGATCAGCGCCACGGACGGGCTCGGCGAGTCCCCGGGCAGCGAGGTCGTGGAATCTCCGGAGGTGTCGTCCGAGGTGGGTGGAGTCGCTGTGTCGCCGCCGTCGCCACAAGCGGCAGCCAGCAGAGCCATGCTCAACAACGCAGAGAGAAGGATTCGAAGCCTCATGTCGCTTTGACGATGCCGCACGCTCGGTGGTTCCCGAGCGATGCGACAGTACACCAGCTTGGGTACGGCACCATCGGCGAGCTCCGCTGACCAGGCACCGGGCGGGAACACCCAGGAGTGCGTAGATGGGCGATACCCTCGCTCCCGATGCCCCCGTTCATCCGCTCCATCAACGCCGTCACGCTGCACGTTTCCGACATGGGTCGGTCACTGGCTTTCTACCGGACCATGGGTTTCGATGTGGCGTACGGCGACGAGCGGGCGGCCTTCTCGAGCCTGCGAATCGGCGATCAGTTCCTCAATCTGATGCTCGCCGACTCACCGCCGGTCCACGGATGGGGCAGAGTCATTCTGCACGTCTCCGATGTCGACGCCTTCCACAGGCGTGCGGTGACCTCGGGGCTGACACCCGACGCACCACCTCGCGATGCCGGCTGGGGTGAGCGCTACTTCCACCTGCGCGACCCCGACGGCCACGAGTTGAGCTTCGCCCGCAGGCTGCGAGACGAATCGTGAGCCGACCAGCGTCTGTTCGGCGGCGGAGCCGCCGAAGTCGGCCGGGGAATGAAACGTGGAGGTGACGGGATTTGAACCCCTCGCCCCACCAACCAAACGACCGAGCGCTTCGGCCTCCCAGGTCAGCTCGCCCAACAACCCGGAGGCAGAAACCGGTGCAGCAATGCACGGTGGCGAGCTTCGATCATGAAAAGTGATCGAAGCGAGGGATGACCCGTGGAGGTGACGGGATTTGAACCCGTGACCCCTTCGTTGCGAACGAAGATCGCCCCGATTCGGCAAGGCGTTGGGCGCCAACCTAATCGGAGGATATCCCTTGCGGCACAAGGGTTTCAGACCTCTCATCGCTTGCCGGCATCTTGCGTCGTTTTGCCACAT
This sequence comes from Acidimicrobiia bacterium, assembly GCA_041608535.1. Lineage (GTDB taxonomy): Bacteria > Actinomycetota > Acidimicrobiia > Spongiisociales > UBA5794 > JBFISM01. The sequence continues at coordinate 20,007 of JBFISM010000054.1, forward strand.
TTCACGGACTCCGACGGACAAACGACGGACACGCCCGGTCTCGGTGCGCCCCCGGCACGATGGGTCCGGCCTGCTCGGTCACCGATCCAGCCCGCGGCCTCGATCTGGCGAGTTCCTCTCTAGCTCCCGATCGAGCTGAGCGATCCATCCACCCACCCTCGAGGCGAGGTGCTCGTGATCGTGGACCGGGATTCCGAAGTCCTCGGGGGTGAGACGCCTGAAGGCACGCAATGCGTCGCGAAACGCTGCGGTGTCGAAACCCGTGTCCTTCTGCGCTGCCAGAGCGAGCAGCCTGCGCAGCTCGAACCGTTGCGTGAGCGCATCGAGATCGAGAAAGTCGCGCGCCTCAGCCCTGTCGAACAGCGCCAGAACCTTGTTTGCGGCGAGCTCCTCGACGGCGAGGGTCGGGCCATACGTGCTGTCCTCCGGTGGAAGCGCCCGATGGTCGAAGGCGAGGTCTACCTCGCAACGATCCTCGCCGGCGACCACCTCGAGTCGCACGAATGTCGGGAGGTCGCGCCGACGGAGATGCGAGACCCCCGCGTCGTCGAGGGCGCGCTCGAGGGCATCCCCAAGCCGCCCAACCGCCCGCTCATCGCCCGGCGCCGTGAAGTAGTCGAGATCCTGGGTCGCCCGCTCGATGACCCCGTGCACGATCAGCCCACCCGCCCCGGCCAGTGCAAATCCGCGGGCCTCAGGAAGGGCTGTGATGATCTCGATCAGGCGGGTCTGGAGCGGAGTCAGCAAGGAACGGACACACCGCGATGCCGCTCGAGCCAGTCTGCCCACGCACGCCGCACGTGCCGGGGCAGCACCAACTCATCCCACAGCTCGATCAGGTCATCGACACGAATGAATCGGCGCACATCATCGTCGTTGCCCTCCCGCAGCACCTGCTCGTACACCCGGGCGCGATCCTTCCGGTCCCCGAGGTCATAGACGCGCGATGGGCCACTCCACCGAACGTGGAGTGGAAGCTCGACCAAGCCCGAAGCCTTCTCGGTGTCCGTTGCGTCGAGATCCTCGGGCACGGCAGGGGTCTGCGCCAGAGCCCTCGTCGTCCTTTCCATGACGCCAGCGTACCGGCCGTGGACTGCCGGCCAGAACATCCTGCGCCCCACGGCCAAGGTCCGCGCGTCAGCTGATGGCCACACCGGTCGTGTCGAGATGCGCCTCGCCTGCGCCCTGATCTGACGGTGTGCGAACGGTCATGATGGGTCGGCGACACCGTGGCGCTGTGCGAGCTGGCCGGCGAGTCGTGGAACCGGGATGCCTCGTCGTGCAGCGGCGGCCCGGATTAGCGCGACGGCGGCGAACAGGGCGTATCGCCAGTAGTCGTTGGTGCGCCACCACCCGACCTCCTCCAGCAGGTCGGGTTCCAGACCGGCCCGCAACGCTGCGCTGGTGAGGATCGCATACTGGATCTTGCGGTTCTC
>JBFISM010000055.1:0-21339 GCA_041608535.1 Acidimicrobiia bacterium
AGTTCCATGGTCCCGGGCTGGCCGACATGCCCGTCGCCAATCGAGCGACCATCGCCAACATGTGTCCCGAATACGGTGCCACGGTCGGATTTTTTCCGGTCGACGAGCAGACGACGAGCTATCTCCGACTCACCGGTCGCTTCGCGGAGCTCGTCGAGACGGTCGAGCAATACTGCCGGATGCAGGGTCTGTGGCGGGACGACGACCGGCACATCGTCTACAGCTCGGAGCTGGAGCTCGACATGTCCTCGGTCGAGCCGTCGCTCGCCGGGCCGCGCCGTCCGCAGGATCGAATCGCCCTCGGGCACATGCAACGTCAGTGGCGCCACGATCTCGAAAGCGGTCTGCGTCGCGAGGGGACCGAGGCGAGCGGACCGGTGCCCGTGGAGGTGGAAGGGGAGACCTTCGACCTCGAGGACGGCGACGTCGTGATCGCCGCCATCACGTCGTGCACCAATACGTCCAATCCTGCAGTGATGGTTGGCGCCGGTCTGATTGCCCGCAAGGCTCGCGAGCGCGGTCTCACTCGAAAGCCCTGGGTCAAGACCTCGCTGGCGCCCGGGTCGAAGGTGGTCACCCGCTATCTCGACGAAAGCGGGCTCACCGAGGACCTCGAGGCGGTCGGGTTCTACACAGTCGGCTACGGATGCACCACCTGCATCGGCAACTCGGGTCCGTTGCCGGCGCCGATCTCCCAGGCGATCCACGAGAACCACTTGGTGGTCGCATCTGTTCTCTCCGGCAACCGCAACTTCGAAGGAAGGATCTCGCCCGACGTGCGCGCCAACTATCTGGCGTCGCCACCGTTGGTGGTGGCGTATGCGCTCGCCGGCAGTGTCGACATCGACCTCACCTCCGATCCCATCGGCCAAGACGGCGACGGCAACGATGTGTTCCTCGCCGACATCTGGCCCAGCCAGGACGAGATCGACGCGATCGTCAACGAGTCGGTGCGCACGGATCAGTTCGACACCGAATACGCCGCGGTGTACCACGGCTCGGACGAGTGGCGAGCGGTGCCCGAGACGTCCAACCCGCTCTTCGAGTGGGACCCGGACAGCACGTACATCCAGGAACCACCGTTCTTCATCGAACTTGGTCCGGAGCCACAACCGTTGCGACCGATCACCGGAGCGAGGGTGTTGCTCAAGCTCGGCGATTCGATCACCACCGACCACATCAGCCCTGCCGGGTCGATCGCCGAGAAGTCCCCGGCGGGACAGTATTTGGTATCACACGGTGTGGAGCCGGCGGCGTTCAACAGCTACGGCTCCCGTAGAGGCAACGATCGGGTGATGACACGGGGGACGTTCGCCAACGTTCGCATCCGCAACCAGCTGGCACCGGGCACCGAAGGTGGCTGGACCACCGACTTACTCGACGGTGAGGTCAAGTCGGTCTTCGAGGCTTCGCTGCACTACAAGGAAGAAGGTGTGCCCTTGGTAGTGCTCGCCGGCCAGGACTACGGCATGGGTAGCTCACGTGACTGGGCAGCCAAAGGACCGTTCCTGCTCGGCGTGAAGGCTGCCATCTCCGAGACCATGGAGCGCATCCATCGCTCCAATCTGGTGATGATGGGCGTGCTCCCGCTGAACTTCATGGAGGGAGAGTCGGCGGACAGCCTCGGACTCGATGGGACCGAGACGTACACCATCGACATCGCCGACGATCTACAACCACGCCAGCTCGTCCCGGTGACCGCCACCCGGTCGGACGGCAGCAGCATCGAGTTCATGACGGTGTGCCGCTGCGACACCGATGTCGAGGTCGAGTATCTGCGCCACGGCGGGATCCTCCACATGGTGCTGCGACGCATGGCTGCGGGGTAGAACGACGATGCGGCCGGCAGCGTTGATGCTGTTGGCGGAGGCCGAAGCGCTGCCGCCGATCCTACGGACGCTCGACGAGGCCGACTTCCACCTGCCCACCGTGCTGCCCGGATGGTCGGTGCGTGACGTCATCGCCCATTGCAGCGGTGCCATGCATCATGTGAGTGCGGGGACCGTGCATCGCTTCACCCCCGAGGACAATCAGGCAGATGTCGAGGCGCGTCGGGAGTGGCCGGTGGCGCAGCTGATCTCCGAGCTCACCGAGGGATATCGCACCACCGCTGAGGCAATCGATGCTGCCGGGGGCCGGCTCGACGGGCTCGGGCTCGGCGAATGGCTGCACGGCGGCGACATCAGGCTGGCTTTGGGGCGCGACGACGCATACATCTCGCCTGGGGTCGAATACGCCATCGATCTCGTGGTGGAGCGCAGCGTCGCTCTCGGCGCACCTCAGCTGTCCGTCACCGTGGGGGCCCGGCGCATCGAGTTCGGCGTCGGCGACCCGATGGGGAGGTGCGAGACGACTCTCGCGGCATTCCTGCGACTCATTGCGGGCCGCAATCCCGATGCGGACAGCTATGTGCTCACCGGCGTCTCCCCGGGCGATCTGGTCCTGTTCTCGTGAAGCGGGTCGCGGTGGTGGGCACCAGCGGCTCCGGCAAGTCGACATTCGGCCGCAAGCTCGCCGAGCATCTCGGTGTACTCGCGGTCGAGCTCGACGCCTTGCGACATCAGCCGGGCTGGACCGCCATGAGCGATGCAGAATTCCGCTCCTACACGACGGCGATCGCCGCCGAGGACGGCTGGGTGATCGAAGGAAACTACTCGATCGTGCGCGCCATCGTGTGGGGCAGAGCCGACACGGTCGTGTGGCTCGATCTCCCCAAGTGGCAGGTGATGCGCAGGGTCTCGGGGCGCACCCTGGGGAGGATCCTGGTGCGGCGTCCTCTGTGGCACGGCAACCGGGAGCGGGTGTCCAACCTCGTCAAGACCGTGCCCGCGGAGAACATAATCCTGTGGGCATGGTCGTCGTACGCCGAGAACGCCGAGACGTACTCACAGCTCATGACCGACCCGGCCTGGCAGCACCTCGCTTGGTATCGCCTCCGCTCTCCAGCGGAGATCCGGGCTCTTCTCGATGCGGTGGCGACGGTCGACGCCTGACCGCTCAATCGAGCCACCGCCCGTCGCCCCAGCTCGCCGCGAGCCGGTGGGCGATGTCGAGGTCGCTGCCGAAGGTGATCTTCAGGTTGCGCCGGTCGGCCGGCACGATGGTGGGCGTGATGGCCGTGAACCGCACCACGGTGGCCGCGGTGTCCGCACCGTCGTATCCCTCGGCCCGTCCCCGCCGGTGGGCATCGAGCAGCTGGCGCGCGGCAAACGCCTGCGGGGTCTGCACGCTCCGCAGCGACCGCTTGTCGAGCGGGCGGGGGTCGGCGGTGACATCCCATATCGCATCCGTCGGCTCTCTCCCGGGAAGCGCACCGCCGTGCTGTGTGGCTGCCTCGATCACGGAGTCGAGCAAGGCGACCGTGAGGAAGGGGCGTGCGGCGTCATGGATCGCCACCACCTCGATCTCGCCGGCGCCGATCGGTGCGGCCAGTGCCTCCAACCCCGCCGCCTCCGATTCGGTCCTGGTGGACCCACCGGCGACGACGGACAGGGACAGGGACGGCAGCGATGTCGTCGCCACGGCCCGAGCTCGTTCGCGCTCGCTCTCTCTGGCCACGATGACCACGTGCCCAACGGCTGCCGATCGTGCAGCGGCGTCGAGAGCCCACACCAGAATCGGGCGTCCGGAGAGGTCGGCGAAGACCTTGTCTCCCGAGTGACCGAAGCGACGGCCAACTCCGGCGGCGACCACGACGAATGCGGCTCTTGGTGGCATCGTCACGACCATACCCGTCCCTATGCTCCTTGCGGAGGGAGGGAGCTGTGGTGTACCGCACCAAGCGGGTTCGACACGACATCGACCTGAGTGGGCTCACGGAGCTCGTGGTGCACGGCGTGGGTGGCGCTTCGCCGGAGCAGGTGCTCGACGTGCCATACACCGAATGGGTGGCCGGCGACCTCACCGCCGGTTTCTTTGCCGCACCGCATCCTCCGACTGCCGGACCGTCGCGCCGCCGTGAGGTGTATTCATGGGGCGGGCTCACATCCCGCTCGGCGCTACGGGCGCTGTGGCTCCTCCTCATTCCGTACGCCCTCGTCAACCTCGCCGGATGGATGGGGGAGAGGCGCGCTGCCCCAGCGGTGTCTGCGGTCGAGCGGGTGGGGGTGCTGACCCTGCGGCTGGCGGGGCTGGCTCTCACAGCCACAGCAACCTTCTTCGTAGCCGTGGCCGCCATCGATCTGTGGGCCTATCAATGCGGCTCGCGGCCTTGTGCCGAATCGGGCAAGATCATCGCCTGGCCGCTCAGCACCGACTTTGCCCAAAGCGGGTTGGGCAATCGCCTCGTCATCGGCGCCCTGGTCCCGATCGCAGCGATCTCACTCGTCGCCTGGCTGACTCGGCGGAGCCAGTCGTTCGCCCACCGGCGCAATCCCGTCATCCGCCCCGGCGACCTCCACGATCCGGCTCTGCGCATTGGTCTGCAGGACGACAGGTTCTGGGACAGCCCGCATGTAGCCCATCGGCTCGGTCTGGCCCATACCGCCGTGGCAACGGCGACCACGGGTCACGTACTCAGCCAGACTCTGGTCGGCATCGGGCTCGACATCGAGCTGTATCCCCCGACGTTCATCGCCCTGCTCGCCGGTTGCGCGGTTTTGGTCGGCTGGCTCGGTGTGCTCGGCGATCGCTGGTATTGGGGGGTGTTCTTGCTGGCCGGGGGTGCCTTGGCTGGTCTACTCGTGATCGCACTCGGTGCCGGCGGTATCGCCGACCAGGGGCGGGCACCGCTCGCCCGGACACTCGCCGGGCCGTTGTTCTGGGTGACCGTGCTGCTCATCATGCTGTTTGCAGTGATGCGGCTGTGGGTCACTCTCGGTGAGCCCGGAGGGATCACGTCACGGCGTCTGTTCAATGCCTTCGCCCCGGCGGCACTGGTGGTCATCGGCGTCATGGGCTACACAGCGGTGGGCTCCGGCGGTCTCGTCCAACTCGCCAGGCTTCTCGGCAATGCCACCACGGCATCGCAATTCGCAACCCTGGACGCATCAGGACGCGAGGCGTCGATCGTCTACAGCGACGTCAACGGAGCCATCGCCGTCAACACAGTGATCGTGCTCGGCGTCCTCCTCATGGTGACGATCGGGTTTCTGTTCCTGGCGTGGCGGCGGCGCGAGCCCATCGATCAGATCGCCGGCGAGTACGCGAGGCAGGGCAGTGCGACCGATCCTTCCGATCCACTCGTCAGATCGTTGGTCGGGCGTATTCAGCGAGCCCGAGCGGTCGCCAAGATGACCGACTACGTCGCCGCCATCATCGGGCTGGCGGTGCTGGCACTCGTCCTCTCGGTGGTGATCGCGGTCGTGCGCGCAGGGGGCAACGTCGCCACGGCGCAGAGTGTGTTTCCGCGGTGGCAGCAGCCGGCATCGCTCGTGCTCAGCTTTCTCCCCATCGTGGCGTTGTTCTTGCTGAATCGCTCGGTGCGATCCGCCGGGTTGCGTCGCGGGCTCGGGATCCTGTGGGACGTTGCCACCTTCTGGCCGCGCTGGTTTCATCCCTTCGCTCCTCCGTCCTACGGCGAGCGCGCGGTACCTCAGCTGGCGCATCGCGTCGCCGCCATCCACGATGCGGCGGGCAGGGTCGTGCTGTCGGCGCACAGCCAGGGCTCCGTCGTGGCCGTGGCTGCGCTGCTCGTTCCCACTATGTCGCCGGCCCAACGCGGGAGCTGTGCGCTGCTCACCCATGGCTCCCCGCTCGGCCGCTTGTACACGCGGTTCTTCGACCGCTACTTCGACGAGACGACGCTGCGCCACCTCGCCACGTCCCTCAGCGAGGGCGGCCGGATCGGCTGGATCAATCTGTACCGCCCTACCGATTTCATCGGCGGACCGATCTTCGAAGCAAATCCTCCGCCGGGCTTCGTCGGCATCAGGCAGCTCGATCCCGAGACGCTCACCATCGTCCTCGGTGAGCCACTCCCGCAGCCCATGGTGCATTTCGGCTACTCGAGCACGGATTTGTACGATGCGGCGCTGGCACGCTTGGTGGCGGAGTGGTCCCCGTCCTGACCGGAGGGCACGTCGGGGCGGCCGGACATCCTCAGCGGCTCAGAACTCGGTGATACAGACCTCGTCGGGTGTGCGGCGTGGGGTGAGCGCCACCGAGATCGCAACATCTCCGGCGAGTCCGCGCACGATGCCCTTGTCGAGCCGGCAGACGATCTCCTGGTGCCCGTCGGCCGTAGCGGCGAACGGGCAGCTCGATGTGATCAGATTCTGGTCGGTGGTGCTGCCCGTCGTCTCGAAGCCGAGTCCGAGCATCGCCTGGACGACGAGCGAGATCGTCCCGTCCGTGTCATGCGATGTCACCCCCATGTCGGCCGCCAGCTGGCGGCCGTACTCCCTACCGACCTCTTCGGCGAGCTCGCCGGCCCTGATCGGGTCGATTCGCTCCAGCGTTCGCACCAGCAACTCGGCGAGCAACTCGTAGCGACGCTGCGGAAACTGCAAGGACACCTCTCTGGCCGTGGGCTCGTAGTGCTTGGCCGGACGGCCGGCGCCGGGGCCGGATTTCTTACCCCGGCGGCGGTGCGCCACTCTCAGCCAGCCGTCGGCGACGAGCTTGTCCAGATGGTGGCGAGCCACGTTCGGGTGCAGCCCGAACGACGCAGCAACATCCCCTACGGTGACCGGTGCCTCGGCTCCCCGGACAGCGAGGAAGATGCCGCGTCGCGTTGGGTCGCCCAACGATGCAGTGAGGGCGCCCAGCTCCTCGTTGAAGGCAACGGTCGCCGGTGTGGCCGCTGGGGCGATGTCCATCGTGTCCATGGGGCTGGTTCCTCGAAATCCGGGCGCGTAGCTGCGGACGTAGAGTGCCGCCTCCTCACTATAGTTTCTAAGCACTATCGAGATAGGAGTTAGCCTTGGTCGATGTCGCCGCCGTTCGCGAGGCCGTGGGTCGGGTGCAAGACCCGGAGATCCACCGCTCGATCGAAGAGCTCAACATGCTTCGCCGCCTCGACGTCGACGACGCAGGGACCGTGTCGGTGCTGGTCGCCCTCACCATCCCCGGCTGCCCGCTGAAGGACAAGCTGACGGCCGACGTCACCGCCGCCGCCCGCTCCGTGCCGGGGGTGACCTCCGTGTCCGTCGAGTTCACGGTGATGACCGATGAGGAGCGCAATGCACTCGTTGCGGACGTGCGGGGGACACCAGCCCGCGAGATCACCGTCGGCAAGCCGGGGTCCCCGACGCGAGTGATCTCGGTGGCCTCCGGCAAGGGAGGGGTGGGCAAGTCGTCGGTGACCGCCAACCTGGGCGTGGCGCTGGCCCGGCTCGGCCGGACCGTTGGCATCATCGATGCGGATGTGTGGGGCTTCTCCATACCGAAGATGCTGGGGATCGACCGGGCGCCCACCGTCGTGGAGGAGACGCTGTTCCCGCCAGAGATCCACGGGGTCCGGGTGATGTCGATGGACTACTTCGTCCGAGCCGATCAAGCCGTGATCTGGCGGGGCCCCATGCTCCACAAAGCGATGGAGCAGTTCCTCGCCGACGTCCACTGGGCCGATCCCGATTATCTGCTCATCGACATGCCGCCGGGCACCGGCGACATCGCCATCTCGATGTCCCAGTTCCTGCCCCGAGCCCAGGCAATGGTGGTCACGACGCCCCAGATCACCGCGCAGCGGGTGGCCAAGCGCGCCGGCCTCATGGCCCGCAAGGTGAACCAAGAGGTGATGGGTGTCGTGGAGAACATGTCGTGGTTCACCGGGGACGACGGGAAGCGCTACCCCATCTTTGGCGAGGGCGGTGGAGAGAAACTCGCCACGGAGCTCGAGGTACCGCTGCTCGGCAAGATTCCGCTCGTGCCCGCCTTGCGAGAAGGCGCCGATCGAGGCCTCCCCGTGACGATCGCCGATCCAGGTGGTGAGGCAGCCCGGGCGTTCGAAGCACTGGCGACGGCCGTGGAGGCCCGCAAACCGCGGGTGCGCACCCACCCGGAGCTCATCGTCAGGTGACCGGCAGCGATATGGCAGACACGACAAAGATCCGCATCGGTCTCGAAGGAGCGCGCGAGTTGGAGCTCGACACCCACGATCCCGAAGCCGTCCGTTCGTCGTTGCTGGCCGCGCTCGAGGACCACGAGACGATCGTCTGGGTGAGTGACGCCAAAGGCAACCAGTTCGGCCTGGTCACTTCGCGGCTCGCCTTCGTGGAGATCGAAGCGTCGCCCGGCCCCTCCGGGGTCGGTTTCAACATCGCAGCTGAATGAGCCCAAGCCCCTTCGCTTCGGCCCCGAAGGGCCGGCGTCTCTGGGCTCAGGACGCCTGACGGCGCCGGCGTTTCTCGGCGAGCCAGCGCTTGCGCAACCGGCGACGGTCGTCCTCGGCGTACCCGCCCCACACGCCGCCCTCCTGGTTCGTCTCCAGCGCATACATGAGGCAGGCTTCCTGCACAGAGCAGATGCCACAGATGGCGATCGCCTTCTCGATCTGATCGACGGCGGGACCGGTGGTGCCGATGGGAAAGAACAGCTCCGGATCTGAATCTCTGCATGCGGCGAGCTCGCGCCAGTCGGTCATTGTCAGCATCGGTTTCTCCGTGTCAGATGGTGGTGTGATGTGGTGTGAAAGTGAAAACTTTCACAAGTGTCCTTCTCAAAAAAAAGGCCGATCGGCCTAGGGGGACGATACCCAACCATTCGCACCTCTTCAAGCGGTTTCTCGAGCGGTTTCTCGGGCGATGTGCGCCGCACCTGGTCCGTGGTTGAATATGGCGGCACCGCGGTGGGCGCACCGCTTCGTGGGGATTCGAACATGAGCATTCAGCAAGAGCTGCGAGACGAGCTGACCCGTGCCATGAAGGCGGGCGATCGGGCGACGGTCAACGTGATCCGCCAGGTGGAGAGCGAGATCGCGCTGGCTCGATCCGCAACCGGGTTCAGCGGCGACGTCGACGACGAACTCTACGAGACGACCATTGCGGCATACGTGAAGAGGATGGAACGGTACCGGCGCGATTATCGGGAACTCGGTGAGCGGGGCGCCGAGCAAGCGGCGAAGCTCGACTTCGAGATCGACTTTCTGCAGCGCTGGCTGCCCGAGCGGGAGGTCGATCAGGCTGCGGTAGCGGCGATCGTGGAGACCGCCATCGCCGAGCTGGAGGCTACCGACCCCAAGCAGGCGGGTCGGGTGATCGGTCACATCATGAGCAACCACGACGGGCTCGATGGTGCGCTCGTCAGCCGGCTCGTCCGCGCCCGCCTCGGTACCTGAGCGGTGAGGCTGCCGGCATACGAACCCATGCTCGCCACGAGGTGGGCCGAGCCATTCACCGATCCAGACTGGGCCTTCGAAGTCAAGTGGGACGGTGTCCGCACGTTGCTCTACTACGACGGCGACGCCGTGCAGTTGCGCAGCCGTTCGGGGCTCGACGTGACGGCGACGTACCCGGAGCTGGCTGCGTACACGTGCGACTCCTCGGTGATTCTGGACGGCGAGATCATCGCTCTCGACGACGCGGGCCGTCCGTCCTTCGGGCAGCTGCAGCGCCGGATCAACCTGTCGTCCCCGCAGGCCATCGCGGACGCCGCCGCCTCCATCCCCGTCAGCTACATGGCCTTCGATGTTCTCCACCACGAGGGAAGGTCGACCTTGACCATGTCGTGGGCCGAACGCCGCGAGCTGCTGTTGTCGCTCCACCTCGAACCGCCGGTACTGGTGTCCGAGGCGATTGCCGAAGATCCGTCGGACCTCTGGCAGTTCGTCGTGGAGCGCAACCTCGAAGGCATTGTGGCCAAACGTGTCGACTCGCCGTACCGCCCCGGGGTGCGCACGCCCGAGTGGCGCAAGATCACCACGACGCGCACCGTGCGGGCGCTCGTCGGCGGTTTCACGCAGGGTGATGGAGGGCGCTCCAACTCGTTCGGTGCGCTGCTGCTCGGGCTGTGGGCGGACGATGGTCTGCGTTGGATCGGGGCGGTCGGCACGGGTTTCAGCGATGTCGATCTCAAGGCCATCCGCTCCGCTCTCGATGAGATGGTGCTCGACCGCTCGCCGTTCGCTCCCAACCCAGACATGCCGCGCAACGTAACGTGGGTGTATCCACAGCTCGTTGCGATGGTGGAGTACAAGGAGTGGACCGCCGTGGGGCGGTTGCGGGCACCGGCATTCAAGGGCTTCACCGACGACCCTCCGGGATCGATCGAGTGGGACAGCGAGGGCCCCGGGTTCAGCTGAGGTTCCCTGACCGCCGCGCACGTGACGGCGGCGAGCCGAGCTAGCGGGACACCAGCGAGCGTAGGGCTCGCACGACGGCCAGCCACGACCAGCCGAGCGCCAGGCCGGCGAGGACGTCGGACATCCAGTGCACACCGAGCAGCACGCGAGTGGTTCCGACGATCGGACCGGCGAGGAGCGCACCGCCGCCCACGAGAGATCGCGGCCGGAAGCCGGCGATCTCGGCGTAGGCCGGCCACGCAGCCGCCGCCGTGGCCGTGTGACCGCTGGGAAAGGACGCTCCAGTCCACGGCGCCAGATGAGGTCCATCGGGGCGGCGTCTGTCGATGATGCGCTTCGCCAGGTTGTAGACCAGATTCTGTCCGCCGACGACGACGGCGGCGTGCAGGAGCGGTGCGAGCGAGCGGCGGCGCATTGCGGCCCCGCCTGCGATCACCGCACCGGTGGTGGCCACCAGCTCCGTGCCCCCGAGGTGGGTCACAGCCCGCACCACTCGGAGCTGGGTCTCGCTCAGGCGGCCCACCGCCCAGCCCGAGGTTGCGGTATCCAGGTCGAGGACGCGTTGTTGCAGTCTGGTGATCATCCTCGGTGGGTACCCGGCGTTGCCGCAGACGAAACGAACGCTCAACGAACACTGTTTGGCGTTGCCGTGCAGCGGGTACACCGGAGCGCAGACGGGACCCACCGCGGGTCACCACGAGCCCCCTGAAACGAGGAGTGCGGCACGATGAATGCAATCGAGGTTCTGGCATCCGATCATCACAAGGTCCGGCGACTGTTCGTCGACTTCCGCGCGGCCGCCGAGGCCAAAGACGCCGCGAAGATGGGCGAGCTGGTTGCAGACATCTTCACCGAGCTCGACCGCCACACGGCGATCGAGGAGAGAATCTTCTACCCGGCAGTCAAAGAAGCCGGCGGCGAGGAGCTTGCCGAGCAGACCGGACACAGCAGGGAGGAGCACCACTCCGTCGACCTGCTGATGGCCGAGATTCGCACGCTCGATCCCGGTGACGATGCGTTCACCTCCAAGATGAAGGTGCTCATGGAGAGTGTGGAGCATCACGCCGGAGAGGAAGAGAAAGAAATGTTCCCCAAGGTGCAGGAGCTGTTCAGCGCCGACGAGCTCGAGGAGTTGGGGGAACGTCTGAGTCGAGAGAAGATCGTGGTCGATGTCGAGAACATGTCGCCCGAGCAATTGCGCCAGGCGGCTGAGAGCCTCGACCTCGACGTCCGTTCCAACCTCAACGCCACCGAGCTGCAATCGGCCGTTCTCGGCGCCATGACCGGTGGAGCGCGTGGGTAGACCGACCGATGGCTGACAAGCGCAAGAAGAAGTCCAAGAAGAAGAAGCGGAGGAAGGTCGCACGCCGGGTCGACGTCTGGATCCACGACGGTGAGGTCACGTCCGACGAGCTGATGCTGGCCGGTCTCGGCGTCATGGCGCAGGCAGCGGAGCGCAAGAAGAAGAAGCTCTTCAAGAAGGCGCTGCGCAGGGGCGAGCGCCTACTCGAGACCGGTCTCTGCACGGTCCCGGCGCTGCGCGATCGTGTCGACGTCGGTGGCGGTGATGAGGAGGGAGATACAGACCTCCCAGCACCCGTCATCGCATACCGCCCCAAGGGTGGGGATGGTTCTCCGTCGAGGTGGGCGGTATCGAGGTCGAAAACGTGCAGGGAGAGGAACCTGCAGCCGCCCGAGCAGCTGCGATCCTGCAAGCCTATGCCGAGCTCGACGGTGAAGAGCAGTCCGACACGACGACGGGAGTGGAACACGCCGGCGGCGGTTGGTACACAGTCAAGGTGCGGGGTGTGCCGGTCGATCGGGTGCGCGGGCGGGACGAAGCGGAGCGCCGGATCGCTGAATTGGGGCTCGGAGCCGAACCCATCTGAGAACGACGTTCCTTCTCAGCCGGCCTTCTTCTCCTTGGTTGCCTCGATGCTCGCCTTGAGCGCATCCATGAGGTCGACCACGCCGGCCGGTTGCTCGACGCCCTCGGGAGCCACGATCTCCTGTCCTTCGACCTTCAACTTGGCAGCGGCTTCGACGGCCTCGCGCGATTCGTCGTGCCAGGCCGAAGGGTCGAAAGGTGCGGTGAGGTTGTCGATGATCATCTGTGCCATCTGCACCTCGTCCTTGCGGACCTCGACGTCGTCTTCGAGTGTCTCGAACTGCGGCTCCCGGATCTCGTCGGGCCAGTACATCGTCTCCATGATGATGACGTCTTCATCTGCTCGCAGAGTGGCGAGATACTCGCGCTCCCGAATAGCCACCTTGGCGAGCCCCACCATGTCTCGTTCCTTGAGCGCCTCGAGCAGCAGCTTGTACGCCTTCACCCCGGTCTTCTCGGGGGCGAGGTAGTACGACGACCGGTAATAGACAGGATCGATCTCGCTGTGATCGACGAATTGGACGACATCCACCATCCCTCCGGTGCTCCTGGAGATGATGTCGGCGAGTTCGTCGGGGGTGAAGACGACGTACCGACCCTTGTCCACTTCGTAACCCTTGACGATGTTGTCGTACGGCACCTCGTCACCGTCGCTCTCGGCCACTCGCTTGTACTTGATCGGGCTGTGATCCGAATCACGGAGCTGACGGAATTTGGGCCGCTTGTCCTGCGTCGCCGCATAGAGGCCGACCGGGATCGTGACGAGCCCGAACGATATGGCCCCTTTCCAGATGGGTCGCACCCCAACCTCCGATCGGTCGACCTTGGATCGCGAAAAGCATGGTACCAGCAGGCAAAGCGTGCCCATCGGTGAGGGATGCCCGGGTCCTCGCATCGGTCCTCGCACGGCCACCGGTCGGCGACCTACGCTCGACCGATGCTCGAACGCCTGATGGGACCCAACGATCTCCGGCTCGACCGCGCCGACCGTGACGCTGCGATCGTGCTGCTCACGGCGACTTCGTTGCTCGTCCTGTTCTTCTATTGGGGGCGGCCCGGTGGGTACGTGGCCAGCGGCACCGCCGCACGGGTGCGCGACCTCACCGCGGGGAGCGGGATCGATTTCGTCGGGTCCGGGGCGTACATGTGGTGGGGAATATCGTCGCTCTGGTGGCGGCTGGCGGTTCCCTTCGGAATTGCTTGGTGGTGTCTCGGGATGCGTCCGCGCGACCTCGGGCTGCGGTTTCGCGGCATCGGGAGACATTGGCCGGTGTATGGAGCAATGTTTGCCGTGATGATCCCCGTGCTGGTATGGGCATCCAGCTTCGACTCGTTCCTGCGCTTCTATCCCTTCTATTCGCGAGCAGGCGCAGGGGGCGTGGCCTTCTGGATCTACGAGGTTGGCTATGCACTGCAATTCGTCGGGGTGGAGTCGTTCTTCCGGGGGTTCATGACTTTCGGGCTGGCGCCCCGCTTCGGGTTACTCGCCGTGCCAATGATGACCGTGCCCTACACGATGATCCACTTTGCGAAACCGATGCCTGAGGCCGTTGCGGCGATCGTCGCCGGGCTGGTGCTGGGTTTCATGGCGTTGCGCACTCGTAGCTTCGTGCCGGGCATCGCCGTCCACGTCGGCGTCGCGATTGTGATGGATCTGCTCGTATTGGCCAGACTCGGCCAGCTCGGCAACGTCGTATGACCGCACGCCCGGGGACTGCGCCGGCTAGCTCCCGTCCTCGGCGATGGTGACCAGCAGATCGTCGACGGCGGCGATTCCCGGGCGTGGATTCGGCGCATCGACGATGGCCGAGAAGAACACGCGGCGGCCACCGGCCGTCGTCATCATTCCCGAGAGCGCCCGGAGTTGGTTGATCGATCCGGTCTTGGCGCGCAGGTTGTCCTCCGCCGCCGTATCGAGGAATCGCCGCTGCAAGGTCCCCGAGACGCCGGCGATCGGGAGACCTGCATAGAGGTCGTCCCACCAATCTCGCGTCTGGGCCGACTGGAGCAGCTCCACCCACGAGCGGGGAGATCTGGCGTTGGCGTGGCTCAACCCCGAGCCGTCGTGCTGGATGGTGGATTGGCGCACGCACAACGCAGCAACGACGTCGGCGAGAACCTCGATACCATTGATGGTGGTTCCGTGCCCACTGACCACGAGACCGAGCTCCTTGATGGTGAGTTCGGCGACCATGTTGTTCGACTCGGTCAGCATGAACGCCATCAGCTCCGAAAGCGGTGCCGATTCGAGCGTGGCGATGACCACTGCATCCTCGGGCGCACGGCCGACGGTTGCATCCTCATCGACGACGACGCCTGCCGCAGTCAAGGTCTCGGCGAACAGCTCGGCGTTACCCAGCGCCGGATCTGCGATGAACGGCCAGTCGGCTCGCCACCGGTTCTGGTCGACGGAGAGCGCAGAGAGAGATCCGATCGACGACGGGATATTGAGTGGGAGCCAGCCGTTCGCCTCCCGGAGGGTGTCATAGCGTGACTCGTCGCCGACGATGGAACCACGTATTCCCTGGATCCCGGCTGCGACGACCGCGGTCGCCAGTGCCTCCAGGGAGTGGTCACCGGTGCTGGCGAGCGTGGCGTCGCCACCACCGATGAGATACAGGTCGCCGTCGAGGACGCCGTTCGCTAGGAGTCCATCTGTGGCGAGCTTCGTGGTGAACCGGTAGTCGCTACCGAGAGTTTCGAACGCCGCCATTGCAGTGAGCAGCTTCTGGTTGCTGGCCGGGCGGAGCCGGAGATCGGGGAATTGGGCGACCACCTCGGTGTACCCCTCGATCCACACGACGAGCCCGAGACCTGCGTCTTCCAGTCGAGGGTCGTCCAGGTGGTCGTCGATGGCGGCGACGAGCTCCGCTGGTGGAGGAGTGTCCGGATCCGCCGTCCGGTCCGGGTGGCGTTCGCACTGCCGAACGGCCAGCGCTTCGGGTGTGAACGGCGGGTCGGCGGCTGCCGGCGCCGTTGCGGTGATCGTCTGCAGAGCTACGGCGGCCGCCACGACAGCACTGCGCCAGGACCTGCACCGCATGTGGTGACGCTACCCCCTCGGCGGCTCTACTGACAGTCTGCCGCCCATGTCGTGACCGCGGCGCATCGAGGACCGCAGCGTCGCTCGACAAGTTCTCTGCGGCCGTAGCCTTGTTGCTTGGACTCATTCCAAGTGCGACCAGTGCGGAGCCGTCACCGACTTCGTCATGACGTTCGTCGATCGCGATCCGGCCGTCGACGGGATCAGTATCAAAGGAGGGAGGCAGCGTCAGTGCGACGCCTCCACCACAGTTCGTCGATGTGGGAGGTGAGGGGGTGAACACAGTGGCTCTGCTGCAGGGATGGCCGCAGAGCCCTCCGGCGCCTCCGCCCGACGTCATCTGGAACACGACAGTCGACGGCAACACGATCACGGCGACCATGACTGCGGACTACCTCGTTGGGGAGTTCGGTCCGGGTCCGAAGCAGATGCATTTGCTGTTGCCCACCTTCCGCAATCCGCCGGTGGCCGGGCGCTACAACGTGCTTCTGGAGATCAGACCCGACCCGGCAACCGACGAGGTGATCTCGGGCATCGTCAGGGTGACCATCGAACCTGCGACCCGGCCGAGTGTCGAGGTGGTGAGCGCGTTCAGTGGCGGTGGACCGCCTCCGCCATTCAACAACCCGATCTATCAGACTGTCGCCGCCGACGACGCCAGCCTCGATGTCGGCATGTATCTGTGGGAGGAGGGAAGCTCGATTGCCGACGGCATCTTCAACTCCATGGTCGACACCCGCGACCGGCACCTACGTCATCACCATCTCCCGCAACGAAGGCAACACCCAGACCTTCCTCGTAGACGCTGTATAGCTTTGGTCGCTGAGATCCGCGTTGCATGAACGCTGGGGGGTAGTGGGGCGGATCAGCTCCCGGGGCTGCCGCGGGACCTTGGGGTGGGAGAATCGCCGCACCCGTTCGGGTGCGTGCGAATGCGGCGCCCGATTCCTTGGGTCCGCTCGCTGACGCGTTCGCTACCGGGCGCCACAGGTTTGCCGACCGGGGGAGATTGGGGGATTTCGGATCGTTTCTTCGCTCCGTTGCCGTTCCAGCGAGTCGCGGAGCAGCTGGAACGCTGTTGAGCGATGTCGGTTGGTCGCTGAGATCCGCTTGCAACGGACCCTGCGAAGAGGGGGATGCTCGAAGGGGGACAGGCTCCGCCGTCCCCCTTCGTTTCGGAGTTCAGCGACATGCGCGGTGAACTCCGACAAGGAATGATGCGGCGCAGCCGCTCGCCTGGAGCGAGGCGGAGCCGAGCGATATTTCGATTCGAGCCTGCTCGAATCGAAAGTGCGTGCCCCAGGCAGGATTCGAACCTGCGCACCCGGCTCCGGAGGCCGGTGCTCTATCCCCTGAGCTACTGGGGCGCTCGGTGGGGGATGGTAGTGCCGAGCGGTACGATCCCACCCGATGACGTCGCTCGTGGCCGCACTCTCGGATATCTTTGGTGACGCCTTCGTCGCGGAGGGGTTGGACCGCTCCTACGGCGAGGTGGGTGTCTCCCAGCGCCCCGAGCTGGCACAGTTCCAGTGCAACGGGGCGTTGGCCGCAGCCAAACCGTCGGGACGGAATCCACGGGAGCTCGCGGAAGCCGTGACCGCCCGCGTTGCCGACGAGCGGATCGCAGCGCTCTCGATCGCCGGTCCCGGTTTCATCAACATCACGGTCAGCGATGACTACCTCGCCGAGGTTGTTGAAGCGATGCGGGTGGACGAGCGGCTGTCCGTTCCCCTCGTTGGGGAGCCACGCACAATCGTGGTCGACTACGGCGGACCGAACGTCGCCAAAGAGTTGCACATCGGCCACCTCCGGGTGGCGGTGATCGGCGAGGCGATAAAGCGCCTTCTTCGCTGGCTGGGGCATCGTGTCATCGGTGATGTGCATCTCGGTGACTGGGGGACGCAGATGGGTCAGCTCATCGTCGAGCTCTCCGATCGGCACCCCGACTGGCCATTCTTCGACCCCGACAACCAAGGGCCCTTCCCCGAGAAGCCACCCATCACCATGGAGGACTTCAACGAGATCTACCCGACGTCGACGGAGCGGATGAAGACCGAGGCCGGCTTCGCCGAGCGAGCTCGGCAGGCAACGGTGGAGCTGCAGGCCGGCCGGCCGGGCTATCGGGCGCTGTGGGAACACTTCCGCACCGTGTCGATCGATGCCATCCGAGCGGTGTACGACCGGCTCAACGTCGACTTCGACGTCTGGCACGGCGAGAGCACCATCGATCACCTCCTCGGTCCGGTGGTAGCCAAGCTGCTCGAGGACGGCGTTGCCGAGTACAGCGACGGTGCGATCGTCGTCGACGTCGCCGAGCCGGACGATCGATCCGAGATTCCACCGCTCATGCTGGTCAAGTCCGATGGGGCGAGCCTCTACACGTCGTGGGACGTGGCGACGATCCAGTACCGGGTCGAGGAGATGGACGCCGACGTGATCATCTACGTCGTCGACGCCAGACAATCGCTGCACTTCGAGCAAGTCTTCCGTGTGGTGCGCAAGGCCGGCATCGCTCCACCGCACGTGGTGCTCAGCCACGACGTCGTCGGTACCGTGAACGACAAGAGCGGCAAGCCACTTCGGACGAGGGAAGGTGGCATCCCGTTGTTGCGCGGTGTCATCGACGAGGCGGTGCACCGGGCGGCCGAACGTCTGGACGAGAACGAGATCGCCACCGAATATCCGCCTGACGAGCGGGCCGCCATCGTCGAGGCGGTGGGGATGGCAGCAGTCAAGTACGGCGACCTGCTCAACCACCGCAGCTCGAACTACAACTTCGATCTCGACCGGTTCGTCTCGTTCACCGGCAAGACCGGTCCGTACGTGTTGTACGGTTCTGTTCGCATCCAATCGATCTTGCGCAACGCCGCCGGGCGCAGCCTGGAACCCGGCGCGGTGATCGCACCGGAGCATGAGGCAGAACGCAATCTGATGCTGCGTCTCCTCCAACTCGAGGAGATTCTGGAGAGAAGCGCCGAGTTCAAAGCACCCAACCATCTGGCCGAGTACGCCTACGAGCTCACCACCGATTTCAACCGGTTCTACGAGGCGTGTCACATCCTCAACGAGCAGGATCCTCGGCGGCAGGCCTCGTGGCTCGGCCTGGTCGATCTGACCCTACGCCAGCTTCGCCTGGTGCTCGATCTGCTCGCCATCACCGTCCCGGAGCGCATGTGAGCTCGCCGGCATGAGCGTTCTTCCGGAGACGCTGCTTCCCGACACGGCAAGTCTGGCCGATGACGGCTCGCTCGAGATAGGCGGCAAACGGGTGCTCGAGCTCGCCGAGCAATTCGGTACACCGCTCTTCGTCTACGACGAGGAACATCTGCGCAACCGGTGCCGGGAGGCGGTGGCGGCGTTTCCAGATGCCGCCGCCTACGCCACCAAAGCGTTTCTGTCGATCTCGATGGCCCAGCTCGCCCACCAAGAAGGCATGAAGCTCGACGTGGCCACCGGCGGAGAGATGTATGTGGCGATGCGCGCCGGGGTGCCTCCAGTGCGCATGATCTTCCACGGCAACAACAAGTCGGAGCGGGAGCTGCGCCGTGCCCTCGGAGCGCCGGTTGGTCGGCTCGTCATCGACTGCTTCGAGGAGATCGATCGCATCGATCGGCTCGTCACCGAGGGGCTCAATCCACCCAAGGTGTTGATCCGAATCAACCCGGGTGTCGAGGCGCACACCCACGAATTCCTCCGCACCGGAGTCACCGATTCGAAGTTCGGCTTCGGCGTGGAGAGCGGCGATGCCGAGCGAGCCGTCGAGCTCGCCATGGCCTCGCGCCACATGGAGCTGGTCGGTATCCATGCTCACATCGGGAGCCAGGTGTTCGTGATCGATTCCTTCCACAAGGCCATCGCAGTCCTCGCCCCGTTTGTCATCGACCACGAGCTCCCCGAGCTGTCGATCGGCGGTGGGCTGGGTGTTGCTTACGTGGAAGGTGAGCATGCACCGACGATCACCGAATGGGCCACCGCGATTCGTGAGGCGTGCGCCACCGCCGGCATCACCGCCGAGATCCATGTCGAACCGGGGCGCGCCATCGTGGCCAAAGCGGGAGTGACCTTGTACAGCATCGGCGTCATCAAGCACATTCCCGGTGTCCGCACCTACGTTGCCGTGGATGGAGGGATGAGCGACAACCCTCGCCCCGTGCTCTACGGCAGCGGGTACGAGGCGTTCCTTCCCCGGTCGGTGCAAGCAGATCGCACGATGCCGGTGCGGATCGTGGGTAAGCACTGCGAGTCGGGTGATGTACTCGTTGCCGAGGCTCAGCTTCCGGCCGACGCCGCGGTGGGTGACATCGTTGCCACTCCGGTCACGGGGGCCTACGGCCATGCCATGGGCTCCAACTACAACATGGTGCTCCGACCCCCAGTGGTGTTCGTTCGTAACGGAGCAATGCGAATGGTCGTCCGTCGTCAAAACGAAGAGGATCTGGTTTCCCGAGACCTGTTCTCCTACTGAGATCGTCGCGCCCAGCTCGGCTCGATGCAGTGGGGTGATCATCGGCCGGCGCCCTGGCGTGCCGGCCGATGCCTCCCCTCACTCAGTCGTTGTCGACGATGGTGACGACCCCGGTCCCATCGACGAGGGTCGCACCGTCCACTCCCGTGACCTCGACGAGGAACGTCTCGAGGTCTTCTGGGACCGTGTCACCCACGATGAGCACCGGACGCACCGCGCTGCTGGCACCTGCCGGGATGCGGACCGTGCCGCTGCGGCCGCGGTAGTCGGCGGGGCTGGTGGCTGTGTCATCGACCAAGGCGTACTCGAAGGTGACCATCTCGGTCGCCGGTGCGGACAGCTCGAACGTTACGTTCGCTTTCTGTCCTCCGAAGTCGCCCTCCACCACTTCGAGGTCGAGCACCGACAGCTCGATCTCTGCCGGAGGCGGAGCATCCTCGTCGTCGTTCAAGAGGGTGATCAGGCCGGCATCGCCAACTTCGGCGCCGCTGGCCCAGAGCACCTCGACGGTGAACCACTCATCGTCCTCGAAGAGCGTGTCTCCGTAGACGATGAGGCGCTGTCTCAGCTCGGTCTGGCCGGGTCTGAAGGTTCGTTCGCCGGACTTGGCCGCATAGTCCTCCCCCGCCATGGCGGTTCCGTCTGCCGTAGACCAGCCAAACGCGACCGGGTAGTCGACCGGCTCGCTGAGCCGGAAGGTCACCGTCAGCCGAACGTTGCCGTTGCCCTCGTCCATGACCACGCTGTCGACGGACACGACGGGCAATTCGGGGACCGGAACCTCCCAGGTCTCCGCCGTCCAGTCGCCGTCCTCGTCTTGCGTGCCGAGGACACCGGTGGTCTCTGGGACGATGTCGTGTGCATCCTGGTCCTCCCACTCCACCGAGAAATCGGCGAGCCAGAAGCCCGTGTCGTCGGCCTCGACGATGCGATACGGGCCGCCGTCGATCTCGACGTAGACCTCGGCGAATGGGTCGCTGGAGCCGGAGACCGTGTCGTTGGCCACGTCGGCGTTGCCGAACCGAACGTCGGCCACCCAGTGATCCTTCATGGTCGTGCCGTCGGTCACGACGACATAGTGGCCGGCCTCGACGTCGAACCCGCCGTCGCCACCCACGGTGAAGAATCCGTCACCGTCGGCCGTGGTCTCGTACGTGTGGAGTACAGCGGCTGGATCGGTGTCGTCGTCGATGGTCACGGTCACCGGAGCGTTCGGCTCCCAACCCCAACCGCGGATGTCGTTGCCGTCCCAGAAGACCACGAACCCGGGCAGGGCCGGCTCTTCGAGGTGGAATCCGCGGTGGGTGGAGTCGCCGTCGTCGTCGAAGATCTGGGCGGCTCCTCCGCTGCCGATGGCGATGTCAAAGATGTCCTGCTCGTGCGGTTCGGGTCCGGGGACCGAGAAGTCGGCGAACCAGTCGCCGTTGCCGTCGACTTCGACGACGCGTTGGGCACCGCCTTCTTCGTTCCCGACGTCGACGTTGACGTATGCCCCGATGGGGCCGGTCCCCGAGATCGTGTCGTTGTCGACGTCGATGTCGGTGATTTCGAGATCGTGGACCACGAGCGTCTTGGTGATGTCGACCCCGTCATCGATGGTGACCACATGACCGGGCATGAGCTCGAAGGCACCTTCGAGGTTGAAGTCCCATTCCACGGCCCAGTCTTCGGGTCCGAACCGGTAGCCGGTCGTCGAGGTGGTATACAAGAACCCGTTGCTGAGGTCCATGTCGTCATCGACATGCAACGTGATGGTGCGGTCC
>JBFISM010000056.1:0-21023 GCA_041608535.1 Acidimicrobiia bacterium
GCAGCATCGGGGGTTCTGGCTGTGATGGATTCTGCTCTTCGCCGGCATTGCCGTCCGGTGTGTGGTGTGGGGTTGGGGTGGTTGGCGTGCGGCGGTCTGGGGGCCTCGCTGCCTGCGGCAGCATCGGGGGTTCTGGCTGTGATGGATTCTGCTCTTCGCCGGCATTGCCGTCCGGTGTGTGGTGTGGGGTTGGGGTGGTTGGCGTGCGGCGGTCTGGGGGCCTCGCCGACGGCGGGGGCGACAGATGCGTCGTGTTTCGTCGAGACCCTTCGCTGGCTTCGTCAGGGTGCCGACTCGCTGGAGCAGACGTCTCAGACCAGGTCTGCGGGGGTCCTCGGCCCCTGAAGCGAGCGGAGCGTGTCTTCACCAAAGAGAATCCACAACTGCAAACGTCCGATATCCTGGTGCCCGCACCCCCGACTGTTGGAGAGCCATGACAGGTGCGTCCGAACTGGGTTCGACGATCAACGAGCGGCGTCTGTCGCTGCATTACTCGATTGGTCAGCTGGCGACGGTCGTTGGTGTGACCGCCTCGGACGTGCGTGCGTGGGAGAACGGTGATCGCATCCCCGACGACGCCGCGCTGGCCAAGCTGGCCGAAGCGCTCGGAGTGAAGAAGCGCGAGCTGGAGAAGCTGGTGAGCGCCACTCCTCCGGTCAAAGCAACGAAGCCGGCCGACGACGACGCCACTGCCGCGATCGTGGCTCCGGGCAAGAGGAAGCCGCCCGCGGCGTCGACCGCAACTGAGCGTGAGCCCGCAGCGAAACCGGCAAAGAGCGAACCCGGCTCGAAGGTGGCGCCACCGAAATCTGCGAAACCTTCGGAGACCGTCGGAACCGCCAAGGAAGATGCCGAAAGGCCAACCCCGGCTCCCCAGGAGCCGGTGGGGAGCCGTGAAGGCGACGGGGCGGGCGATGTGCCGCTCACCGATCTGCCAACGGAGCGAATTCCGGTGATCACCAACGCACCGCCACCGCCGGTGCGGGAACCGTCTCCTGCCACAGTGCAGCCGGCCGCCTCCGCCGTTGCCACGATGGCGCCACCGGCTCGCCGCGTCGATCCAGCCACCCAGGCGCCGACGTTGGTGACGCCATGGCGGCAGACGCTGGAGGCCATCTTCGATCGCGACAAACCGTGGCTGTTCTGGATCCGCACGGCCCTGTTGCTCATCGGGATGCTCGTCCTGTTGCGGATCCTGGCCTGGGCGGTACCAGAGTTCTTCACGACGCTCGGCGAGATTCTCGACACGATCCAATCCACCACGCCCGATCCGGAGCTGGACGACCCGATACCCATCGGACCCTGATCGGACGGTCATGCGGGTCGGGTTCATCGGTCTCGGCAATGTCGGTAGCAAGCTGGCGGGGAGCCTGCTCCGACACGGCTTCGACGTCACCGTGCGCGACATCGACGACGGCGTGGTTGCAAAGCACGTGGCGCTCGGAGCGACGACCGCCGGCTCGGGACGGGAGCTCGCCGAACGGTGTGACGTCGTGATCACATGCCTGCCGAGCCCCAGCATCTCTGCGCACGTTCTCGAGGAGCCCGATGGGGTCATCTCGGGTCTCGGTCCGGGCAAGATCTGGGCCGAGATGAGCACCACCGATGCAACCGAGGTTCGGCGTCTCGGCGCTCTGGTGGAGGCCACAGGTGCGGCGGCGATCGATTGCCCGGTATCGGGGGGTTGTCACCGCGCCGCCACCGGCAACATATCGATCTTTGGTGGCGCCGATCGGGATGTATTCGAGCGAATGCTCCCGTTGCTGACCACGATGGGCCGTCGCATCCTGCACACCGGACCGCTGGGTTCTGCCTCGATCCTTAAGGTGGTGACCTACTACCTGGCGACGGCCAATCTGGTGTCACTCGCCGAGGCGCTGGTGACCGCAAAGCAAGCGGGCATGGACCTCAACACCACCTACGAGGCCATTCGCATCTCATCGGGCAACTCGTTTGTGCACGAGACCGAGAGCCAGGTGATCCTCAACGGCAGCCGAGACATCTCCTTCACCATGGACCTCGTGCTCAAGGACATCGGGCTGTTTCAGGCGATCGCCGACGACACGGCGACGCCTCTCGAGCTCTCGCCGCTGCTCGTGTCGATCTTCGAGGATGGCATCGCCCGCTACGGAGCGCGCGAGCTGTCACCGAACATCATCCGCCGTTTGGAGGAGGCCGTCGGGGTCGAGATCCGGGCGCCGGGCTTTCCGCCCGAGATGAGCGACGACGAGCCCGAAGCACCCGGCGCCGAGATCGTTCCTCGACAAACCTGAGCCACACGTCAAGTTGCGAACACGGCGACCTGGTACAGCCGGCAGGTGTTGGGCCCGGGCGTTCCGTCGGCGAATGCGGACTCCGGGAAGATCGACGGCAAGCCCTCGTCGGTGCAACCGGTTCGGTGGGTGCGGATCATCTCAGGCATGAGGCTCGGGATGACCGGCCCGTGGTCATTGATCACGAACTCTGCTGACCCGCGTTGATGTCAAGCCAGCCGAGCAGGAAGGCTCGGTGCAGTAGTGCGGCAGCCTCGCCTCTCGGTCGCGGTCCGGGCAGAACAGGATGTTCGCCGGCGGGTTGCAGCCGAGGGTGATCTTGAGCTCGCCAGTGCGTCGATATCGCTCTCGAATACGCTCCCGATTGCATCCGTGAACCAACCGCATCGGGCGATGGAGCAGGGATGTCCAATGCGCGCACCAACAATGGCGCCGCCTCTCCCCGCACCAGCGGGCGATGGGGGCAGAACAGCGTGTTGTCCGGGGGGTTGCATCCCTTGGCGATGCCGGCGTATCCGAGGGTCTCGACATCGTCGGCAAAGACAGTCGTAGCGACGTCCGTGAATCGATGCACACCCGACGGTGCCGGCGGCAGGTCGAGTGCCCTCACTAGGAAGGTAGCCGCCTCGGCACAACGCCCAGAGGCGGCTACCTTTTTCGGAATGCCACGACCTCCACGTCGCTTCCCCCTTGCGCTCCTGGCGCTCGCCACGGTCGCAGCCGCCTGCGGTGACGCTGATAGCGTGCAAGGTGCGTCCACGACCGCGTCCATCGTTGAAGAGTCGACAGCTCCGGGCGAGATCCCAGCGGATGCTGTTGCCATTCGCGCTTCCACGGACATCGGGCTCGGTCGGGAGCGGCTGCTGATCGGTGTGGGCGGGCCCAACGGGGAGCGGTTGATCTTGCCCGATCGGGCGGCCGTCATCGAGGTGGCACCGCAGGACGATTCGGCGGCGATCCAGCGCAGCCAGGCGGAGTGGACGTGGATCGTGCTCAACGGTGTGGGGCTCTTCCGGGCTCACTTCGAGTTCGACCAACCGGGGATATGGACGGCGGACATCATCCTCGAGGACGGACCGGACCTGGCGCCGGTGGCGTTCGAGGTGCTCGCCGATCCTGCGGCGCCGGCACTCGGTGAAACGGCGCCGGCCGCGCCGACCCCGACGCTCGACGACCTCCCGATCGACGAGCTGACCACCGATCCCAGCCCGGACACGAGGTTCTACGAGCTGTCGCTTCAGGAAGCGCTCGCCAACGGACAGCCGACTGTGCTCGTCTTCAGCACCCCGGCATATTGCCGCACCTCGGCGTGCGGGCCGTTGCTGGACAACATCAAGGAGATCGCTCCGGACCACCCGGACGTGAACTTCGTCCACGTCGAAGTGTTCACCGACCTCAAGGATCCGGACTTTGCACCCGATGGGGCCCACCTGGCGCCGGCCGTCGGTCCCGAGTGGTTCAACCTCCCCTCCGAACCCTGGGTGTTCGTGCTCGATCCCGACGGTGTGGTCATCGGCCGGTTCGAGGGCGTGCTCGACCCGGCGGAGGTGACGGCGCTTCTGAGGTGAGCCGAATACCCGCTCGATTGCAGGCTTTCCATGATTTCGGTTGGGGACATGCGCTCGTTACGATGACCGTGCGGATCGGGACCGTACGGCGAGGCTTGGAGCGCCATCAAGTGAGAGCAGGATCAGCGCGATCTGAGACCCGTGTTCGAGGCTCGTCCGGCCGTATATTCACCCGCCTGGCCGCTCTCGGCGGGTTCGCGTTCGTCCTGGCTGCGTGCTCCGGTTCGGGTCCGCAGACATCACTCGAGCCCTCTGGTCCCATCGCCCGCGACATCGACCAGCTGTGGATGCTCGTGTACAGCATTGCCGTCGGGGTATTCGTTCTGGTCAACCTCGCCCTCGTCTACGCCATCATCAAATTCCGCGACCGCAAGAACGACGATCGCCAGCCGGTGCAGCTTCATGGGAACACGAAGTTGGAGATCACCTGGACGATCATCCCTGCAGTGATCTTGGCGGTGATCACCGTCCCCACGGTGCAGGGGATCTTCGACGTGCGCGCTGAGCCCACCGACCCCGAGACCGTGCAGATCAAGGTGACCGGTCATCAGTGGTGGTGGGAGTACGAGTACCCGGGCTTCACCAGGGCGGACGGTCGTCCGCTCTACACGGCGAACGAGCTGCACATTCCCACCGGAGTGCCGATCAACCTGACGATGACCAGTGCCGATGTGATCCACAGTTTCTGGGTGCCGAGGCTCAACGGGAAACGTGACGTCGTGCCGGGCCGCAGCAGCAATCTCACGCTCGTCGCCGATCCCGATGTGGCCACGACCGATTACGGAGCAGGTGTTGGCGTCGTGTTGGGACAGTGCGCAGAGTTCTGCGGGCTGGCGCACGCCGACATGCGGATCCGCGTGATCGCTCACTCGCCGGAGAGTTTCGCAGCCTGGGTCGAGGAGCAGCTGGCGCCGGCGCCGGTTGCCGAGAGCGGGGCTGCCGCCGACGGATACGCTACGTTCACTGCGGTGTGCACAGCTTGTCATCAGGCCACGGTCCAGCTCCCCGACGGTACGGTCGACTGGGTCGGTCCCGAGGACTTCTTCCTGGAGATCGGTGATGATGTCTTCCATTCTTCGCTAGGTCCCGACCTGACCAGTTTCAACAGCCGGTACACGTTTGGTGGCGCCGTATTCGACAACAACACGGACCATCTCGCTGTGTGGCTGGACAATCCATCGGCCATCAAGCCGATGGACCCGGACCGCAACGACATCGCCACCAGGCGGATCCTCGGCATGCCAAGCTTTGGTCTGACCCAGCAGGAGATCTCCGAGTTGATCGAGATGCTCGATACGTGGGGTGTGGAGCCGGTACCGCGATGATCTGGTTTCATGAGTAACACAGAACTGGAAACAAGGATGTGCCGACGTGGCGATTACCGCTGAGCCACAGCAACAGCAGCTCGAGGTCTACACCGGTGAGAAAGGGATCTGGGCCTGGATCACCACGGTCGACCACAAGCGGATCGGTCTGTTGTACGGGACCACCGCACTCTTCTTCTTCATTCTCGGTGGTCTCGAGGCGCTGTTCATTCGGCTCCAGCTGGCGACGCCGAATGCCGAGGTGCTCTCTGCAGAGGCGTACAACCAGCTGTTCACCATGCATGGGCTCACCATGGTGTTCCTGGTGATCATGCCGATCGCTGCGGCGTTCACGAACTACTTCCTGCCGATCCTCGTCGGTGCCCGAGATGTCGCCTTCCCCCGCCTCAATGCGTTCAGCTACTGGCTGTTCTTGTTTGCCGGGCTGATGATCTACTCGTCATTCCTCGTCGGTGGTGCTCCCGATGGCGCCTGGGTCGGCTACGCCCCATTGTCCACGCAGATCACCGAGGTCGTGCGGATGGACTATTGGGCGATCGGTCTGCAGCTCCTCGGTGTGGCATCGATCGCCTCGTCGGCCAACTTCATCGCAACCGTGTTCACGATGCGGGCGCCGGGCATGTCTTTGTTGCGCATGCCGGTCTTTGCCTGGATGGCGCTTGTTGTGGCGTTTCTGCTCATCTTCTCGTTGCCCGCGGTCGGCATCGGGCTCTTCCAGCTGTTCCTCGATCGCAACTTTGGCGCGCTGTTCTACGAGGCGGCGGCAGGTGCGGACCCGCTGCTCTGGCAGCACCTGTTCTGGATCTTCGGGCACCCCGAGGTGTATGTGCTCGTCCTCCCGGCGATGGGGATCGTCTCGGAGATCTTGCCGGTATTCAGCCGTAAACCACTCTTCGGTTACGAGTTCGTGGTGTTCTCCGGGGCTGCGATCGGGTTCGTCGGCTTCGGCGTGTGGGCGCACCACATGTTCACTTCGGGTTTGGGTCCCGCCGCCGAAGCGGGGTTCGGGATCGCCACCATGATCATCGCCGTACCGACCGGGGTGAAGATCTTCAACTGGATCGGCACGCTGTGGGGTGGTCGCATTCGGTTCACGACACCGATGCTGTTCTCCATAGGGTTCATCGCGATGTTCGTCATCGGTGGTCTGTCGGGCGTTTCTCACGCAGTGGTGCCGGCAGACACCCAGCAGCACGACACCTACTACGTGGTGGCCCACTTCCACTACGTGCTCTTCGGTGGCGCCGTGTTCGGATACGTCGCCGGTGTGTACTACTGGTTCCCGAAATGGACGGGTCGCTTGCTGAGCGAGCCCATCGGCAAGCTCCACTTCTGGCTGATGCTGCTGGGTTTCAACCTGACCTTCGCTCCGCAACACATCTTGGGTCTCAATGGCATGCCGCGGCGCACCTACCGCTACGACGAGGGTCTCGGCTGGGACTTCTGGAACCTGGTGTCCACGATCGGTGCGTTCCTCATCGCCCTGTCGATCCTCGTGTTCATCTACAACATATTGCGGAGCCGCAAGAATGGCCCCATTGCCGGCGATGATCCGTGGGATGGGCGGACGCTGGAATGGACGATCTCGTCTCCACCACCCGTGCACAACTTCGACGAGGTGCCCATCGTGCATTCGCTCGACGACTTCTGGCACCGCAAGTACACCGAGGACGAGACCGGACGGCTCGTGGCGTTGCCACCGGTGAGCGGCGGAACGCTCACCGTTGATGAGGGTGGTGCCGATGGTGGTGATGTCGTCGACGACGACCACGACGGGGATGGCCACGGCGATATCCACATGCCCTCGCCGTCGTACTACCCGGCGCTCACTTCCTTCGGACTGGTGGTGATGGGTTACGGCCTGATCTATCTGTCGTGGGGATGGGCCGCCGTCGTGGCCGGTGCGATGATCACACTGTGGGGCCTCTTTGGCTGGTCGCTAGAGCCGGTGACGAGGGAGGAGCACTAGTGGCCCAGGCCGTCGCCAACACCCATCCCGAGGAGCATCACGGCGAACACGAGCACGACGTTCACCTCATCCGCAAGACGGCGATGTGGGTGTTCCTCGGCTCGGAGTGCATCTTCTTCGGCTCGATGATCGCGACGTTCCTGCTCTACCGGAACAACCTGAACGGTGGTCCCGGCGCCGAGCTGTTCAACATCCCGTTCACCTCGGCCTCCTCGTTCGTGCTGCTCATGAGCTCGCTCACCATGGTGCTGGCCCACAACTCCTTCGAGCACAACGACTCGCGACAAGGGCGGGTGTGGTTGGCGGCAACGGCGCTTCTCGGCTCCGTGTTCCTCGCCGGCCAGATCTTCGAGTTCACCGAGTTCATCGCCGCCGGTCTGACCCTGCCCACCAGCCCCTTTGCGTCGTCGTTCTACATGCTGACTGGGTTCCACGGCATCCACGTCGCCGTGGGTGTGATGATGTTGGCGGCAATGTTCCTTCTGTCGCTCTTCGGCAAGCTGCACCACGATCGCGGCCTCAACGTCGAGCTTGTCGGGTTGTACTGGCACTTCGTCGACATCGTCTGGATCGTGATCTTCACGGTCGTCTACCTGCTGCAAGTGTGATCGTGGCTGAGGAGCGTGTGCACCCGACGCCGAAGACGTACTGGATCATCGCCGCCGTACTTTTCGTGGTGACTGCGGTCGAAGTGGCCATCCCGTATCTCGGTGCGCCCAGTGAGGTCACCGTCCCTTCGTTGCTGCTGCTCGGTGCGGTCAAGTTTGGAATCGTCGTTGCCTTCTTCATGCACCTACGCTTCGATAGACCGCTGTTTCGGAGTCTGTTCCTCGTTGGAGCCATCGGGGTGCTCCCGATCTACATCGTGGTGCTGCTCACGTTCAACGCTTTGTGAGAGAGACCGCACGCCATGAATCTCGCCATCTTGGGGGTCGCAGCGTCGATCAGTGAGGTCCTGGCGTTTCACGTCCACTGGGACGTCCTCGGCATAGCGCTGGCGCTCGGTCTCGGTTACTACTACGCAATACGCCGTCTGAGCGGCGAGTTTGCCCCGCGCGGGGAACCGGCCGTCACGACCAGACAGCAGGTGGCGTATTACTCGGGGGTGGCGGCGATCCTCATCGGATCCGGATGGCCGGTGCATGACATCGGCGAAGGCAGCTTGTTCCTGTTTCACATGCTGGAGCACATGCTGTGGTCGCTGGTTGCACCTCCGCTGCTCTTGTGGGGCACTCCCTGGTGGCTGATGCGTCTGCTGGTACGGCCGATCCTGCCCGTGCTCAAGGTCCTGACGCGACCGTTCGTCGCGTTGTTCCTGTTCAATGCGACACTCGGACTCATCCATGCCCCGGGGATCCTGCACCTCATGTTGCGGAGCGAATTCGCCCATCTCGCCTTCCACAGCGCGCTCTTCCTCACGGCGATCCTCATGTGGTGGCCGGTTGTCGGACCGATCCCGGACATCCCGAGACTCGAACCGTTCCCTCGTATGGGCTATCTGTTCCTGCAATCCCTGGTGCCGACGATCCCTGCGTCGTTTCTCACGCTCGGGGACAAACCGCTCTACACGGTGTACGAGACGTTCCCCCGCCTGTTCGGTTTGTCGGCGCACACCGATCAGGTGCTTGCGGGGTTCTTGATGAAGTTCGGCGGTGGTGCGTTGCTGTGGGGGTTCATTGCGGGGACGTTCTTCACCTGGTGGGCCGACGAGCAGCGCTACGAGACACGACCGCCCAGGGTCGGCGCATCCTCCTGATCGCACGATCGCACCGTTCGTTGGGGGCCACGGCTGTGGCGCTGGTGCTGCTTGCGGGGTGTGGTGGCTCGGTGGCGCAGGAGGTCACCGGGGTCGTCGTGGACTTCGACGGCGACATCACCACCGTGCATGAGTTCGTGCTGCGCACGTCTGACGGCGAAGATTTGCGATTCCTTCCTGCCGAGGATCTCGTCTTCCATGGGTCGGCGCTGGGACACATCGGGGAACATGGCCGCACCGGGATTCCCGTGAGGGTGCGCTATACGATGAATGACGCCGGCCGGTTGATTGCCGAGGAGATCTTCGATGCCGGGTGACGACCCGGGCTGGGAGCTGCGCCGACTCCCGGGCGCGGCTCAGCCCTCCTCGTCGCTGCGCCGAGTTCGATTCTCCCACGGTCGGTAGGCGAGCAGCGTGGCACCGCCGAGGATGATGGCCCCGGCAACGGCGAAGATGGCGACCGCCAAGTTGAAGCTCGTGTGTGCGGCCTCGAGCAGCAGCTGCGACAGCGCAACGGCGAAGCCGGCAGCGACGAGGAAAGCGACGATCGGCGTGCCGACCGCCCGCGCCATCTCTCCCATCATCGCTGCGGTGCTGGTGGGAACGGCTACACCGTGAAGACCAAGCAGCTCGGGTTTCGACAACCTGTTGACGGCATCGCCGGTGATGGCGCCGGTGACGGCACCGGCACCGACGAGGATCAGGACCATGCGGGCGACGGGAATCGTGACCACGCCGGCGGTGATGTCGCCCCAGAGTCCGATCCCGAGCCGGAGTACGGCGTAGCTGGTGCCGGCCGAGACGAGCGCTGCTAGAGGAAGCATGGCTCGCAACGGGTAGCGCGGGGCGACGCTGTTCGCCTCGCGTCCCACCGCATAGCTCACGCCGGCCACGCCCATGCCAACTGCGGCCCCGACGACGACGACGATGAGATAGAGGCCGCCGCTCGAGGCGATGAACTCGATGGTGCTGCGGATATCGGTCTCACTCAGTGGGGTAGCCACCGCGCTCTGAAGGGCGAAGCGGCCGCCGAGGACCACGGTGGCCAGGAGGGCCAGCGCCGCTCCGGTGCCGGCTCCGATGAGGACGGCCCGACCGCGGATTCGAGGCGAGTCCTCCTCTTCCGCGAGTCCGGGGACGGCAAGTGCCTCGTCGGTGGATGGGGTTTCGGTCAGCACGGCAGGGAGCTTACCGAATCAGAAGCGATCGCAGGCGTCGAGTGAGTAGATCCCGCGTACGGTCTCTTCGGTCGTGAGAGGCCCGTAGAGCAGCAGGTTGCCTGTATTGGTGCTCTCCAGCTCCCAGATGGTCCCGAGCTCGGCGTCCTGCACCTGGCGTACCTCGAAGTCGGCGTAGATCTGCTCGAGCTGCCGGTAGGAGCGGCCGACTTGCAGACCGCTCAGCGTTGCGAGGTCGGCAGCGGGATGCGAGAAGCCACGGAGGGCGAGGTCGAGCCGGTATCCGGCGAAGGTCTCGGTGCCATCGGGGTCGACCACGACGATCGCGGCGAAGGGTCCCCAGGTGACGATGCGCTCGGTGTCGCCGACGCATGTTCCCCAGCTCCCGTCGCTCACGACCGGGCCCGTGTCCTCGTCGGGGTCCCCGAGGCTGGCGATGAGCCGCCCTATCGCCTCGGAGCCCGGCTGGCCGAATTCGATGTCGCCGATGCCGCCTACTTCCAGCGTCAATTCCTCGATGGTGATCGGTTCACCCACCGCTACGTACGGATCGAAGTCGGACACGGGTCCCGGCGTCTCTCCTGCGCTCGTCGTGCCGGTGGGGTCTCCAGCGGTCGGATCGTCGGCGCCCTCCGCGGCGACCGTGGTCGACAGTGCCGCTTGTGGTGCAGTCGCCTCGTCGTCGGTGCGCAGCAGCTGGAACAGCGCGATGCTCACCACCACGAGCAAGAGACCGAGAACGAGACCGGTCAGGAGGGGCGACCGGGGCGGCTCGGCGACGTACCCGGGTGGCTCGAGCTGAGGGAGCGGCTCATCACCACGGAGGTCGCTCAGATCCTCGTAGGACGGCACGCCCGCATAGGGGTCGTTTGGGTCATACCCGTCGGTCATCGTGCTCTCATTCGCAGTGCTGCACCGGATGGTGGCTCGGCCGCCAAGCCACGTCGTGCAGGCCGCAGTGTACGGGCTGGACTGGTCAAGATGACTGATTCGGCGCTGGTTTCTCACGGTGCAGTGGGGCTTCCCGGGCTTGAGGCGCCGATGGCTCGTCCGGGAGACGGCGAGGTCAGTTCGGGTCGACCGGGACCTCTTCCGGGAAGTGCTCGACGAGCAGTTCGTTGAAGGGGACGGTGGGAATCAGGACGGCGGCGCCATCGTCGGTGCGGCGATCCTCGACCGGTATGTCGATGGTGGCTACCGACGCCGGCATGATGCCACGGAGGTCCCAGGCCAGCCGGATGGCGTCGGTGATGCCGAGTTCTTCGTCGAGTGAAAAGGCATTGGTGAGACTGCGCACAGTGGCGGTCAGATCGGCCAGGGATTCGAAATCGTTCAGCTTCGAGAGCATCTCGATGACGACTTCCTGCTGGCGTTCGTTGCGGGTGAGATCGCTCACGTTCGGCATGACTCGCCATGAGCCGCTGACGAGCTCTTGAGTATGCCGCGATCGCACCCACGACAGGGCCTGGGCTCCGGTCGCCTGAGTGCAGCCTGCGGGGAGGCTCAGCTCTGCCCGCCAGTCGCGCACGGGATAATCCACACAGATCTCGATCCCGCCCACCGCATCGATGATCGCCTCGAACCCCTCGAACGTGAAGAGGGCCATGTTGTCGACCGTGATACCGGTGAAGTCGGTCACCGTGAGGGCGAGCAGCTCGGGTCCCGTGACCTCCTCACCACAGCCGTTCAAGGCGGCGTTGATCTTGGTGTAGGTCTGCGTGCATCGGTTGGGAAGGTACAGATCGCGGGGCAAGGAGATCATGACGGGTTCTCCGTCGTCGGGAAGGAGCGCCATGATGATCACGTCGGCCAGAGCCCCCGACTCGTCGCTGCCGACGATGAGGAAGGACCGAAGGTTCTCCTCGCTCGAGGGTACGGCGGTGACGGCGACACGGCTCTGTTCGTCGATGAGCGGATCCTCGATCGGCTGATTGGGGAGTTGCAGTACTTCCTGGGCGGCTGCGATGTCGAATGGCTGGCGTTCCACGCTCGCCCACAGCCCGGCGATCTGGGCGAGATTGAACAATCCGTAGGCCACGAGTACGAGCAGCGCGGTGATCGCCGCTCGTTTGAGCGAGCGGAGGATGGGGTGTTGATGAGGGGAGCTGCCGGCGTGAGCAGCTTCGTTAACGACGAACCCAACGGGCGGTGCACCCACCGACGTAGTTCGCTCTGCTGCTGTGGCGATTGCATCGGGGCGGGCTCGCTGTGGCACCACGAGTACCGCACCATCGGCAACCGGCCCGACATTGGAGATGTCTACGTCACCTGCGGCGGTATCGATGAGGATCAGATCGGCGAATTCGGTCAGCGGTCCGACGATGCGGTCGACGGCTGCCGCGTCGGGGATGGTGCCATTGCTGGCGCCGGCTGGAATGAACGGGAAGCGATTCTCGTCGTCGATGTGCCACAGCCGGGCGGCGTCGACGAGCTCGACGTCACCGCTCGCCAGCTCGGACAGCCCGGGGCTGACGCCGGTGCTGCCGAAGCGGCTGAGGCGGCTCGTCGTGTGGTCGCCATCCACGAGCAACACCTTGCGTCCCGCGCGGGTGGCCGCTGTTGCGAGGTTGAGTGCGACGGTCGTGGCTCCGTCTCCTGGGTGGAGGCCGGATACGAGTACGACACGCCCTTGCGTGGCGGCGACGAGCCGGTTGGCAGTGCGCAGGTATTCGCCTGCAGCGGGTGAGGTCGGCGCCATGAGTGCGGGTACCGGCAGCCGTGGGGTGGCCGGGATCGTCCCCAGGTGGGGCACGTCGAGGAGGCTCGTCGTGGGACGCAAGCCCGCAACTCTCTCGAAGACCAACCACAGCGCAGCGGCGACGATGCCTGCGAGCACAGCAGCGGCGATCGCCCCGGCAGTGGTCGGCCACAGCCGCAGCACGACCAGGAACACGACGATGCCGGTTCCAACCGACACGACGTTTCCGAGGGCGAAGATGCGCCGCCACCGGGGCGGGGTGTTGCTCGAGTCTTGCTTGACCATCGCGAAGCTCACCGAGAGAAGCTGGTGGGCAGCAAGATGCTACCGCTCACGGGGTCGGTGCAGGTCCACCGTCGCAAGCATTCGGGGAATAGATGCCGAGCACGGTTCCGGTGTCGTCTGTGGCGCTCACGGGACCCCACAGCAAGGTCGCTGCATCCGAACTGCGAGTCAGGATGAAGCGGCTGCCGTCGTCGTTGTCCTCGAGCGAAACGATGAAGTCCTGATACACGGTCTTGAGGTCGGCAACGGTGTCACCGGCGGAGAGCCCGGAGAGGGTGGTCAGCTCGGTGGCCGGGTGGTCGCCTCCGCCCGACGATTGCCGGTACCCAGCGAGCTCTGCGGCGTCCACCGCTCCGGCGAAGACCGCCGTGAACGGCCCCCAAGAGGTCGTGAATCCGGTATCGCCTTCGCAGAGACCGAAGGCGCCGGTGATCTCCTCGTAGGTATCGGGCGGCCCGAAGGTGGCGACCAGGCGACCGAGGGCATCGGTCGAGCCGAAGTCAAGTGGTCCGAGAGCAAAGGCCCCGAGCCCGAGATCGGCGATCGCGATCGGGTCGCCCACGGCTTCGATGTCGGGGACCGGTGCAACCGTGCTCGTCGTGGTCGTCGGTGCCGCGCTCGTTGTGACCCCATCGTCGGCCGGAGTCGTCGTGGCCGTGGGTTCGTCGATGGTCGTCGCCGGCAATCCGGTGCTCGACACCACCACATCGGATCCGGCGATCGTGCCCGGGTCGGTGTCGTCGCGAGAGATCTGGTTGAGTACGAGGAACCAGCCGACGATGACGGCGAGCACCACGAGTCCCACGACGAGCGATTGCGAGCGCGACTGTGGTGAGCGACGCGCCCGTCTGGCGCCACTCCGGGCGTCGCCTCCGCCTGGGGACGGCGCGACTCTCGGTGCCGGCTCCATGTCGGCCGGGCCCGCAGCAGCTGTTTCTGCGGCCGTCGAGTCCACTCCCCGGCGGCCGATGGACGACGCGGCAGCTGTGGTGCCGACGGCATCCGGTGCACCTGGATCGAACCACTCGCCTTCGTCATCGTCGATGAACTCACTTTCCGGCGTCGGTGGCGATGGAACGAGCTCTTCGGCGGCGAGATGCGCATCCGGCTGGGACGGGCTCCCCGGTTCGGCGGCCGGTGCCGTTTCCGACACCGTTGGGATCTCCGGCACGGCGGGCGCTTCGGGTTCCTCCGGCAGCGGGGCCTTCGCAACGGCTGGTCCGAAAGTTGCATCAGCCGCCACGTCGATCGCCTCCGTCGGGCTCGACGAGATGGAGTCTTCTCCCTCCGATTCGTCGAGCGCCATCGGTGGCCGTTTCCAAGCCTGCCAGCCGGCCGGCTCGTCGGTCTCGCCGTCCGGTTCGTCGGAGACGAGGGGACCAGGGTCTCCCTCGAGTGCCGTCGCCGGCGTGGAGGTCTCTGCGGCCGCGCTGTCATTGGGTGGGTCCGAGGGCTGTTCCGAGCTGTGAAGCTCCGGGGTGTCACCCTGGGGGCTCATCCAATCCAGATCGTCCTCCGGCCACTCGGTCATCGCAGCGAACATCGCCTCGTCGAACTTCGCACCGGCACCGTCGTCCACGGACTCGTCGTCGATAGCCGCCCCGCTCAGCGCTCCGACCTCCAGTGGCTCGGTCTCGCCCATGTCTGCAGCGGAGGTGTCCCCGGCGGCGGTCGGTGCTTCTTCGGCGTCTAGCCGTGCCGGGGGCTCGTGCTCACTCGGCGTGAAGTCGGCCGACGCCGGATCGGCGGCGACCTCTGACTCGGCGACCTCCGGTACGGTGGCCTCCTCCGTCGTGGCGGCAGCCAAGTCCATGGGCTCGGGGGGCGCTGGTGCGGCGGACGCGTCAGCAGTGGCCGCCTCCATTTCAGCGGATTCCACGGCCTCCGTCGGCTCCGGTTCGGTGGTCTCCTCGGGTTCGGCTGGATGCCCGGTCGGAGGCTCGGTTGCGAAACCGAGCTGCACGGGCTCGTCAGCGTGGGCCGGAGTGAGCTTGGTGTCGATCGGCGCCCGACCGCAGCTGGGGCAGTTCTCGGCGCTCGAAGGATGCTCGTGCCCGCAGAACAAGCAGATGATGATGGAATCGTTCATGGGGTGCACGCAGCTTACGGCGTTTCCGGTTTTCCTCGATTCAATCGAGGTGTTCGCGGGCTGGGGATCGTCGGCGCTTTCTGGGAATACGATGGCGGAGTTTCGAGTTGCTCACGTTGAAGGGCATGGTTCTGGGTCGAGCGCCCCTTTCCACTGAGAAAGGGGGTTCACAAAATGACCATTCTGTGTGATATTGGCCGAACGTCCGAAGCGGATCCGTTAGCACACAACTGGGTCAGGCCGGTTCGGGCCAGGGCATCGCCTATCTCTCGGTACACGGTTGGAGGACTGTTCGACAATGGCGGCAAAAGCGCGTGACAAGACGCTCGACCGAGCGGTCAAGGAGCGGGAAGAGGCCAAGGAGCGAGTCAATCGCGACACACTGAATCGCGTCCGCCGCGACCGTGACAAGAGCAAGCTCACCGACGAGCGGGGCCGCCTCACGACCGATCTGGTCTCCCAGTACCTCACCGCCATTGGCGAATATGAGTTGCTCACCGCCGAGAACGAAGTCGATTTTGCGCAGAAGATCGAGGCTGGACAGGCCGCCGAAGAGAAACTCGCCAACAAGGACTTCAAGGGCAAGAGCGAGGAAATGCTGCTGCGCCGTCGTGTCCGTCACGGCCGGGAAGCCAAGGATGCGTTCCTCACCGCCAACTTGCGACTCGTCGTCGCCAATGCCCGTCGCTACGCCAACACCTCAGGTATCGATTTCCTCGACCTCATCCAAGAGGGCAACCTCGGTCTCATCCGTGCAGTGGAGAAGTTCGACTGGCGCAAGGGCTTCAAGTTCTCGACGTACGCCACGTGGTGGATTCGTCAGGCCATCACTCGCGCCATCGCCGACAAGTCGCGCACGGTGCGCATCCCGGTCCACCTGCACGACACACTGGCTGCGGTCCGTGCTGCACAGGCGAGCTTGAAAGCCGAACTGGGCCGTGAGCCGAAGCCCGAGGAGATCGCCGAAGAGGCCGGCGTCAATGTCGACAAGGTGGAGCTGGCCCTCGGTGTCGCCGACACCGTCTCCCTAGAGCAGCCCGTCGGCGAGGACGGCGCCCAGCTCGGTGACTTCATCGAGGACGAGGACGCCGTCGATCCGGTCCGAGTCACCGAAGAGCTCGATATCGCCAACAGCTTGCGCAAGTCGATCGAGCGTCTCCCCGAGCGGGAGGGTCGCATCCTGGCACTGCGCTATGGCTTCTATGACGGCGTGCCCCGCACGCTCGAAGAGATCGGGGACGAGTTCAACCTCACCCGCGAGCGGATCCGGCAGCTCGAGAAGCTGGCCTTGTGTCGTTTGCGCCACCCTTCGTTTGGGATCCGCGAGCAGGACCTGCTCTGACACATAGCAGTCGCGTCAACTGCCGTCGATGAGTCCGGCAGTGGCCAGTGACGTCTTCCAACGCTCGATGAGATTCGGGTCCTGGTAGGGCCGTTGGTCCATCCAAGCCGCAACGTCGACTGAGGGGAATCGATCGCGAACCAGCTCAGCGGTCGCCCGCGCCCGGCGCAGCTGGCCGAGCTCCACTTGCGCGGCCGCCAGCACCAGGAGCGCTTCGAGGTTGCGCGGCTGATGCTCCAACACCGATGCGGCCGTCGAGGCCGCACTCTCGAGTCTGTTGCCTATGTAGAGCGAGCACGCGCGAATCGTCGGGTACCAGGGCTTGTTGATCGCCGTCAGTCGCATTGCCACGTCGAGCAGATCGATCGACTGCTCCCATTGACCGAGATATCGCCGGACGCTGGCGGCCAGGCCATAGGTCACGTCGCACGTTGGGCGAGTGATCTCGACGCCCTCCAAGCGCTCGATCGCATCGTGGGCCTGCCCGGTCGACATGAAGATGGCGGCGATGATCATCGCGGCGAGCCCGGTCGGGTCCCCCATGGCTTCGGCGCGCTCGGCCAGCGCCCTCGCCGTCTCGAAGTGTTCGGTCGGGTTGGGCAGCAATCCTTCGGCCGCACCGTTCCAGTGGGCCAGCGCAGCGAGCGAGGAACCGATGGGAATGTCCGGGTGGGCGGCGTCGACCTTCTCGAACAGCTCGATGGCACGGCGGATCCCGTCAGGCGTGTCGCTGGTGAGGTGATACCAGCCTTGGTAGATACGGCGGATGGCAGTCGGATCGTCGAGCCGGTGATACTCACGTGCGGGCTCACCGACGATCAGCTCGATTTCGATGGAGCGCCCGATCGCATCGGCGACCTGCTCCGACTGGTCTGCCAGATCGTCTGGGGGTCCCCGCCACTTGTGTGCGGAAACGATGTTCATGGTCGCCATGTCTATCAAGTTGGCGTAGAAGCGGGAATCGGCGCTGTGCTCGAGCAGGCCGGTCTCCAGGAGGTAGTGAGGCGCCTGCGGATCGGGCGCCGGCCCCTCGGGAGGTGCGTCGACGACGTTCAGGTTGGGTATGCCGGCGAGACGGTGGATGATGTCGGCGCGGATCAGCTCCGGGATGCGGTGCGCAGCTTCGTCGAGGCCGACCTCGTGCACCGGCAGTATCGCGATCGAGGGCGATGCGAAACGATCGGGTGCGGGCCGGTTGGCGAGGAACCCGTCGCTCGGCAAGTCGGAGAACTCGAACACCTCGACCGGCTGTGGGATGTTCTTCAGCCGTCGCATTCCCGTGGTGCGAAACCGCAGGGCCGGTTCGTCGAGCTCGCGGAAGACGGCTCCCGACACGCTCAACCCACCCGGACGGGCCAGCGCCTGAATGCGTGCGGCGATGTTGAGCGAGTCTCCGAAATAGTCACCGTGGACCACCGTGACCGGGCCCGCGTCGATGCCCATCCGAAAGCGGATCTGCCGGGTACGTGGAACGTCGTCGTTGGATCGTTCCAGTGCCGTCGAGATCGCAATGGCGGCACCGACCGCGTCGGTGGCTGAGTCGAACACGGCCATGAAGTTGTCGCCGACGAAGTTGACGAGCGTGCCGTCGCACCGATCGATCTCTGCGGCAACCAGGTCGCGGACAGCGTCCATCGCCTCGGTCGTCGCGTCGAAATCGTCCGCCATGAGCCCGCTGTAGCCCACGACATCGGCATTGAGTGCAAACAGCACCCGAGTCGCAATCGCCGTCTCAAGTTGCGCCATCGCCGCGACCCCCGATTGCCCCGAATCTACCCTGCGCCTCTGGCGTACAGAGCGTCCATGGTCAGCGGTTGCGCTCAGGGACCGCTGACCGAGCCGTGGTTGCAGAGGTCATCCCCAGCCGAGGTCGTGAAGACGATCGTCGGAGATGCCGAAGTGATGTCCGACTTCGTGGATGACCGTGCGCGCTACCCGCTGACGTAGCTGCTCGACGCTGTGGGCGATCCGCAGGTGCGGACCCCGGAAGATCGTGATGCGATCCGGCATGACTGCGTTGTACGACAACGGACTCCGCCGCGTGAGACTGATGCCCTCGTAGAGACCCAGGAGCATGCCGCGGGTGTGTCGGCTCTGCGCCGGTGTCGGCCAGTCCTGTACGACGATCGCAACGTTCTCGGTGAGCTTCGACAACTCCTCCGGGATCAGCTCGAGCGATTCCGCGACAACCTGCTCGAACTCGGCCAGCGTCATCTCGATCGGCATGACGCCGAGAGTAGGCCGGCGTTCGTGGCTGTCCCCCCGTCGGTGTCGGGGGGACAGATCGTGGCTTGTTTACAGATCAGACAGGTACCCAGACGATGGACACGTCTTCTACTTGGATGTCGGTCTTCTCGAGAGGGACTTCCATCTCCTCGATGTCCTCGGTGGTGGCTTCCCATTCGTCGTTGATGTCCTCGAGCTCGATCGTCAGCTCGGATTCGAGGGCGGCGATGTCTTCCCACTCGCTGACGGCCTTCTCCTGGGCGCTGCGGAGTCGTTGCTCTTTGGAGCGGGTCGACGACCGGCGCCGTGCACTG
Organism: Acidimicrobiia bacterium; assembly: GCA_041608535.1. Lineage (GTDB taxonomy): Bacteria > Actinomycetota > Acidimicrobiia > Spongiisociales > UBA5794 > JBFISM01. The sequence continues at coordinate 19,024 of JBFISM010000056.1, forward strand.
CCGGTGATCGATCGTGTCGACCGGCGGCCGGTGAGCATGCCGAGCAGAGCTCCGGCGCCTTCGAGCAATTCGCTCTGCTTCGAAGAGGAGACATCCACCTCGAGCTCCTGCACCCGCCGTTCGGCGGCCTCGTATTGCTTGCGGGCGGTGTCGATCTTGCCGCGATACTTCGTCGTCAGCTTGGCCGCCTCTGCATCGGCGCGGTCCTGCGCCTCCGTGTCGCAGCGTGCAATGAACTCCTCCTCGCTCTCGCCGATCCGTGAGTACAGCTTCAGCGTCGGGTTCTTGTAGATCGTCACGTTCTCCGTGCGGTACAGGTGATCCTTGAGCTTCGTCGCCGCCGACGTGAAGAACGACTTCGTGTCGATGGGTGCCTCCGGGATGCGGTACACGGCGTTCTCGGGACTCGCTTCGACGAAGTCGCGGTCGTCGTAGTCCACCACGATCGCCGCATTCGGGTCGAATTCGTCGTCGAGCGGGATGATCGCTTCCCACTCCTCGGTGTGGGCGAGACCGGCGGTGCGATCGTCGAATGTGAGGTGAACACGGGCCGCCACGTGCGCCGCGTGCGTGGTAGAGGCAGGATCGCCTCCAGCGTCGGCCAGCCAGGGGGCGGCGGGATCGGCGTGATGAGCTCTGACACCGTCGGCGACTGCCGGCATCACCGGGGTCTCGTCGCCGTCCAAGGACGCAGCTGGAGGTGTCTCCGCTATCGGAGCCGGAGCGGCTGCCGCTGCCGTCGTCGCCCCGGTCGGAGCGGTAGCAGGCGGAGCCGCGATGTGGGGAGCGGTTTGGTCGAAGGTCGCCACCTGCTGGCGAGTGAGCGGTCCGGCCAGATAGGACAACGCCCAGCGCGTCGTGAACAGCGCCGGTTCCTTCTCGTGGGTGTTGTGGAGGAGGAACTGCCGCTTGCCCAGCCCGGAGATCACCTTGTCGAGAGCAGCCGTGTCGGAGTCACCTCGCGCCGACTGCAGTGCCTCCAAGATGCGGGCCTTGTCCCGCTCGGTCTGGAGGCGACCCACCGCCCAGGTACCGGCGTTGGACATCGCCTTGTAGTCGAGATCAACCGGGTTTTGCGTCGACAACAGCATCCCGACTCCGAAGGCACGGGCTTGCTTGAGCATGGTGAGGATCGGCTTCTTTGCAGGTGGCTCGGCCGTCGGAGGCACGAAGCCGAACACCTCGTCCATGTAGACCATGGCCCGAAGGTCGCCGGTGCCGGCCTGGCTCCGCATCCAGGTCACCACCTTCGACAGCACGAGTGTGACGATGAATTGCCGCTCCTCCTCTGACAGGTGCGCCAGGTACAGGATCGCCGCCTGTGGCTTGCCGTCCGCATCCCACAGCATGGAACCGATGTCGAGTGGGGCACCCTCCATCCACTCGGCGAATGAGGGGCTGGCGAGCAGGCCATTGAGCTTCATCGTCAGCTCCATCCGCTCCTTCTCCGGATAGAAGCTGTCGATCTCGAAGACCCCGAGCTTGCGGATCGGCGGTCGCTGAATCTGGGCGAGCAATGCCGCCAGGTCCAGGCTCTGGCCATTGCGCCATGCGTGCTCGATGAGGTTCGAGATCAGGATGTGCTCGCGAGACGAAATCGGGTCGGCATCGATCCCGAGCAGACCGAGCAGACCAGAAGCAAAGCCCTGGATCTCCTCACGCAGGCTCTCGGCTTCCGTATCCCAGTCGAGATCGGGGTTCTCCAGCGAACCGATGATGTTGAGCGGCACCCCGGTGCTCGACCCCGGGGTGTAGATCGTGAATCCTGCGGCCTCCTTGAGGGCACCGATGCGGGTCCCGTCCATACCCCACGAATCGAGGCCGTTCTTCCACAGCTCCGCCTTCTCGGCCGCCAGTTCGGCCTCTGTCTTCGACTCCTTGCGGGCCTCCGCCGGATCGATCCACGGCTCGAAGTCGGAAGGGAGGAGGTCGGGGAAGTTCAGCAACAGGTTGGTCATGTCGCCTTTGGGGTCGAGGATCAGAGTGGGGATCCCCTGTAA
>JBFISM010000057.1:0-20873 GCA_041608535.1 Acidimicrobiia bacterium
CAGATCAAGGGCTACTCGTCGCAGACCATTCGCGCCACGAAGGTGTCGCTCAACTTCGACTCGGATTCGCTGTACCCGTCGTGGCAGCACGGGATGGAGCTGCTGGCCAACATCTGGGGTACCGAAGAGTCGCTCGAGGGCATGAACGCTTTCCTGGAGAGGCGGCCCGCCGACTTCCATCAGTTCCGGATCCGCAACAAGCAGAAGCTCGATGAGTGGAAGGGGCACTTCGCGGGCGACACCAATCAGAGCGACAAGTCCCGGGCGGCTCGTGGCGGCTGAGTCGAGTGTGTCCGGGGGTGCCCTCGACGGCATCCGGGTGGTCGACCTCACCCGAGTCCTTGCCGGCCCGCTGTGCACGATGTGGCTCGGCGACATGGGCGCCGACGTCATCAAGATCGAGCGGCCGGGGAGCGGCGACGACACGCGGTCGTGGGGGCCACCGTTCGCCGGAACAGAGTCGGCGTACTTCCTCGGCGTGAACCGCAACAAGCGCAGCCTGGCAATCGATCTGGCGAGCGATGCGGGCCGGGGCGTGCTGCGACGGCTGATCGCCGACGCCGATGTCGTGGTGGACAACTTCAAGCTCGGCACGCTGGAGAGGTGGGGCTTCGACGACGCGTGGTTCGACGAGCACGCGCCTCAGGTGGTGCGCACCACCATCTCGGGATACGGGTCGTCCGGCCCCAAGGCGGGTCTTCCGGGCTACGACTTCATCCTGCAGGCGGAGACCGGGTTGATGTCGATCACCGGGGAGCCCGACGGTAGATCCATGAAGCTCGGGGTCGCCATCGTGGACATCTGCACCGGGATGCTGGCGACGATCTCGGTGCTGGGGGCGCTGACGGCGCGGCGGCGCACCCGACGGGGTCAGCGCACCGAGGTGTCGCTCCACGACACCGGATTGCAGATGCTCGCCAATGTGGCCGCCAACCATCTCATCTCCGGCGAGCCCGCCGGTCGTTACGGAAACGGCCACCCCAACATCGTGCCCTATCGCACCTTCGGTGTTGCCGACGGCGAACTGGCGGTGGCGGTGGGCAACGATGAGCAGTTCGCTCGCTTTGCCGAGCTGGCAGGTCATCCGGAGTGGGCCAGCGACGACCGATTCGCTCGCAATCGCGATCGGGTCGTCAATCGCGAGCTCATCGACGGGCTCATCCAGGACGTGATGGCGACCAAGACACGAGCCGAGTGGACCGAGCTCCTCGATGCAGTCGGGATACCTTCCGGGCCCATCAACACGGTCGGCGAGGCCTTGGCCACCGCGCAGACCCACCAACGGGCGATGCGCACCCGCGTCCGCCACGCCACCAGCGGCGAACTGGAGCTGCTCGGGATTCCGTTCCTGTTCTCCGCCACGCCGGCCTCCGTGCGACGCCCGCCACCAGTGCTGGGCGAGCACACCGTCGAGATTCTGGAGAAGGAGCTGGGAATGTCACACGACGAGATCGAAGCGCTGGAGACGGCCGGCGTCGTGGCGAGAGGAGACACATGAGCGGAGAGTGGTGGCCGGAGCTCGGCCCGAAGTGGGAGGAATCGCAGGCGCCGAAGCCGCGCGGGATGACGATCGACGTGCATGCCCATCTCAGGGTCGCCGCCGCAGCCGAGCTGGCGGAACCACACTTCAAACCCGAGATGGACCCGCGCACGTTCTTCTCACCCGAGGAGAGCCTCCGCTACAACCGCGAGCTGCGCAGCCAGCCCGACCAGGTCGCCAAATTCCACGAGCCGGAAGCTCGCATCGAGGACATGGACAAGCAGGGTGTGGACATGCAGATCATCTCCCCGATCCCGCCGCAGTACTACTACTGGCTGGAGCCCGAGCTGGCCGTCCGGGCATGCCGGCTGCAGCATGAGCGTTTCGCCGAGGTGGTGCAGCAACATCCCGATCGCTTCGCTGCCGTGGCCAACATTCCCATGGACTACCCCGAGGTCGCCGTCGAGGTCATGGAAGAGGCTCACCGGGATTTCGGGTTCACGGGGATCGAGATCAATGCAGACGTCAACGGCAAGGATCTGGACGATCGTCGCTACGACCCGATCTGGGAGAAGGCCGTCGAGCTCGACATGACCTTCATCATGCATCCCCAGGGTTTCACCCACGGTCAGCGCATGGACGACTACTACCTGGTGAACGTCATCTGCATGCCGCTCGCATCGACCGTTGCGGTGTCCCGGATGATCCTGGGTGGGGTGTGGGAGCGCCATCCGGATCTACGCATGGTGGTGGTCCACGGTGGCGGCTACTTGCCCTTCTACTTCGCTCGCACCGACCACGCCTTCCGGGTCCGTCCCGAGCTGCGCAAGCACATCGATCGTCTCCCCTCGGAGTACCTCCACAAGCTCCACTTCGACACTGCGGTGTTCAACCCGAAGATGATCGAGTACATGGTCGACGAGTTTGGCGAGGACAATGTGCTGTTGGGTACCGATTATCCCTTCGACATGGGACCCACCGATCCGCTCGCGTTCCTCGCCGAAGCTCGGCTCACAGAGAGCGCCAGGGACAAGATCATCGGTGGCAATGCCGCCCGGCTCTTCAAGATCGACCGAAAGGCGATGGTATGACCAGGATTCCTCTGCTGGCGACGAAGGACGGGCTGAGTGCTCGACAGACCGAGGTGTTCGACGCCATTGTCGAGAGTCGCGGTTCGATGATTCGTCCGTACGAGGTACTTCTCCACGCACCGGGTCTGGCGCAGCCGGCCGGGGCCCTCGGTGCCCAGATTCGGTACCACGGAGCGTTGTCGGATCACGATCGGGAACTCGCCATCATCACCACCGCTCGGATCCACGATTGCCGGTTCGAGTGGGACTCCCATGTGGGCATCGCACGCGACGCCGGGGTGGCCGACGGCGTGATCGAGGTGATCGACCGTGGTGAGGGGACGCTGCCGGATCGGGAGGCGATCATCGTCGGCTTCGTTCGGGAGCTGTGCAGCAGCTCCACGATCACCGACGAGACATTTGCCGCGGCTCATGATCTCCTCGGCGACTCGCAGGTCGTCGAGCTCTCCGCGCTGGTGGGGTACTACACGATGCTGGCGTACGTGATGAACACGGCGGGAGCCTGTTGACATCATGTCCCGTGTGGTGGACGCGCATGCCCACATCGCATCGCCGGCCGCCCTGGACGAGATGCGCACCCTCCATCCGGATGGGATACCGCAGCTCGAGGCCACCGGCGGCGAGGCGCTCCTGTTGCGGTATCCAAACGGTGTCGTCAACGGTCCAGTCCCGGTGGGCTTGGTGGAACCCGACGTCCGCATTGCCGACATGGATCGCCAGGGTGTCGCCCACCAGGTGCTCAGCACCCGGCCGCAGATGTTCACGTACGACCTCCCCGGCGATGTCGCCGCCCCGCTTGCAGCTATCGCCAACGACGCCTTGGTGGAGCTGGCGGGCAAGCACCCGGATCGGTTCTCGGCCCTGATCTCGCTGCCGTTGCAGGACCCGGCCCGAGCCGTCGCCGAGATCGAACGGCTCAGCACAGACCGCGACGTGCGTGGAGCCTTCGTCGATTCGAATCTCGCTGGGCGCAACCTCGACGATCCCGCGTTCTCTCCGGTGTGGGCCGCCCTCGAAGCCGCCGATCTCCCGGTCCTCGTCCATCCGTATCAGGCGGACACACTGGGGCGGGAACGGCTCGGTTCGTACTACCTGTTCAATCTCATAGGCAACCCGGCCGATACGTCGGTGGCGGTGGCATCGGTCATCTTCGGTGGGCTGCTGGCGCGCTATCCCCGGTTGCGCTGGGGGTTCGTGCACGGCGGTGGGGTGGCGCCCTACCTGCTGGGTCGGTGGGATCACGGACATCGCGTGCGTCCGGAACCGAAGGAGCACTTGGGAGCGAGCCGGCCGAGCGCCATGTTTGGCCGGCTGTTCTTCGACAGCTTGGTCCATCACCCGCTGGTACTACGGTTCCTCGTCGACCTGGTCGGGGCCGACCAGGTGATGCTGGGGAGCGACTATCCGTTCGACATGGGACAGCAGGATCCGGCGGGCACGCTACTTTCCTACGGACTGAGCGGGCGGCAGGAGGAAGCGATCCTGACCGGCACCAGCAACCGTTTTCTGAGGTCACGATGACGGACGTGGGGGTGATCGGCTTGGGGCTGATGGGTTCTGCGTTTGCGCAGCGCCTCATCGCCGCCGGGTACGAGGTGATCGGGTACGACCCGGAGCCAGCACGCATGCGAGAGCACGTAGAGCGGGGCGGGCGGACTGCCGGCTCCCCCGCAGCGGTGGCTGCCCAGGTGCCGTTCACGGTGCTCTCCCTGCCCAACAACGCCGTCGGCACCGAAGTCTGCTTTGGTCCGGAAGGTGTCGCCGGCTGCGGCAACCCCGATCTGCTCGTGGTCGATACGACCACCGGTCATCCCGACGCAGCCCGCGAGTTGGCTACCGGGCTCGGCGATGTCGGCATCCGTTTCATGGATTGCACGATGAGCGGCAACTCGATCCAGGCGGCAGCCGGTGATCTGGTCGCCATGGTCGGAGGGTCGGCTGAAGATCTCGAGGCAGCAGAGGGCATGTTGGCGGAGCTGGCACGCAGCATCCACCACATGGGCGGTGTCGGCTCCGCCTCACAAGCCAAGCTCGTCGTGAATCTCATTCTGGGGGTCAATCGGACCGTGCTCGCCGAGGGTCTCGTGATGGGAGAGAAGGCGGGTCTCGACCTCGGGAAGCTGCTTGACGTGCTGAAAGACTCGGCCGCTTACAGCAAGGCCATGGACATCTGGGGTCAGCGGATGATCGACGGTGATTTCCATCCACCAGGCTCCCGGGCCAAGCAGAGCCACAAGGACGCCAAGGTCATCACCACGTACGGGCGAGAGATCGGCTCACCGACGATGCTGTCGTCGGTTGTGCAACAGCTCCTTCAGTTCGCCGAGGTGACGGGGCTCGGCGATGCCGACAACGCCGGTGCCATCGAGGTGCAGCGTCGGTTGGCCGGGATCGGACGGATCCCCTTCGATAGTGATGGGTGACCGGTAGCGTCGATACCCATGACACACCGGCTCCGCATCGCTCTGGCCGCTGCAGCGGCGCTCGTCGTCGGTTGTGCTCCGGCCCAGGGAGATCCGGCGGGTTCGACCATGGCCACGACAATCGCTCCCATTCCGAGCGACCATCAACTGGCAGTGGTCAACGGTGCCGCCATCTCGATCGTCGACGTGACCAACCTCCATCGCGAGTTCGGCGACCTCACCTCGGATGAGATCGCCGGCAGCGTTCTCCTCCTCGTGCTCAACCAGCTCTTCTTCGACGAGGCGCTGAGCCAATTCGGTGTCCAGCCGACTGAAGAGCAGATCGCTACTGCACTCGACGCACGGACCGAGAGGTTCGGCAGCGCAGAACGACGTGACGAGGTGCTGGCGGCGACCAATCGCACCCGGGCACGACTTCAACTGCAATCGCAGCTCGATGCCATCCGCAACACCGTGGTCCGACATCTGGTCACGACCGAGGCGGAGGGATTCGATATCGATCTCGCCTACCGGCAGCTGCTGCTCACCGAGTCCACCGTCTGCGTCCGGCACATCCAGGTGCTCACCGAGGAGGGCTTTGCGTTGGTGCAGAGCCGCGTCGACGCCGGCGAGGACTTTGCCACCGTTGCGCTCGAGAACTCTCTCGATCCCTTGGTCGATCGCACCGATGGCGGGTCGGGCGCTGCAGGCGATCTGGGGTGCCGCTCCCCTGCGTCGACCCCCTTCCCCGAGGCGGCCATGGAAGCTGCGGTCGGCGAATACGTCGGGCCCGTCTTCAGTAGCGTCGGAACCCACCTCATCGAGGTCTACGAACGCACTGCACCAGAGCTGGACGAGGTACGAGCCGAAGTGCTCGAGGTCGGCATCGAGACGCAAGGTGATGGGCTCTTCAACACCTGGGCCACCGGTGTGCTGCAGGCAGCCGATGTCACCATCGAGGAAACGTTCGGCACCTGGGGCCCTCTCCCCGAGACCAACGGAGTCCCCACCGTCATCCCTGCCGGCCGCTGAGAACGGGTGCAGTCATCTCCGGGTGGCACGGGTCACAGGTCGATCCAGGTACCGCACGCTGCGCTGGAGTGGACGATCGCTTCGAGGATGCGGACGACCTCGAGACCGGTGGCGCCGTCTGTTTCCGGGGCTTCGCCGGTGACGATGCAGCGTACGAATGCCTCGAGGTTGGCTCTCACCCCGTCGACCTTCTCCACCGGGTGGCCGCTGCGCTCGTCCTCCTCTGCAGTCTGCACGAACAGGAAGGTGCCATCTCGCTCGCTCCATGCGGCCGCACCATCCCCATAGACAGCCGTCGTGGACTCGAAGGGCAGCCGCAGCGATGTCGCCATTGTTCCCAAAGCGCCCGATGCGAATTCGAGGTGCACCACCGTCATGTCGTCGATGGCGGTGAGCCGTCCGAGTTGCTCGCTGCGAGCGGACAACCGCTCGACCGGCCCACCCAGGTAGAGGAAGTTGTCGATGAGATGAACGCCGAGCGCGGTCATCGCCCCGGCGGGCGCCTCCTCCCTGGTGTTGCGCCAGGGACGCTTCGTGTCGGGTCCCCACGAGCGGTGGAATCGCCCGTCGATGTGGTGGATGCGACCGATGGTCCCGTCGTCGATGAGCGAACGCAACACCCGGGTCGCCCCGAGCCTCCGCCGGTAGTGGGCCACCTGCAAGACCACTCCGGCACCCTCGGCGGCCGCCACACATCGCTCGGCGCCTGCGAGGTCGAGCGTCAGCGGCTTCTCCACCATGATCGCCTTGCCTGCCTCGGCCGCAGCCACCACCAGCTGCTCGTGGGAGCGGTGCGGTGTTGCGATGACGACGCCATCGACGTCGTCGTCGAGCATGGCCTCCAAGGACGGGGCTGCCCTGCAAGCGTGCCGCTCGGCGAAGGCTTCCCTCCGCTGCTCGGACCGGGCAAAGCATGTGGCCAGGGCAACGTCGGGCATGCTCGCCAGGGTCGTGGCGAGACGGTTTCCCCAGTTCCCCAAACCGATGAGACCCAAGCGCGCGGTCACACGACAACCCGGTATTTCGCGAGCTTCTCCTCGTCGATGTCCACGCCGACCCCGGGTGCATCCGAGGGATACAGGTGACCGGCGACCGGCAGAAACCGCTCGAGGACGATGTCGTCGGCGAGGTACTGCGGCGAGATCCCGGATCCGAAGCGCAGCTCCGGCATCGCCAGAGCGAGATGTGCACCGTGGGCGGCACTGATCGATGTCTGTCCGGCCATACCGGCGAAGTGGACTCCGATGGCTCTGGCCGCCGCCAGCTCGAAGATTTCTCGTACCCCGATCGGACCGGCGGCTTTCATCAGCTTGGCGACGACGGCATTGGCTGCGCCCAAGTCGAGATGGGTCCGCAGGTCCTCGGCGTCGAAGATGCCTTCGTCGCCGGCGATGCGCACCGGGGAGCCCTGGGTGACGGTACGCATGCCGAGGAGGTCGTGACGTGGCACCGGTTGTTCGATGAACCCGGGTGCGGTGTCGGCCACGCCCTCTGCGTAGCGCAGGGCTTCAGCCGCCGTCCAACCCTGGTTGGCGTCTGGCAGGAGCATCACCTCGTCACCGATCGCTCCGCGCACCATGCGGGTTGCCTCGATGTCGGCGGCGACATCGCCACCCACCTTGATCTTCACCAGCGGGTAACCCTCGGCTACGGCCTCGGCCGCCTCCGCCGCCATGGCAGCGACGTCCCCGCCGGAGACATGCCATATGGTCGGGACCGAGTCTCGGGTTCTGCCTCCGTACCACTCGTAGAGCGGAACTCCCGCGTCCTTGGCCACTATGTCGACGAGCGCCATCTCGACGGCCGCCCGGGCGCCCTGGTTGAACACCGTGATGCGGCTCATGAGCGACCGAATCTCTCGATGTTCGGCTGCGGAACGACCGATCAGCAGTGGAGCGAACTCGGATTCGACGAGATCGACTGCCGAAGCGTGGCTCTCTCCGGTGAAGTAGCGGGCGAGCACGCTGTCCCCGAGTCCCACGAGGCCATCGGCGGTCGTGATCCTGATGATGATCGCAGTCCGTACGTCGACGGTGGCGACGGCCATCCGCAATGGTCGGCGCACCGGAACTGCGATCGGGATGGCTTCGACGGCGGCGATCTTCATCCGCTCGGACCTCGTTGGGATGCGGGTGGCGCAGGTGCAGCATATTGCACCTGCCGTCGAGACACTCGGGCCGGGTCGAAGCATGAGGCGTCGACATCGGCCATGTCGTCCGTTGGCCGTGATCGCAACCCGGGCCGATGGACTACGTCGATTCGTCCGGTAGAGTCGACGTGGTCAGGGGGAAGGGGAGGCACATGACGCGTCGTCACTCGCGGCACGACCCACACAGGGTGAGGACCGGCGGTCGAGGCACCATCTGGAACAAGGGGCCGCTGGCCTATATCCCGAACGGTTACGTCCGTCGACCGCTCAAGGCGGCGCGGGCTGCCATCTCGGTCCCGTCCATGGCGTTGCGAGCACGGAATGGTGGTGTCGCCGACGCGCGCCTTCCGGACTTTCTGGGGATCGGTGCGGCGCGCGCGGGGACCACGTGGCTCCACTTCAACCTTGCGGCTCATCCCGAGATCACGATGCCGGTCACGAAAGAGCAACGCTTCTGGAACGCCAACCTGAGCCGCGGCGTGAACGCATACAGCCGTGCGTTTGCACATGCTCCCCAGGATCACCGCGTCGGTGAGATCACGCCGGCCTACGGCATCATGGATGCATGGCGGGTCAGACTCATGGCCCAGGTGATGCCGAACGTGCGGCTCGTGCACCTGATGCGCAATCCGGTGGAACGGGCGTGGTCCCATCTCGCCATGTGGGCACGCAACCGCAACTTGTCACCGAGCGATCTGTCTCACGAGCAGATCGTGGAGGTGCTGACTTCGGAGCCTTGCACCTTGAACGGGATGTACTCGGACGTGCACCGCACTTTCTCCGAAGCCTTCAGCCGAGAGCAGCTCTTCGTTGGCTTTTACGAGGATCTCCAGGAGCGACCTCACGAGCTCCTCGAGGAGATCTTCGCCCACATCGGTGTGTCGACAGGCATCGATTGGGATGAGCTGCCGCTGGAGCGCAGATTCAATTCCGGTCTTGGAATCGAGGATCAGGACCGGACGAGCTCCGACACCATGCCGGACGAGTACCGCGCACTGCTCTCCACACGCTACGAGATGGAGCTGCGTCAGCTCGCCCAGACATTCCGGGGGCCGGCGGAGCGGTGGGCGGAGGAGGCCGTGGCGTTCACCCGCTGACCGAGCGTCGCCCGGGGCGGAGCGGCGTCGCCAATTGCGGCTCCGATAGGCTCGGAGTGATGGCGGCAGGAGCAAACGAGTCGTGACCCACCCGGTGGTCGACGTCCACGCCCACGCCCTGCTCCCGGATGCCCTCGATGCCATGGCGCAGGAGCACCCGGAGTTCGGGCCAACCCTCATGCAGGAGCCCGACGCCGGGTATCTGCAGTATCCCGGTCGGGAGAGGCTCGGTCCGTTGTATCCCGGGATCTTCGATCCCGAGGTCCGGCTGACGGACATGGATCGCATGCGGGTCGATCGTCAGATCATCGCCATCCCTCCCCCGCAGTACCACTATCACGTCCCCGGCGCGGTGGGAGTGCGGTTTGCGCAGCTCCAAAACGACGGCCTCATCGCCCTTCACGACAGGGCCCCCGATCGCTTTCACGTCTTCGGCACGCTCCCGCTCCAGGACGTGACCGCATCCGTCGCCGAGATCGACCGTATTGCTAGTCATCGCTGCGTCCGTGGTGTGCAACTCGGCACCAACGTCAACCAGATGGATCTGGACGATCCGTCGCTCGACCCGATTTGGGAGCGGCTCGAACATCACGACCTTCCGGCGTGGTTCCACGGCGATCAGCGCAGCATCGCGGGCGCGGGTCGATTGAACCGGTACTACCTGCAGAACCTCATTGGTCTGCCGCTGGAGACGACGATCGCCATGGCATCGCTCATCTTCGGAGGGGTGATGGATCGTCATCCCCACCTTCGTTTCGGATGGGTCCACGGCGGCGGCTTTGCTCCGTATCAGCTCGGTCGCTGGGATCACGGGTGGGGGCAGCGCACGGAACCCAAGGTGGTGACGCGGGACGACCCGCCGAGCCACTACTTCGCCCGCTTCTTCATCGATTCACTCACCCACGATGCGGTCTCGCTCCAGCTGCTCGGCGAACGCATGGGCTGGGACCACGTGGTGCTCGGCAGCGACTATCCCTTCGACATGGGCCCCGCGGATCCAGTCGCCGGTGTCGAGGCCGTCGCCATGAGCGACGCCGACCGTACCGCCGTGCTGTCGACGAATTGTGAGCGATTCCTGAGGTCGTTCTGATGTCGAGTGTGCTTACGCGCCGCGTAATCGATGTTCCAAGCACACTCGTCGGCTCATGACCCTCCGGATCGCTCAGGTTGGGCTCGGCCGGTGGGCTCGGGCTCACGCCGCGGCGGCGCAACGGAGTGAACGAGTCGAGATCGTGACGTGTTTCAGTCGCGATCGGGAGCGGCGAGAAGCGTTTGCTCGGGAGTGGTCGATACCGCGTGCCGCCCCGTCGTTCGAAGACGTGCTCGCTGATCCGGGCGTCGACGCCGTCATCGTGTCCACCCCGAACGATCTCCACGTGGAGATGACGCTCGCTGCGATGGGAGCGGGCAAAGCGGTGCTCGTCGACAAACCGGTGGCGACGAACGTTGCGCAAGGACTACCCGTGCTGCGGGCGCTGGATGGTGCTGCGACGGTGGGGGTGGCGCACCACGCTCGCCGGCTCGGAGGACATCGGGCGATGCAACATTGGTGTGACTCCGGAGAGGCCGGTGCCATCCGGGTGATCCACGCAACGTTCTCCAATCCGCGCGGCGTGCTCATGGCGCCGGATGCGTGGCACCGCACCGCAGCCGGCGCCGAGGCCGGGGTGCTCATTCAGGTCGGTATCCACCAGATCGACAACGTCCTGGCGCTCGTGGGTCCGGCGCTCACGGTGAGCGCCCGATTCGAGTACGGCGAGCTCGGGCCGGCGATGCCGGTGACGGCCATGGTGACGATGTCGCATACGGGGGGCGCCCTGTCTGCGGTGTCATCGAGTTGGACCACGCCGAGCCACTATCGCTTCGACGTGGAAGCAACGGGCGGGAACATGGAGTTCCGGCTCGATCACGGTCATTGGACCAGCGGCAACGTCGATGCCCACGGCGAACTGGTCCTCGAGCCGGCCGGCGGTGAGCGTGCCCTGTACGCAGTGGAGCCGGGCGACCCGCTGCGTGACGAGTTGGACGACCTGGCGGCTGCGGTGAGTGAGCCACGGCCGTACGTCCCGGGCGTCGTCGACGGGTTGCGAGCCATGGCGGTGGTGGAGGCGGCGGTGAGGTCGGGCGCCGGAGGCGGCGCAGCGCTGGACGTTCCGAGCGTGCTCGATGCAGCCGGTGCCACTCCGGCCGAGATCGCGATACTCCAGGGACAGTGAGCGAGTGGACGATCCGGTCCTATCACCCGGACGATGAGGACGACCTCGTCGGGGTGTGGCTTGCGGCGACGATCCCGGGGCAGGCCTTTCTTCCCGAGGCCTTCTGGCGGGGGCAGGAAGACGATGTGCGTGGCGAGCTCCTCCCCAACGCCGAGACCTGGGTAGTGGACGACGACGGCCGTCTCGCCGCGTTCGTCGCCCTCATCGGAGACCTCATCGGCGGTCTCTTCACGCACCCCGAGTACCAAGGGCGGGGGATGGGTCGAGCGCTCGTCGAGCACGCCGCGGCGCGCCGCGATCCCGTCTACGTCGAAGTGTTCGCCGCCAACTCGGTCGCGCTGGCGTTCTACCGCAACCGGGGATTCGAGGATCACGAGAGCCACGCCGATCCCGATACGGGCCTCACGCTGCTGCATCTCGTGCGGCGATCGCATTTGACGGGTCTCACCCCCCGACGAGACCCGCCACGAGCAGACCGAACCCGCCGACGGCGATGAGGGCAGCCGCAACCACGATGCGTCGCAGTCGCCCGCCTTCCGTCGCGATTGCCGTCGCCGGGGACACACACACGGAGAACCCCCAAGCCTCGAGGGTGATCATCGGCAGATACCACACGACGGCCACCACCATCGCCGATCCCGACATTCGCCAGTTGTCGGCGAAGACTCCTTGGAGCACCGGCACCTGGATGAGGGCCGCAGGAACCAGGAGGAGACGCAGCAGCCGGTAACGCCACTGCCCGAATGCGACGGCCCCGAGTATCACCGATGGCCACATCACCGCTCCGCCGGCCCCGAGCAGCATCAAGCTCAGCGCCGACAGGCGCCACCAGCCGGCGCCCCCCACGCTTCGTCGCCAGTGTGCCAGTCCGAGCAAGGTGCCGACGATGACGCTGCCGGCGAGGATGAACAGCGTGCCCGACCACGTGAACTCGGGGTGGGGCGAGATGAAGCGCATCCACACCCGCATCGCCGCTCCCCACATCAGCCCGATCGCCGCCCCGCCGGCGATGGGGTGTCTCCGTAACACGTCCTCCACGGCTCGCCTTGCCACCGTCCCCAAGATCATGACCCGCCTCCACTCGCAACACTCATCCATACAGACGAGCGAGCAGCACAATCCGGTGACAAGCCGGTGCGTGGGGAACCCTCGTCGCCGCAGCGACGTTCATGGGCCTAGCGCGTACGGAGGATCACGCTTGGCCGGCCGATTCGATCTGCAGGGAGATGGTGCGCCACCCGTGGTCCGTCCTCGTGGGCTTGCCTTGGGTGGCGCGGTCATGATCGGGCTGGCGTTCGATGTGCTGGCCTTGCGTACCTCAGCGGGTTCCGGGCTGGCTCTCGGGATCATGTGCATCGCGGCAGCGATCGGCGCCGCAGCCCTCCGGCATGGCGATTCAGGAGCACGCCTGGCGGCGGCCGCGGCGCTGCTGTTCGCCGGGATGCTCGGTGTGCGCTCTTCGGAAGCGCTGCTCGTGATCAACCTCGTTGCCGTCGCCGGGCTGTGCGCCGTTGTCGTCGTCACCTACGCGAAGCCGATGATGGATTGGCGTTTGGGTTCGTTGTTCCACGCGGCTGCAATCGCCGGGGGTCGGATCTGCGGAGAGGCAGCGCGTCTGGTGCACGGCAACGTCGCAACATCCTCGATGCGCACCAAGCTCCGCAGGTGGCGACCCGCCCTCGTCGGAGGCGTGCTGGCCGCACCACTGCTCGTCGTCTTCCTCGGGCTGTTCATGTCCGCCGACGCGGTGTTCGCCGACTACGTCATCGCCTCCGTCTCGTGGCAACCGGATCTCGGTGGCGAGCTGGGGCATGCCGTGGCAGTGGTGATCGTGGCCGGCTTGCTGCTCGGACTGCGGATGCTGCGGTTGCGGCACACCGTGATTGGCGACCCGCCGGGATGGCCGGTCCTCGCCATGCCCGAAACGACTGCGATCACGGTGCTGGCGCTCGTCGACGGGCTGTTTGCCTTGTTCGTGATCGTTCAAGTCACGTACCTGTTCGGAGGCGCCGACACCCTCGCGAGATCGGGTCTCACCTATGCGGAGTACGCCCGGCGCGGTTTCTTCGAGCTCGTCGTCGTCGCAGCTCTCGTGCTCGCCTTGCTGCTCGTCGTCGATTGGCTGGCGCAACGTCGCCCGCAGCGGTCTCGACTGCTCGATGTGCTCTCGATCGTGCTCATCGCACTGACCATGGTCGTGGTGGTCTCTGCCGTCCGGCGCATGCTGCTGTACGTGGATGCTTTCGGGCTGACCGAGCTGCGCTTCTACACGACAGCTTGGATGGGATGGCTGACTCTCGTGCTCGTGCTGTACCTGTTCACTGTCTTGCGCAGCGACCGAGCCCGCTTTGGCGCGGGTGTCGTCGCCGTCTCCGTAGTGGTCGTGGCGGCGCTCAACGTGGTGAATCCAGATGAGGTGATCGCAACCGTCAACGTAGACCGTCACCTCGTCGACTCGCGGGCGCTCGATGCGGAATATGCGGCCGCGCTCGGTGCAGATGCGGTGCCGGCTTTGCTGGCTTCGCCCGACGCACTGCGGCGATGTGATCTCGTTGCGGGACTGGAGGAGCTGCGGAGCGAGCTGGCCGAGACGGCCGCAGCGGAAGGGTGGCGAGCCACGACGCTGGCCGATCGCACTGGATTCCGGCTGCTCACCGGTGAGGGGTTTCGAACGGCGACGGATCGGTGCGGGTGACCGACGCCTTTCGCCACGCCACCAGCCTCAATGCATGAAGGCATCCACGGCCACCCAGCCCGCCGCGGTCCAGGTGAGCGGGTTGATCTCGATGGCGCTGAGCTCCGGGTCTGCGGCGAGGCGGTGTCCCAGCGCCGCGACGATGTCGGCGAGATCATCGAGGTCGGCGGGAGTCCCCGCTCGTGGTGCGGTCAAGACGTGGCGGCCCGGGATGCGATCGATCAGCCGCCGCGCCCTCTCGGTGGAGAGCGGGGCCAGCGCCATGACGGTCGCATCGAGTGCCTCGGCGAAGATTCCGCCGAGGCCGACCGTGACCATGGGGCCGAACGTCTCGTCACGGATGGCGGCGGCCAGCACCTCGACTCCCGTAACCAGTGGCTCGATCACGACGCCCGTCGGGGAGAAGCCGGCGGAAACGGCGCCGGTGGTCACAGCCTCCACAGCCCTCGCGAGCTCCACGGAGGTGCGCACGTCGACGACCACGGCGCCTGCCTCCGTCTTGTGGATCAGGTCCGGTGCGTCCGCCTTGACGACCACCGGGAAGCCGATCTCGGCTGCGTCTCGTCGTGAATCGTCCCCCGTGGCGATACGCCGCTGCTCCACGGCGGCAATACCCCAGGAGGCGAGGACATGCATCGCGTCGCGATCTGCAACCGACGGCGCCGGCCCATCTGCCACCCGACTCGCAGACGAAGGTCGTCGGATGGCGCGCGTCGGTCGCTGCGGCTGGGTGACGAGCGCAGCCAGAGCTCGCACCGCAGCTCGGGGCTCCTCGGTGACGGGTCGCCCGGCGCGGCGCAATCGATGCAGCGGTCCGGCGGCTACGTCGCCGGCCATCCACAGATGGATCACCTCTGCGGGTGTGTTCAGCTCCAGGAGAGACGTGACTCGCTCTGCTGCGTGCGCCGGGGGATGAGCGGAGCTCACGGCGAGTACGGCCTGGTACTCACGTCCAAACCTGGCGACGACTTCGGCGAACCGCCCCGGGCCTCCGATGATGCCGCCCATGTCAACCGGGTTGCCCACCGTACCCTGGTCGAGGAGGGGTGCGATGTCGGCGACCAGCGCATCCGAAGGCGGTGGCAGCTCCACCCCGTATTGCTCGCACAGGTCTGCGAGCAGGATGGCGACGCCGCCGGAGTGAGCGACGATCCCGACCGACTCGACCGGTTGGTTGCCACATCGAGCGACGATCTCGGAGACGTCGAGGAGTTCGGCGGGTGTGGTGGCGATCGGTACGCCGAGACTCCACAGCACGCCGTCGAGCACCCGGTGGGGGCGCGCCAGCGCCGCAGTGTGCGTCTCCAGCAGCGAACCACCGTGCTCGGACGTGCCGAAACGAGCAACGACCACGCGCTTTCCGGCCCGATGGGCGTCGGCGACCGCCGCGACGAAGGCATCCCCACGACGCACCGTCTCCATCACCACGGCGACGACCGACACATCGGCGCGGTCGGCAAGCGCAACGATGCCGTCCGCGATGTCGACGTCGATCTCGTTGCCCGTCGAGATGGACGCCGCCAGGCCAGTCTGGCGTTCGGCTGCCAGGTTGTGGAGATAGCTCCCGATTCCGCCGCTCTGGGTGACGAGGCCGACCGGTCCGCCCCTGATCTCCGCGGCCGGCCGATCCAGGCAGGTGAGGAAGCTCATCGGGAGACCGGGACGGATCACGCCGCCGGAGTTGGGCCCGAGGAGACGCACCCCGCTTGTCGTGGCGGCCAGCCGTAGCTCCTCCTGCACAGCCGCTCCGGCGTCCCCGCTCTCTGCAAACCCACCGGCGAACACTATGGCGACTCCGGCACCCGCAGCGGCGGCAACCACGTCGGGGGTGGCGGCGGCCGGAACGGCGAGGACGAGCACGTCCGGGGGGGCGGGCAAGGCAGCTACGGAGGCGAACACCGGGATGTCGTCGACGGCTGGGAGCTTGGGGTTCACCCCCCAGATCTGCCCGCCGTAGCCATGCGCTTGGAGATGGCGGAGCACCCGGTGGCCATGTTTGTCCGGATCGGCGCTGAGCCCGACGATGGCAATGGCGTCCGGATCGAATAGGCGGTGGAGGTGGTGCATCACCGACATTGCATCCTATAGGATTGCGCCCGGCGACTCGGGCGGAGGAGACGTGAGCCGCATTCCAGTCCGCGACGAAGAGTTCAGCGGGCCGCAGGCGTGGCTGGGTCCGCAACTACAGAACGAGACGAGCTGGGTCCACCACCTCTCGGAACATGACGTCGGCGAGATCGATGCTGCTCTCCGCAGAGTACAGGCGGCCGACCTCACCATCCCCTTTCCTGCAGAAGCCTTCGCCGTGCCGGAGTTGTCGCAGTTTCTGCGCACCATCCCAGACACACTCGAGAACGGGCCTGGGTTCATGCTCGTCCGCGGCCTCCCTCGGGAGAGATTCACTGCTGCGGAGTGCGAGCTGATCTACTGGGGACTCGGCGTGCAGTTCGGCACCCCCATCTCCCAGAACAGTCGGGGCCATCTCCTCGGGCACGTGCGCGACGAGGGCAAGACGATGGACGACCCGAACGCTCGCGCCTACCAGACACGCTCCCGGCTCGACTTCCATTGCGATCAGCTTCCGGTCGACATCCTGGGTCTGTTCTGTGTGCAGTCCGCCAAATCGGGAGGGGCCAGTGCGCTGGTGAGTGCGGCCACCGTGCACAACGTGTTGCGGCGAGAGCGACCCGATCTGCTCGAAGAGCTGTACCAGCCGTACTACGTCGACTGGCGTGGGGAGAACCCACCCGGCGAGGAGCCTTTCTACGCATGTCCGATGTTCAGCCACCACGACGGCAAGCTGGCAGTGCGGTTTGCCAGCCTCGCCTACTTCCGGTCCGTGGGTCGCTTCGGCGAGCAGTACGCCATGTCACCCGCACAGGCGGAGGCTCTGGAGTTCGTGCAGGAGGTCGCCAATCGGCCGGACTTGCGCCTGACGATGGACTTCCAGCCCGGTGACATGCAGTTCCTCAACAACCACGTGATCCTCCACTCCCGCGAGGAATACGAGGATCACGACGAGCCGGAGCGGAAACGTCATCTCCTGAGGATGTGGATCGCCTACCCGGAGGACAAGCGCCGCTCCCTTTCACCACTCCTCGCCGAGCGCTATCGCTTCGTCGAGATGGGCGGCATACCAAAACGCGTAGGTGTGTAGTCGTCGAGTGTGCTTGGAACGTCGATTACGCGGCGAGCAAACACACTCGACGGCTGGATAGGGTGGGAGCGGGTCGACAAGCCGGTGCTCGTGGGCATCACTCCGGCGGGATGCGACCTCGAACCGGGCGTTCCTCGGAAGTTGTGTGATCATCCTGCGATGACCAGTAACGAATCTCCACCATCACTACCCCGTCCCCGGACCAGCCGCATCCCTCTTCTCGCCATCGGCGCCGTTGTGCTGATCGGCGCCGGAGCCGGGCTGTACCTCTTCTTCGCCGGTGACGAGCCGGAGGCGGTTTCGCTGGAGGCGGCCGTGGCGGCGGCCACCAGCACCAGTGCGGCCACGGACACAACCGGCGCCGCAACGACGACGTCCAGCGCACCCGAGACCACCGTTGCCGAGGAGACGACCACGACCGCAACGGCCGAGACCGAAGGTATCGATGGGACATGGGTGGTGGACACCTCCATCGGTACGTTTGATTTCGAATCTGCCACCGGATCTTTCGTCGGCTTCCGGATCCGAGAGACCCTCGGCCAGGGCATCGGGGAGACCGAAGCGGTGGGGCGTACCGGCGACGTGTCCGGCACACTCGCGATCGCCGGCACCGAAGTGACGTCGGTTGACGTAGAAGCCGACCTGTCCACGCTCACGTCAAACCAGTCCCGGCGTGACGATCGGGTACAGGATGCGCTGAACACGGGCGAGTTCCCGACCGCAACGTTCACCTTGACCGAGCCGATCGAGCTGCCTGCGGGTGCGGCAGACGGCGAGGCAGTCGCCGGAGTGGCCAACGGTGACTTGACCGTGAGCGGAGTGACGCAACCGGTCGCGTTCGACGTCCAAGCGCAACTCGTCGACGGGATCATCGTGGTGGTGGCCTCGACCGAGATCACGTTCGCCGACTACGGCGTTGCGGTTCCTTCGGCCGGGATCGTGCTGAGCGTCGACGATTTCGGGATCGTCGAGATGCAGCTGCTGTTCACCAGGCAGTGATCCGAGAGATCAGGTGTTGTCGGTCTCTTCGAGAATCCAGATTCGGACGCCGGATGGGTCATCGATACCGAATGAGCGATCGCCCCAGGGATTGTCGACGAGACCGCGGGCGATCGGGATGCCACGCTCCACGAGTCGCTCGTGCCAGGCCTCGACGTCGGCTACCTCCACCGCCACTTCGACCCCGGCGACCGGCCGCCGGTCTTGGCGGGCGCCCCACGGCGGACCGAACACCTCGATCGTCCGACCGTTCCCGGCACGAAGGATGGCTCCGGGTCCTTCATCGCCGTCCCAGGTCGACTCGACCGGCATGTCCAACACGTCTCGGTAGAAGCCCACGACACCGGCGAAGTCCTCGACGTTCATCACGAGATTCAGCCTCTCCGCATCCACGTCCCCATCGTACGTGTCGATCCCCCAGGTGCGGCAACGTGTGTGGCTCGCGCAAGCGGATACGAACGCCGGCTCAGGAGTGTTGATGAAGCCCGAGCACGCCATCTGTGGCGAGGGCCGTGATGGCGCCGTCGTCGAGGCCGAGGAGTTCGCGTAGCACCTCGGCGGTGTGCTCCCCGAGCATGGGAGCGGGGCGAGACGGGAACTCCCAGGCACTCAACTTCATCGGGCTCGGCTGGTACCGAACCTCGCCCACGGTGGGGTGCTCATAGCTGCGGATCATCCCCCGCTCGGCGAGATGTGGGTCGGCGAAGAGCGAGCCGAAGTCATTGACCGGTGCAGATGGGATGTCGTACTCGTCGAGGATGCGGATCCACTCGCGCTGGGGTCGCTGCCGGAACGCCTCGGCGAGAAGCGGCTCCAACCAGGCACGGTTGGCAACGCGGGCGGCGTTGTCCTTGGTTCGCTCGTCGTCCTTCAGTTCGGGTCGGTCGATGGCATCGCACAGGTTGCGCCAGAACTTCTCGTCCCGAGCGGCCACCACCACGAAGCCGTCCTGCACGGGAAAGGCCTGCCACGGCACCATGTGGGCGTGACCCGACCCCTGGCGGGTCACCTTCGCTCCGGTGGTGAGGTGGTCGAGGGCGTCATAGGCCAGGAGATGCACCATCGAGTCGAGCATGGCGACGTCGGCGTGCTGGCCGGTGCCGTGCCGCTCTCGTCCCACCAGCGCCGCCAGCACCGAGATGGTGGAGTAGATACCGCCGGACATGTCGGCGAGCGGTACCCCGGCTCGGGCCGGCATCCCGTCTGGATCTCCGGTGATGTCCATGTGACCGCTGTACGCCTGCACCACGAGGTCGAACGCCGCCTTGTCGCGCAGCGGTCCCGTCTCTCCGAACCCCGTGATCGACGAGGTGATGATCGTCGGGTTGTGCCGCCGCAGAGTCTCGTGATCGATGCGGAGTCTCGTCATCACTCCCGGCCGGAAGTTGTCGATCACCACGTCCGACTCCGCCACGAGCCCGTAGAAGATGTCGAGCCCCCGCTCGCTCTTGAGATCGATCACCACGCTCTTCTTGCCCCGATTCATGAAGAGGTGTATCGCGCTCTGATCGCCCAGCGGTGCGATGGTGGCGTTGCGCGCCGTGTCGCCCCGGGGCGGCTCGATCTTGATGACCTCGGCGCCGAGGTCGGCGAGGATCACTCCGCCGAAGGTACCGGCGATGACCTGGCCCAACTCCAACACTCGGACGCCGTCGAGCATCCCCGCCATCGGGTCAGATGCCCCAGGTGATCTCGACCACCTCGCCGGTTCTGGCCGATTCGTCGACGGCGGTGGAGACCTTGAGCACGTCGAAACCTTCCCGACCGGTGGCGAGGATGGGGTCGCGCCTGTCCTGGCCGACGGCATTGATGAAGGCATGCGTCTCTTCTTGCATCGCTCCGAAATGCTCGCCGAGCGCCCAGTCGCCCGGCATGTACGACCCGAGCAGTGCCACGTTCATCGTGGTGTCCGGCGTGTACGGGGATGGCACCGGACGGGACGATGCCATCATCACGTCGCGATGGTCGTCGCGCACGCTGATGGTTCCGTCCCGACCGAACAGCTCGAAATCCATCGATGCGACGTATGCCGGCCAGAACTCCGGCAGCTCCCAGCTGACGCCGAGGTTGGCGACCGCTCCATCCTCGAGCGTCAACACACACCACGTCGAGTCGAGCGAGCCGTGTTCTTCGTGCATCCTCGCCTTGGCGCCTGCTGCGTACGCCTTCACCGGCCGGCTGTCCGGAACAAACCACATGAGCAGGTCGAACAGGTACGTCATCGTGTTCACCGATGGCGTCGTCGTACCCGCTCGCGAGATGACGGCTCTGGCGACGGACTGCGTGAGATAGATGGTGGCCTTGGCGCTCGTGACCTGGCCGACGTAGCCCTGCATCACGTGTTCTTTGATGGCCAGGTAGCGACGGCGGAAGCGCTGGGTGAAACCCGTGTACACCTCGACGCCGTACTCCTCTGCGGCGGCGAGCAGCTTCTCGCCTTCGGTGGGGAGGATGGTGATTGGCTTTTCGATGAGGAGTGCTTTCCCCGCCTGGATGGCTGCCATGGCCGGCTCGTAGTGGCTGTCCTCGGTGGAGGCGACGACGACCGCATCCAC